>BFBT01000001.1:2866657-3185174 GCA_003112755.1 Lawsonibacter asaccharolyticus | reverse complement strand
CCAGAGACTGGATGGTGGAGGCCCCCCTGCTGGACTGCGTCGCGGACGGAGAGACCGCCGCCTGCTCCGTGGAGAAGGATGGGGGAGATGACGTGGACGCCACCCACGGGCTGCCCATCCGGGCCACGGTCCGCCGCAGGGCGGAGGGGGGGACGGCCATCCTGGGGGGACCCGGGGTGGGCCGGGTCACCCGGCCGGGGCTGGACCAGCCGGTGGGGGAGGCGGCCATCAACTCGGTGCCCCGGAGGATGATCGCCCGGGCGGCGGAGGAAGAGGCGGCGGCCCTGGGCTACGCCGGGGGACTGGAGATCACCATCTCCGTTCCCGGGGGGGAGGAGGCCGCCCGCCGGACCTTCAATCCTCAGCTGGGGGTGGAGGGGGGCATCTCCATCCTGGGCACCTCCGGCATCGTGGAGCCCATGAGCGCCCAGGCCCTGGTGGAGACCATCGCCCTGGAGCTGCGCCAGGCGGCGGCGGAGGGGGCGGACCGGGTGGTGCTGACCCCAGGCAACTATGGGGCCGATTTTTTGGCGGAGAGCGGCCTGATCCCTTCTGATATCGGGATAGTAAAGTGTTCTAACTTTATCGGTGAGGCCCTGGACCGCGCCGCGGAGGCGGGGATCAGGCAGCTGATCCTGGTGGGCCATCTGGGCAAGCTGGTGAAGGTGGCGGGGGGCGTGATGAACACCCACTCCCGCTGGGCGGACTGCCGCATGGAGATCCTGTGCGCCCACGCGGCCCTGTGCGGGGCCGGCCAGGAGACTGCCCGGGCCCTGATGGGCAGCGCCACCACCGACGCCGGACTGGACATCCTGGCGGAGGCCGGCCTGCTGGACCGGACCATGGACAGCCTGCTGTCCGCCCTCCAGGCACACCTGGAGCGGCGGGCGGGGACGTCCTGCCGCTGCGGCGGCGTACTGTTCACCAATACCCGGGGCCTGCTGGGGATGACCGGGACTGCAAAGGAGATCTTGAACATATGGAGAGCGAAAGAGGAACATTTTACGCCGTAGGGGTGGGACCCGGGGACCCGGAACTGATGACCCGGAAGGCGGTGCGGGTGCTGGAGGACTGTCCCGTCCTGGCTGTCCCCCGCACGCCGGCGGGGGACTCCCTGGCCTTGGAGATCGCCCAGGCAGGTGCGGATCTGACTGACAAGGAGATACACTTTATAGACTTTGCCATGTCCCGGGATGAGGAGAAACGCCGCCAGGCCCACCGGCGAGCGGCGGAGGCGGTGCGCGCCCTGCTGGACCGGGGGACAGATGTGGCCATGCCGGTGCTGGGGGACGTGTCTCTCTTCGCCAGCAGTGCCTATGTGGCCCAGCTGCTGGAGGAGGAGGGCTGCCGCTGTGTCCGGGTCCCGGGGGTCCCCAGCTTCTGCGCCGCCGCGGCCCGGCTGGGCCGGAGCCTGACGGAGATGGACCTGCCGGTCCACATCGTCCCGGCGGGGGGCTTCCCCCTGGAGGAGGCCCTGGACCTGCCGGGGACAAAGGTGCTGATGAAGTCCGGCCGGGCCCTGCCCCAGGTGCTGGAGGCGCTGGAGAGCCGGGGCCTGCTGGAGAGCTCGGCCATGGTGCAGAACTGCGGCCTGCCGGGGGAGCAGGCGGCAGAGAGCCTGAAGGACGCTCCCCAGTCCGGCAGCTACTTCACCACCCTTCTGGTGCCGTGACATGGGCGTGTCCGGTCTGCTCCTGCTGTTCCCCTTCCTGCTGCTCCGATTTGGGCTCCTGGGCCGGCTGGGAAGGGACGGACTGGGCCGCGCCGCCCACATACCCCCCATGGGGGGCAGGGAACGGCTGGCCTATTGGGTCTATCAGCTCTCCTCCGCCGGGGTGCTGGTGTGTCTCTGCGCACAGCGGGCGGAGGTGGAGGGCGCCTGGCCCTTTTGGGCGGGACTTGTCCTGTACCTTTTGGGGCTGGCCCTGTGCGCGGGGGCGGTGGTGAGTTTCGGAAGGCCCTCCCCGGGCCCTTTCCGGGAGGACGGCCTCTACCGGTTCTCCCGCAACCCCATGTATGTGTCCTATTTCGTGTATTTTGCGGGGTGCGTCCTGCTGACCCGCTCCCGGCTCCTGGCCGCCCTGGTCCTGCTGTTCCAGCTCTCGGAGCACTGGATCATCCTGGCGGAGGAGCGGTGGTGCAGGGAGCAGTTCGGCGCACCCTACGAGGCGTATCGGAAGCGGGTCAGGCGGTATCTCTGATCCGTGTGGGAAGGAGGCTTTTTCCATGGTCCATTTTGTAGGGGCCGGGCCGGGTGCGCCCGACCTGATCACCCTGCGGGGAGCGGAGCTGCTTCGGGGGGCGGACTGCGTCATCTATGCGGGCAGCCTGGTCAACCCGGCCCTTCTGGGGCTGTGCAGGGACAGCGCGCGGATCTATGACAGTGCCCGCATGACGCTGGAGCAGGTGCTGGAGGCGGTGGAGCGCGCAGAGGCGGCGGGGCAGGAGACGGTACGCCTCCACACCGGCGACCCCTGTCTGTACGGTGCGGTGCGGGAGCAGATGGACGCCCTGGACCGGCGGGGCATCCCCTGGGACGTGACCCCGGGGGTGTCCTCCTTCTGCGGGGCAGCGGCGGCCCTGGGGGCGGAGTACACCCTGCCCGGGGTGAGCCAGACCGTTATCATCACCCGCATGGCGGGCCGGACCCCCGTGCCGCAGGGGGAGGAGATCGCCTCCCTGGCCCGGCACGGGGCCACCATGGTCATCTTCCTCTCCGCCGGGATGCTGGAGGCACTGTCTGCCCGGCTGATGGAGGGGGGATACCGGTCAGATGCTCCAGCTGCCCTGGTGTATAAGGCGACTTGGCCGGAGGAGAAGGTGGTGCGCTGCACGGTGGGAGAACTGGCCCAGGCCGGGCGGGACCACCAGATCTCCAGGACCGCGCTGGTGGTGGTGGGGGACATCCTGGCCGGGCCCTATGACCGCAGCCAGCTCTACCACCCCGGGTTTTCCACCGGCTATCGGGAGGCGTCCCAATGACTGTGGAGCTTATTTCCTTTACAGAGAATGGGGGGAGGCTGGCCGCCGCGCTGGCGGCCGGCCTGGAGCGGAGCGGGCACCGCGCCGCCTGTACCCGGAAGGGCGAGCGGGCGGAGGAGTGGACCGCCGCCGCCTTCCGCCGCGCGGAGGCCCTGATCTTTGTGGGGGCAGCCGGGATCGCGGTCCGGTCGGTGGCCCCCCATCTGGTGAGTAAGGCCCGGGACCCCGCCGTGGTGGTGGTGGACGAGCTGGGGCGGTTCGCTGTCCCCATCCTCTCCGGCCACCTGGGGGGCGCCAACGACCTGGCCCGGGAGATCGCCGGGCTGCTGGGCGGGCAGGCGGTCCTCACTACCGCTACCGATGCGCGGGGGATCTTTGCCTTTGACCAGTGGGCCCGCCGCCTGGGCTGCGCCATCCCCGACCCGGAGAAGATCCGCCCCGTGGCCTCCCGGATGCTGGCGGGGGGGACGGCGGCCTTCTGGTCCCAGTGGCCGGTGGCAGGGGAGTGCCCCTCGGGAGTGGTCCCGGCGGGGCAGGAGGCGGCCCAGGTCCAGCTCACCATCCGGGACACGCCGGAGCCCGCCCTGAAGCTGGTGCCCAGGATCGTCTGGGCCGGGATAGGGTGCCGGCGGGGCGTCCCGGCGGAACGGCTGGAGGCGGCCCTCCGCTCCGGGCTGGAGGCGGCGGGGCTCCATCCAGCCGCGCTGGCGGGGGTGTGCACCATCGACCGCAAGGGGGAGGAGCCCGGCCTGCTGGAGCTGTGCCGCCGGCGCCGGCTGCCTCTGCTCACCTATTCCCCGGAGGAGCTGAGCCGGGCGGAGGGGGAGTTTACCCCCTCCCCCTTCGTCCGTCAGGTCACCGGGACGGACAACGTATGCGAGCGGGCGGCGGTGCTGGCCAGCGGCGGCCCGCTGCTGCTGAAAAAGACAGCGGGGGAGGGGGTGACGGCGGCGCTGGCCGCCGCCCCCTTTGCCCCGGGATGGGAGGAAGCGCCATGAATGTGCTGTATGTGGTGGGCCTGGGTCCGGGCGGCTCCAGGTGGATGACCTGGGAGGCCAGGGCTGCCCTGGAGCAGGCCGAGGTGCTGTGCGGCTACACAGTCTATCTGGATCTGATCCGGGGGGAGTTCCCGGATAAGGAGTGCTTCTCCACCCCCATGACCCAAGAAATTGAGCGCTGTCGGGCGGCGCTGGAGCGGGCCCGGTCCGGCCGGACCACCGCCCTGGTGTGCAGCGGAGACGCGGGGGTGTACGGCATGGCGGGGCCGGTGCTGGAGCTGGCCCCCCACTTCCCGGAGGTGGAGATCCAGGTGGTGCCCGGTGTGACGGCTGCCCTGGCGGGGGCGGCGGTGCTGGGGGCCCCTTTGATGCACGACTTCGCGGTGCTCTCTCTGTCCGACCTGCTCACCCCCTGGGAGGTCATCCGCCGCCGCCTGGAGCTGGCGGCTCAGGGGGACTTTGTCCTCTGCCTCTACAACCCCTCCAGCCGGCGGCGGCGGGACCATTTGCGCATGGCCTGTGACATCGTGCTGGCCCACCGGGGGCCGGAGACGGTGTGCGGCTGGGTCCGGAACGCGGGACGTGCCCAGGAGGAGCACCAGGTGCTCACCCTGGGGGAGCTGCGGGAGGCCCAGGTGGATATGTTCACCACCGTATTCATCGGCTCCGCTGCCACCCGCCGGATCGGAGACCGGATGGTGACCCCCCGGGGGTATGAGCTGTGAGGGTGCTGATCTTCGGCGGCACCACTGAGGGGCGCCGGCTGGCCCGGGCCCTGTCGGCCATGGGCCACCAGGTCTGGGTCAGCGTGGCCACCCCCCTGGGGGCGGAGGAGCTGGCCGGCCTGGAGGATGTGTCCGTCCTGGTGGGGCGCAGATCCGGGGGGGAGATGGATGCTCTGCTCTCCCGGGGCTTCCACCGCTGTGTGGACGCCACCCACCCCTATGCTGTCCAGGCCACCCGGGAGATCGGGGCGGCCTGTGCCCGGGCCGGCGTCCCCCTGCGCCGCCTGCTCCGGCCCGAAGGCGGGGAGGAGGGGCTGCGGGTGGACAGCCCGGAGGAGGCCGCCCGGCTGCTGGCGGGGCGGGAGGGGAACATCCTGCTGGCCACTGGGGCCAAGGAGCTCCCGGCCTTTGCCGCCCTGGAGCCCGCCCGCCTCTTTCCCAGGGTGCTGCCCTCGGAGGAGAGCGTGGCCGCCTGCCGCCGGGCGGGCATCCCCTCCCGGAACATCATCGCCCTCTACGGACCCTTCACCCAGCGCCTGAATGAGGCGCTGATGGAGCAGTATCACATCCGCTTCCTGGTGACCAAGGACGGGGGAGAGGCGGGCGGCTTCCGGGAGAAGGCCGCCGCCGCCCTGGCTGCGGGGGTGGAGCTGGTGGTCATCCGCCGCCCCCGGGACCGGGGCGAGGGCCTGGAGGACATTCTGGCCTGGTTCCAGGCCGATAAGGAGGAAGCAGAATGGAAGTGACGCTGATCGGGATGGGACTGGGCGACCCCACCACCCTCACCGCCCAGGCGGTCAGGGCTCTGGAGGGGGCGGACGGCCTGATCGGGGCCCGCCGTCTGGTGGAGGGGCTGAATCTGGGACGTGAGGTGCCCCGGTATCCCGCCACCAAGGGGACGGAGATCCTGGAGATCCTGCGCCGGAGCGGCCTGGAGCGCCCCTGCGTGCTGTACAGCGGGGATACCGGGTTCTACTCCGGGGCCCGCTCCCTGACCGCCCTGCTGGAGAAGGAAGGCATCCCCTTCCGGGTGCTGCCCGGCCTGTCCAGCGTCCAGTATCTGGCCGCCAGGCTGGGGCGGCCCTGGCAGGACTGGAAGCTGGTCTCCGCCCACGGGACCCGGTGCGACCCGGTGGCCGCCGTGCTGGAGGGGCGGGAGGCGTTTTTCCTCACCGGCGGCGAGCTGGGGCCGGGGGAGCTGTGCCAGGCCCTGCGGGATGCCGGGCTGGGCCACCTCCGGGCAGTGGTGGGTGAGGAGCTGTCCTACCCGGCGGAGCGGATCACCCAGGGGACGGCGGCGGAGTTTGCCCAGGGGACCTTCGCCCCCCTCAGCGTCCTGCTGGTGGAGGGGGCGGAGCGCCCCAGGGCGGCGGTCTCCTCCGGGATCCCGGACGAGGACTTCCTGCGGGATGAGGTCCCCATGACCAAGCGGGAGGTCCGGGCCGCGGCCCTCTCCCTGCTGGAGGTGGAGGAGGACGACGTGCTCTGGGACGTGGGGGCGGGCACGGGCTCGGTCTCGGTGGAGCTGGCCCTCCTGGCCCGGCGGGGGCGGGTGTACGCCGTGGAGCGGAAGGGGGAGGCCCTCTCCCTGATCTGCGCCAACCGGACGCGCTTCGGCGCCTGGAACCTGGTACCGGTCCGGGGGACCGCGCCCGCCGCGCTGGAGGACCTGCCCGCCCCGGACGGCGTCTTTGTGGGGGGCAGCGGCGGGGAGCTGGACGCCATCCTGGCCGCGGCCCTGGGGAAAAATCCCCGGGTCCGCCTGTGCGTCAGCGCCATCGCCCTGGAGACCCTGTCCGCTGCTGCGGCGGCCTTTGCCGCCCGGGGGCTGGAGGCCCAGGTGACCCAGATCTGGGCGGCCCGGTCCAAGGGGGCCGGTGGGCTGAACCTGATGATGGGGCAGAATCCGGTGTGGCTCATCTCAGGCCGCCGGAGGGAGGAGGAGGCATGAGAGAGCTGGAACACAGCCGCCCCGCTGACATTGAGGCGGAGAGCTTCCGCATCATCGGGGCGGAGCTGGAGGAGCGGGGGATCGTCCTGCCTGCGGATCAGGCGCCGCTGGTGAAGCGGGCCATCCATACCACGGCGGACTTTGACTACGCCCGTAATCTGGTGTTCACCCCCGGGGCGGTGGAGGCCGGGGTCCGAGCCCTCCGGGCCGGCACCCCCATCCTGACGGACACCAACATGGCCCGGTCCGGCATCAACCGGGGGGCGCTGGAGCGGCTGGGCATCAGCGTCCACTGCTTCATGGCGGACCCGGAGGTGGCCCGCCGGGCGGCAGAGGCCGGGACCACCCGGGCGGCGGCAGCGGTGGACCAGGGGGCGGCCCTCTGGCCCGAGGGGATCTATGCCGTGGGCAACGCCCCTACCGCGCTGATCCGCATGGCCCAGCTGATCCGTGCCGGAGCGATGTCCCCGGCCCTGATCCTGGCGGTGCCGGTGGGGTTCGTCAATGTGGTGGAGAGCAAGGAGGAGATCCTGGCCCTGGCCCGGGAGCGGGGGATACCCGCCATCGCGGCTCTGGGCCGGAAGGGGGGGAGCACGGTGGCCGCCGCCCTGTGCAACGCCCTGCTGTATCAGTCGGGAGGACGGGAGAAATTATGAGACGAGGAAAGGACCGGCTCATCGGGGCCGCCCTCTGCCTGCTCCTGCTCTTTGGGGCGGGGTGTTCCCCGGCCCCGGGAGCGGACCAGGAGACGTTGGACCGGGAGCTGGACGTGCAGCTGGGCCTGCTGGCGGAGGTCATCACCCAGGAGGAGCGGAGCGCGGCCATGGACCTGTGGATGCGGCTCCGACCGGTGCGCCAGGCCCGGCTGGACCGGGGCGAGTATCGGCGGGGGGACCGGGAGCAGGAGCTGCTGGAGGAACTGAACGGGCTCTATGAGGCATACACCATCCGGTATCTGGGGGGAGACGACCTGGGCTGGGGCTACACGGACCCGGAGGAACACGTCCTGGCCCGCTACCGGATCGGCGGGGCGGGGGAGCTCACCCTCATGCCCAACTCCCTGGACCTGACCCACGGGCCCTGGACCAGGGAGGACCTGGAGGAGATGTGGGAGTCGATGCAGGCCGTCCTCCCCAAGGACGCCTTTCGGGACTTTCGGAGCTATGTGCCCTTTACGGACGGCGAGGGGGAGACGGTGGCCTATGTGCTGCCCGCCGACCCCGGGGGGAGCCAGTGGGAGATCTGCCTGGACCCGGCGGACATGGGGGACCGGGACTATTTTCTGGAGACCGTGCTCCACGAGTACTGCCACTACCTCACCCTGAACCACCGTCAGGCGGACTATCGGGGGGAGCCCACAGTGGAGACCTACTGCGAGGCCGGAATGGTCAGCCGGGAGGGGTCCTATCTGGACGACTTCTGCCAGCGGTTCTGGACCGGCTACCTGGATGACCGGCTGGCGGATCTGGACAGCTATAACTTCTTCCTGCGGCATGAGGAGGATTTCGTCAGCAGCTACGCCTCCACCGACCCGTCGGAGGACATCAGCGAGAGCTTCGCCTTCTTCGTGCTGTGGGACGTGCCGGAGTCGGAGGCGGTGTGGGCGGAGAAGCTGCGGTTTTTCCTGGACTACCCGGAGCTGACGGAGTTCCGCCGCCAGGTGCGGGAGAACCTGGGGCTGGAGCAGCCGGAGCAGGCGGCATAAATGCAGGATGCCCGGAGGCACACGTGCCTCCGGGCATATTTTATGGGGCGGCGGGAGAGATCAGGCGGGGCTGCGGCGGAACACGTGGAGGTCAAAGCCCACCTGGGTGGTGAGCCGCTTCAGAGCGGACAGGGCCTCCACCCCCTCCCGGGGAGTCTTCCAGCAGTAGGGGGTCATCTGGAACAGGGCCCGGATGTCCTCCGGGCAGTCCAGAGTGATCTCATACCGCACCGGGACGATGCGCTGATAGGAAAAGCCTGTATAGGGGGTTTCCTTGACGGGGTTTTCGTAGGGCTGGGAATAGAGGACCTGCTTCATCTCCCAGAGGTGCCGGGCGGAGGGGACCACATAGAGGAAGGTGCCGCCCGGCCGCAGGACCCTGGCGAACTCCTCCGCGGACAGGGGGGAGAACACATTGGTCAGCAGGTCCGCCGAGGCGTCCGCCAGGGGCAGGCGGTAGGCGGAGGCCACTGCGAATTCCCCCTCCGGAAGCCGCTTGGCGGCCCGGCGCAGGGCGTATTTGGAGATATCGATCCCCGCTGCCCGGGGCCGGTGTCCGGCCCGCTCCAGCGCCCGGAACATCCCCGCTGTGTAGTAGCCCTCCCCACAGCCGCTGTCCAGCAGGACGGGGCCCTCCAGGTGGGCGGAAGCCTCCAGGACCAGTTCCTCCAGGGCCTGGCGCAGCGGGGCGTAGTAGCCGCGCTCCAGAAAAGCGGCCCGGGCGGCCACCATCTCCCGGTCGTCCCCCGGCGCCTTGGAGTGCATCCGGTTGGGGGGCAGGAGGTGGACGTAACCCGCCGCCGCCCGATCAAAGCTGTGGCGGGCGGGACAGATGCAGCCCCTCTCCTTCTGCGTCAGAGGGCTGCCGCACAGGGGGCAGCGGAACAAACTGGGCCCGTTCACAGCAGAGCGCGGATGTAGTCCAGCCCGGCCTTGGCCGCGTCGGCAGGGGGATTGGCACGGAACTCAAAGACCAGATAGTCCTGGAATCCGGTCTCCTTCAGGGCCTGGATCAACAGCGGAAAATCAAAGTGCCTGCCGTCTGGGGCCATGCGGTCCACATCGGAGATGTCCACCTGTCCGATGAGGTCGCCCGCCTTCAGCAGCCCTTGGTAGAAATCCGTCTCCCCGTTGGTGTGGAGATGGATGGAGTCCACCTGGAGCCGGAGGGCAGGGGAGCGGAAGGAGCGGATGAACTCCGCGGTCTCGGACAGGGAGCAGTAGGCGTCGGAGTCGATGCGGCTGATGGCCTCGAAGGCCACCTGGATGCCCAGCTGTTCCGCGCGGGCCAGGATGGACTCCATGCTGGAGCGGAACAGAGGCTCATAGGCCTCGCGGCCGCCGGCATCCCGGGTCCAGCCCCGGATGGCGCCTACGATCAGCTTGGCGCCCCCCAGCTGGGCACACAGCTCCGCGTGGGACAGCATCCGGTCCACCGCGGCCTGGCGCCGCTCCTGGTCCGCCAGGCCCAGGCCCAGGCCGTCTACGGTGTAGATCCGTCCCGTAGCCAGTCCCGATGCGGTCAGGCCGTACTCTCCCAGCACGCGGCGGACATAGGCGGCATCCAGCTCGCCGGGGCGGTTGACCGTCAGGGAGAGGGCGTCATAGCCCAGTTCCGCCGCCCGGCGGGCGCAGTCCTCCAAAGGCCCCATCAGGGGGGCGGTGTTGCTCTCAAAGGTGCCGTCTGCCCAGACGGCGCTGGTCTTCATTCCCATAGGTATCTCCTGTTCCGGGGGCAAGTCCCCCTGCATGTGTGATGGTTTATTATAGCACCGGGGCCGGCCAGGGTCAATTCCCGGCCGGGAAAGAGAGCGACTCCGCGGGAGCGGACAGGGCCTGATGCCCCCATCGAGCCGGACGGCGGGCGCACGATGTGCGCCCCTGCGCAAAAGCTGAAGATATCTCGCAGGGGCAGCCCCCGGAGCCGCCCTCAAAGCCTTCCCCCCTGGGTGGGGAAGGTGTCACGGCGGACGCCGTGACGGATGAGGGGGGTGTCCCCTGCCGGTCCAATCAACACTCCGCTGAGTCCGATCAGGGGCGGGGCGGCTCCCCGCCCCTGTGCAGGAAACGGAAAACCCCGCCTGCGTTTCATACAGGCGGGGCTAGCGGCGGGTCAGCGGGGTTCATAGGTCAGCTCGGCGATCCCGTTGCTGTGGGCGGCGGAGACCAGACGCAGGTCCTGCTGGGGCAGCCCGCGGGAAAAGAGGGGGATGCCCTCCCCCAGGATCACGGGGATCACAGAGACCACATATCGGTCGATGGCGTTTTTCCGGATCAGCTGGGCGGCCGTGTCGGCGCCGCCGCAGATCCAGATGTCCCGCCCGGCGGGCTCCCGCTTCAGCTGTTCCACCAACTGGTGGGCCGGACCGCTGAAAGCCTGGATCTTCTCCGTCTGGGGAGGGAGGGGGCGGTGGGTGAGCACATAGCAGTCCAATCCCCGGTAGGGCCAGCTGCCGGGAGAGAGCTGGGTGACCACCTGGTGGTAGGTGGTCCAGCCCATGACCACGGTGTCCACTGTGGAGAGAAAGGCGGGGTAGGTCCCCGGGTCCGGGTCATCAGGGTCCTGGCCGGCCAGCCAGGAGACATCCCCGTCCGGGCGGGCCAGGCAGCCGTCCAGGCTCATGGAGATGTAGAGGACGGTGCGGCGCATCACAGGCCCTCCATCATGTTGACCCGGAGGTATCCCTCGTCCACGTTGACCTCCGCGATGAACTGGTCCACCGCGGGGATCATCAGCTCCCGGGCGCCGCCGCGGACTACATACACATTGTTGGCGGGCAGGGTGAGGATGTCCGCGATCTGTCCCAGCACCGCGCCGCTGGCGGCGTCCCGGACCTCCATTCCCATCAGGTCAGCCAGGAAAAAGCTGCCCTCCGGGAGCTGGACATCCTTCCGGTCGATGTACAGCACGGCGTTGCGCATGGCCAGAGCACTGTTGACATCGGTGACGCCCTGCAGCTTCAGGATGACCATGTTTTTGTGGACCCGGGCCCGCTCCACCTGGATGGGCCAGTGGGAGCTGTCCACATAGAGGGTCTTGAACTGGCAGAGAAAGTCCGGGGAGTCCGCCCAGGGCTGTACCCGCACCTCGCCCATAATGCCGTGGACGTTGGTGATCTTTCCGACCTCCAGATACTGTTCTTTCATGGGGATTCTCCTTTCCTCCGGGGTAAGACAATGGCGCAGGATCTCCCTGCGCCATAACTGTCTAGTCGACGATCTCGACGGAGACACGCTGACCGGTGCGCTGGGCCACGGAGCGGATCAGGGTGCGGATTTCCTTGGCGATGCGGCCCTGACGGCCGATCACCTTCCCCATATCCTCCGGAGCCACACGGAGCTCCAGCACGGTCTCGCCGTCGCTCTCATGCTGGGTGACAGACACCTGATCGGGGTGGTCCACCAGATTCTGGGCGACATAGGTCAAAAGCTCTTTCATTTGCCTGACAGACCTCCAGCCTTACAGCGCGCCGGCCTTTTTCAGAAGGGAGCGGACGGTGTCGGTGGGCTGAGCACCGGTCTTGATCCAGGCCTGAGCCCGCTCGGCGTCCACCTTCAGCTCGGCGGGGGTGGTCAGAGGGTTGTAGGTGCCGATCTCCTCGATGAAACGGCCGTCACGGGGATAGCGGGAATCCGCCACCACGATACGGTAGAAGGGAGCCTTCTTCGCGCCCATGCGGCGCAGTCTGATTTTAACCATTTATATTCACCTCCAAAAATTTCTTGCGTATATGGAAAACACCGAAGTGTTTGCCAGCGTTCAAAATTGGGCCAGCAGCCCGAACAGGAGAAAGGATGCCCCCAGCAGGCGGGGGAACCATAGGGCCCGCGCTCCCCATTGGATGGAGATGCTTACCGGGACCACTGGGTGGAGAACGAAGCCGGCCCCCACCAGAAGAAAGGCCAGACGGCCCACAATGGGGAGATGGAGCAGGGCTGACAGGATGGACGAGATAACGATGACCAGGAAGCTGGCAAGCATCTGATCGAAAAAGGTCCACTTTTTCATGGTCCGTGCTCCTTTCCGCCGTCGGGGAGTCAGAAGGGGAGGCCGGGCATCTTGCCGCCCAGCATGCCCTTGCCGCCCTTTTTGCCCATCAGGCGGCGCATGGACTTGGGCATCTTGCCGCCGGCGAACTGCTTGGTCATGGCCTGCATCATCTCGAACTGCTTCAGCAGCCGGTTGATGTCCACCACCTGGGTGCCGGACCCGGCGGCGATGCGCCGCTTGCGGCTGGAGTTGAGCACATTGGGATTTTCCCGCTCATAGGGGGTCATGGAAAGGATGATGGCCTCCATCCGCCCCAGCAGGGACTCGTCCATGGAGGCCCCCTCCAGATCGGAGGCCTTGACGCCGGGGAGCATCCCGGCGATCTCGGACAGGGAGCCCATATTCTTCAGCTGAGCCATCTGCTCATAGAAATCGGTCAGCGTGAATTTGTTTTTCCGCAGCTTCTCCTGGAACTCCAGGGCCTTCTGCCTGTCGAAGTTCTGCTCCGCCTTCTCGATGAGGGAGAGCATGTCGCCCATGCCCAGGATACGGCTGGCCATCCGGTCAGGGTGGAAGACCTCGATCTGGTCCAGCTTTTCCCCCACACCCACGAACTTGATGGGCTTGCCGGTGACTGCCTTAATGGAGAGGGCCGCGCCGCCCCGGGCGTCTCCGTCCAGCTTGGTGAGCATGACGCCGTCGATGTCCAGTGCGTCGTCAAAGGCCTTGGCCGCGTTCACTGCGTCCTGGCCGATCATGGCGTCCACCACCAGCAGGATCTCCGTGGGCTCCACGGCGGCCTTGATGCGCTTGAGCTCGTCCATCAGCTCCTCGTCCACATGGAGCCGGCCGGCGGTGTCCAGGAACACCATGTCGTTGCCGTGCTGCCTGGCGTGCTCGATGGCGGCTCTGGCGATGTCCACCGGGTCGGTCTGACCCATCTGGAACACCGGGATGTCCAGCTGTCCGCCCACCACCTCCAGCTGCTTGATGGCGGCGGGGCGGTAGATATCGCAGGCGGCCAGCAGGGGCCGCTTGCCGTTCTGACGCTTCATCAGGCCGGCCAGCTTGGCGCCGTTTGTGGTCTTGCCCGCACCCTGAAGGCCCACCAGCATCACCACCGTGGGGGGCTTGGAGGAGATCTCCAGCTTGGTGCTGGTGCCGCCCATCAGGGCGGTAAGCTCCTCGTTGACGATCTTGATGATCGTCTGGGCGGGGGAGAGGGCCTCCAGCACGTCGGAGCCCACGGCCCGCTCGGTCACCTGAGCGATGAACTGCTTGACCACCTTGTAGCTGACGTCCGCCTCCAGCAGGGCCAGGCGGATCTCCCGCATAGCCTCCTTGACGTCGGCCTCGGAGAGACGGCCCTTGCCCCGCAGCTTTTTGAATGCGGCGGAGAGCTTTTCAGAAAGTCCTTCAAACGCCATGGTTACTCCTTTTGAAGCACCTGGGCCAGCTCCCGGATCTCCCGGGCCGCCGCCTCGATGTCTGGGTCGTCATAGCTGCCGTTGCGCTCCAGGATCTTTTCCGCGTCCTCAGCGATCTGCTGGAGCTGCTTGTGCATGGCGTGGAACCGCTTGATCAGGCCGGTCTTATCCTCCAGATCGGTGAGGATGGCCTCGGCCCGGACGATCACGTCCCGGACGCCCTGGCGGGTGATGCCGCTGTTCTCCGCGATCTCGGAGAGTGAAAGATCCTCGTTATAGTAGAGGTCGTAAAACTCCTTCTGCCGCTCGGTGAGCACGTCGCCGTAAAAATCGTACAGCAGGGCCATGCGATAGGCCTGACTTTTCAAACTGTTCCACCTCCTGTTGAGATGTCGTAAAGCTCAAAAACTTTACATTCGGAATCATACCATAACAGAGCCCCCTTGTCAAGTGAAAAATCTGTACACTTGGCGGGGGTATATTCCCACGGCACCGGGGCAAAATCCATAATGATCGCCCCAAAAACGGTATGATGATTCAGGAGGAGCCGCCATGTCTGCTTCGAACACCGCCCATGTTCCCATGGATGAACCCCATCTGTCCCGATACGGGGCCAACGCCGCCCGGGCACTGGAGCTGGAGGGAGCGGTCCGCCCGGGGACTGTGGCCCGGGAGATGCGGCGCGCGCTGGCTGAGGTGGAGCGCGCCCGGCAGGAGCTGGCCCGCTGGGCCGAGGAGAGCGGGCGCACGCCGGGAGCGGTGGAGTGGCTGCTGGACAACGCCTATCTGGCGGCGCGGGAGGGGCGGATGGCGGAGCGGGCCTTCCGCAGGGGCAGGCCCCTGCGGCGCTGCCGGAACGGCCAGTCTGTCCTCCAGTGTGCCGCCCGGACGGCGCTTTGGGCGGTCCCCGACCTGGACCGCCGCCGCCTGACGGTCTTTCTCTCCGCGTTCCAGTCCGTACTGCCCCTCACCGAACGGGAGCTGTCCCTGCTGGTCCCCGCCCTGACCTGGGCGCTGCTGTGTCAGCTGCGTGGTCTGTGCGGGGACCTGGCGGCGCTGCGGGAGGAGCAGACAGGGCCCGCCCCCTTTGAGTCCGTCTTTGCCGGGCTGCGGGCCCTGTCCGATGGGGACTGGGGGGCGCTGCTGGAGTCGGAGAGCCGGGTGGAGGCTGTCCTGCGCCAGGACCCGGCGGGGTGTTATGGCGCCATGGAGGACGCCACACGCCGGAGATACCGGGGACAGGTGTGCCGTCTGGCGAGAAAGAGCGGCATGGGGGAGGAGGAGACGGCCCGGCGGGTCCTGGAGCTGTCCCGGCAGGGGGCGGGGGCGGAGCGCCACGTGGGCTGGTTCCTCTTCCGCCGCCCGCTGGGGGCGGAGAAAAGGACACGGTCCGGGGCGTGCTACGGCCCGCTGGTCCTGCTCTCTGCCGCCCTGCTCTCCGCCGCTCTGGCTCTGCTGCTGGACAGCTGGGTGGGGGGGCTGCTGCTCTTTTTCCCCCTGTCCGATCTGGTGAAAAACAGCGCGGACTTTCTTCTGGTCCGTCTGGTGCCCCCGCGCCCGGTCCACCGCATGGCGCTGGAGTCCGGCATCCCGCCGGAGGGGAGGACCCTCTGCGTCATCGCGGCCCTGCTGACCGGAAAGGAGAGCGGCCGTGAGCTGGCAGAAAAGCTGGAGCGCTACCATCTGGCCAACCGGGACAGCGGCGGAGAGCTGCGGCTGGGGATGCTGGCCGATCTGCCCGACCGGGATGCCCCCATGGGGGCGGAGGGGCGGAGCTGGGTCCGGGAGGCCCGGAAGGAGGTGGACCGCCTGAACCGGAAGTACGGGGGCGGCTTCTACCTCTTTTTCCGGGAACCCCGTTACAGTGCCCGGGATGGGCGCTGGATGGGCTGGGAACGGAAGCGGGGCGCGCTGGTGGAGCTGGTGCGGCTGTTGAAGGACCGCCCCAGCGGGCTGGAGGTGCTCTCCGGAGACCGGGGGGCCCTGGCGGACACCCGCTATGTCATCACTCTGGACAGCGATACCAGCCTGAACGTGGGCGCGGCCCGGGAGCTGGTGGGGGCAATGCTCCATCCCCTGAATCAGCCGGAGGTGGACCGGGAGCGCCGGGTGGTCACGGAGGGGTACGCCCTGCTCCAGCCCAGAGTGGCGGTGGAGCTGGCCGCCGCCAACCGCTCCCTGTTCTCCCGGGTGTTTGCTGGGCTGGGGGAGTGGACCCCTATGGCAGCGCGGCCAGTGACGTGTACCACGACCTGTTTGACCAGGGGACCTATACGGGAAAGGGCATCTTCCAGGTGGACGCCTTCTATGCCTGTCTGGACCGCCGGGTGCCGGAGGGGCGGGTACTGTCCCATGACCTGCTGGAGGGCTCCTACCTCCGGGCCGGACTGCTGGGGGAGGTGGAGCTCACAGACGGATTTCCCTATCAGGTGCGTTCCTACTACGCCCGCCTGAACCGCTGGATCAGGGGGGACTGGCAGCTGCTGCCGTGGCTGTTCCCCCGGGTGCCGGACGGCAGGGGAGGGCGTGAGAAAAATCCCCTGCCCCCGCTGGCACGGTGGAAGCTGCTGGACAACCTGCGCCGCTCTCTCTCCCCCATCTTTACCCTGGCAGCCCTGGTGCTGGGGATCTGCGGGAGCGGGGCAGCTCTGGCTGCCGCTGGCGGCGCCGCTATCCTCTCTGCCGCCTCCAATCTGCTCCTGTCCGGGATGGACCTGGCCGCCCGGCGGGGCGGGCGGGCCCGGGGACGCTACCACTCCACGGTGGTGGCCGGCCTGCCCGGAGCCCTGCTCCAGACCGCCCTCCAGCTGCTGTTCCTGCCCTACCACGCCTGGGTGTCCGCCTGCGCCGTGTGCACCGCGCTGTGGCGGATGGGGGTGACAGGCCGGGACCTGCTGGCCTGGGTGACGGCAGACCAGTCGGAGCGAGGCGGCGGCAACGGTCTGTGGTCCTATTACCGGCGGGAGTGGTTTTCCCCCGCCGTAGGGCTGGCCACCTTTCTGCTGGCGGAGCTGCGGATCGGCAGCCTGGCGGGGCTGCTGTGGATGGCGGCTCCCGCCGCCGCCTGGTGGATCAGCCGGCCCAGTGGAAAGCGGGCGGGATTGGCCCCGGGGGACCGGGCCTTCCTGCTTCACCAGGCCACCCTGATCTGGCGCTACTTTGCCAGCTTCCTCCGGGAGGAGGACCACTGGCTCCCGCCGGACAACTGGCAGGAGAAGCCGGCGGCGGGGCTGGCCCGCCGGACCTCCCCCACCAATATCGGGCTGGCCCTGCTCTCCGTGATGGCGGCGGTGGATCTGGACCTGCTGCCCCAGGACCAGGGGGCGGGGCTGATCCGCCATGTCCTGAACACCGTGGAGGGGCTGGAGAAGTGGCGGGGCCACCTCTACAACTGGTATGACACCGTCTCTGCCAGGCCCATGGCCCCCCGGTATATCTCCACCGTGGACAGCGGGAACCTGTGCGGCAGTCTGATCGCCCTGGCGGCGGGACTGGAGGAGTGGGGAGAGGGGGAGCTGGCCGCCCGGGCCCGGGCGCTGTCCGGCGCCATGGAATTCCGCCCCCTGTACGACCCCGACGGCAGGCTGTTTTTCATCGGCTGGGAGGCGGAGCGGGACCGTCCCACCCCCGGCCACTATGACCTGATGGCCAGCGAGGCCCGGCAGACCAGCTATGTGACCGTGGCCCGGGGAGAGGTCCCGCCCCGGCACTGGCGCCGGCTGAGCCGGATGCTGCTGGGGGACAACGATTACAGCGGCATGGCCTCCTGGACCGGGACCATGTTTGAATATTTCATGCCCAATCTGCTGCTGCCCTGTGAGGAGAATTCCTTGATGTACGAGTCGCTGGCCTTCTGCGTCTATGCCCAGAAGCGCCGGGGGGCCAGGACCCACACCCCCTGGGGGATCTCGGAATCGGGATTTTTCGCCTTTGACCCGGGGATGACTTATCAGTACAAGGCCCACGGCGTTCAGGCCCTGGGTCTGAAGCGGGGGCTGGACCAGGAGCTGGTGGTGGCGCCCTACGCCTCCTTCCTCGCCCTCCCCATGGCCCCCAAAAGCGCGGTGCGCAACCTGCGCCGGCTGTGCGCCCTGGGGCTGGAGGGGCGGTTCGGCCTCTATGAGGCGGCCGACTTCACCCCCTCCCGCCTGTCAGGGGGCAGCAGCTTTGAGATCGTCCGATCCTATATGGCCCACCACCTGGGCATGAGCCTGGTGGCCATCGACAACGCCCTGACGGAGGACGTGATGCAGCGGCGCTTCCTGTCCGACCGGACCATGGCCGCCTACCGGGAGCTGCTCCAGGAGCGGGTCCCGGTGGGAGCGCCTGTCATGCGCCGCCGGGACGGGGCGGCGCCGGAGCGCCCCCGCCGCCGCCAGGGGCCCGATCTGCTGCGGACCGGGGAGGGGGCGGGTCGTCTCTCACCACGGTGCCACCTGGTGTCCGAGGGGGGATACTGCGTCTTTGCCGCCGATAACGGACAGACCCGCTCCAGCCTGGGGCGGGATGTCATCACCCTGGCGGAGCCGGGGGAGTACCAGGCCCCTGCCGGGGTGTCCTGGTTCTTCTCCGGGGCGGAGGGGGTGATCGGCCTGACCGCCGCCCCCCTGTACCGCGGAGACTGCCGGTACAGCTGGGAGTTCTATGACGGCGGGGCCGTCTGGACCTGTCAGCGGGGCGGCCTGACCGCCCGCACCGGCCTCGCCCTGGCCCGGCTGGGCAGCGGGGAGCTGCGCCGGGCGGAGCTGCACTGGGACGGAGAGGGCGTGCTGGAGGGAGAGCTTCTGTGTTATCTGGAACCCGTGCTGTGCGGGGAGCGGGATCACCTGGCCCACCCCGCCTTCTCCAAGCTGTTTGTGGAGAGCCGCGCCATCCCCGGCGGCGTCTCCTTCCGCCGCCGCCCCAGGGGAGCGGAGGAGCACCCGGTGCTGGCGGCCCTGTGGGACGGGGAGGGGAGCACATTCACCACCTCACGGCAGGCGGCCCTGGGGCGGGGCGGCCTGCGGGCACTGGCTGGCGGGGGGCCCGGGCCCCTGAAGGGGGAGACGGGAGCGGTGCTGGACCCGTGCCTGATGGTGCGCCTGCCGGTGCGCCTGCGGCCGGGGGAGAGCTGCGCCCTGCGCCTGGCATTGGGGGTCTCGGACCGGCTGGATGCCGCCGCCGACACCGCCCAGCGGCTGCTGGAGGGGCGGGAGGAGCCGGGCGGGATGCTGGCCCCCATTGCCCAGCGGCTGGGGCTGGACCAGGTCCAGGCCCTGGGGGCCTTTGCTTTGCTGCGCCATCTGGCCTCCGTCCGGCCCGGAGCGGAGGGGCGTCCGCCCCAGTGTGAGCTGTGGCAGTTCGGGATCTCCGGGGATCTGCCCATCGCGGCTGCGCCGCTGGAGGGAGGAGTGGGAGAGGATAAAATCGGGCTGTGGTGTGCCCAGCATCGGTTCCTCACCCGGGCCGGCTGGCCGTTTGACTTGGTGTTTCTGGCGGAGGAGGGGGGCGACTACCGCCGTCCCCTGCTTACTGCGGTCAGGGAGGCGCTGCGGGCGCTGGGGGCGGAATCCGCCCTTGGAGCCCGGGGCGGGGTCCACCTGGTGGACCACGGGGAGGGATTTCCCACCGTGCTGGCCTGGGCCTCCGCCCGCCTGCCCCTGGAACTGATGGAGGAAGAGCCGGAGCACTGGACGCCTCCGCCGGCGGTGTCGGTCCGCCCGGAGCCCGCCCCCTGGCACTTTGACCAGGCGGGCAGCGTGGTCATCCGCGCCGGGGAGCGCCTGCCCCCTGTGGGCTGGAGTCAGATCCTGTGCGGAGAGAGCTTCGGATGGCTGACCGACGAGACAGGCAACGGCCTGCTCTGGAGGGAGAATGCCCACGAGGGCCGCCTCACCCGCTGGAAAAACGACCCGCTGGCCGTGGGCGGGGAGGAGCGGCTGCTGCTGGAGACAGGGGGCATCTGCGCCTCCGTCTTCGCGGACGGGGATGGCCTGCCCTGTACAGTGACCTACGGCCCCGGCTTTGCCCGCTGGGAGAAGCGGTTTGGGGAGACCCTGCTGGTGACGGAGGGACATGTGCCCCCGGACCGGCCGGAGCGGGTGCTCCGTTTCGCGCTCTCCGGAGGTGCTGGGACGCTGTCCATCCAAAGGAGAGATGGAGAGGCGTCCGCCTGCCCGGTGGCAGAGGGACTGCCGGCCATCCTGGTGAGCGCGCCGGGGGAACGGGGCGGGCTGGTCCACCGCTGGGACGCCCTCCCGCCGGAACGGGCGGAGGCAGAGGGGGAGCAGGTCGTGC
Organism: Lawsonibacter asaccharolyticus; assembly: GCA_003112755.1. NCBI lineage: Bacteria > Bacillati > Bacillota > Clostridia > Eubacteriales > Oscillospiraceae > Lawsonibacter > Lawsonibacter asaccharolyticus. The sequence goes on along the minus strand of BFBT01000001.1, from coordinate 3,165,119 downwards.
TGGACTGGCGGAAAAAGGTGTCCGCCCTGCGCTTCTCCACCCCGGAGCCGGCGCTGGACCGGTATCTCAACGGCTGGGCGCTCTATCAGGTGCTGGCCTGCCGGCTGATGGCCCGCACGTCTCAGTATCAGAATGGCGGAGCCTACGGCTTCCGGGACCAGCTCCAAGACGTGCGGGCCCTGCTGCTCACTGTGCCGGAGCGGGCCCGGGAACAGCTGGTGCTGGCCTCCTCCCGCCAATTTCCGGAGGGAGACGTGCAGCACTGGTGGCATCCGCCCCATGGGGCGGGGGTCCGGACCAGGATCACCGACGACCTGCTGTGGCTGCCTTATGTGCTGGCGGAATATCTGGAGGTGACGGGGGACTGGTCCGTGTGCGGGGAGAAGACCTGCTATCTGGAATCCCCGCCCCTGCGGGAGGGGGAGCGGGAGCGGTATGAGACGCCCCGGTGTTCGGAGCGAGAGGACACGGTCTACCGCCATGCCCTGGCGGCCATCCGGTGCGCCATGGAGCGCGGTGCGGGCAGCCACGGCCTGGCCCTGATAGGAGGCGGAGACTGGAACGACGGCATGAACCGCGTGGGGGCGGGAGGCCGGGGGGAGTCTGTGTGGCTGACCTGGTTCCTCGCCCTGGTGCTTCGGAAGTTCGCGCCGGTGTGCCGGCATATGGAGGAGCCGCAGCTGGCGGAGGAGCTGCTGGGCCGGGCGGAGGGATACCGGAAGGCCGCGGAGGCGGCTTGGGACGGGAACTGGTACCGCCGGGGCTATTTTGACAGCGGGGCCCCCCTGGGGACCCGGGGGGCGGAGAGCTGCGAGATCGACTCCATTGCCCAGTCCTTCGCCGCGCTGGTGGAGGACTCGGACCGGGAGCGGGCCTGCCAGGCAGTGTCTGCCGCGCTGGAGCGGCTCTATCTGCCCCAGGCCGGGGTAGTGAAGCTGTTCGATCCGCCCTTCCAGGACAGGGGCCCGGACCCAGGCTATATCAAGGGCTATCTGCCCGGCGTGCGGGAGAACGGGGGACAGTACACCCATGGGGCTGTGTGGCTGGCTCTGGCCTGCCTCCGCCTGGGCCGGACGGAGGATGGGCTGGAGCTGCTGCGGGCCCTCCTGCCGGAGCGCCGCCGGACGCAGATCTATCAGGCGGAGCCCTATGTGCTGGCCGCCGATGTCTATGCGGCCCCGGGGCACCTGGGCCGGGGCGGCTGGAGCTGGTACACCGGGGCGGCGGGGTGGTACTACCGCACCGCGGTGGAGGAGCTGCTGGGCCTGAAGGTCCGGGAAGGCCGCTTGTTTGTGGAGCCCCACCTGCCGGAGGACTGGCCGGGCTGGACCGGGGAGTGGGAACTGGACCGGGGGCGGCTGAGCATCCAGGTGAGCCGGGGGAGAGAGCTCTCCGTCCGGCTGGACGGCCGGGAGATCCGGGACGGCGTCCCCCTCCGGGAACTGACAGGGGACCACCGGCTGGAAGTGACAGCGGTACCCGGGAATGGAAAGCTTTGCTTTTCCGCGAAAGATGTGGTATGATAACTCTGTTCTGCTTCCAGGAAGGAAATTCCCTTCTGAAAGGCCACAGGAAAAGGGGGACGCCCCCTTTCGTGCAGAGAAAGGAATCTGATCTATGACTCAAGTAACGCGCCGGGAGCTCTTTCCCGGGGTGTGGCTGCGGACAGTCCACACCGACAAATTCAAAAGCAGCTATCTCAGCCTGACCATGCTGGTCCCCCTGGAGCGGGAGCGGGCGGCGGCCAATGCCCTGCTCTTCCCGGTGCTGCGCCGGGGGACCCGGGAGCACCCGGATATGGAGTCCCTCTCCGCCGCCCTGGACGAGCTGTACGGAGGCGCCATCGAGCCCATCGTGCGGAAAAAGGGGGAGACCCAGTGCCTGGGCTTTGTGGCCAGCTTTCTGGATGATGCCTTTGCGCCCGGGGGCGAGCCCATCCTGGAGCCCGCGGCGGGGCTGCTGGGGGAGCTGCTGCTCCGCCCCCGCCTTCAGGACGGCATTTTTGCGGAGGAATATGTGTCCGGGGAACGGGCCAATCTGGTGGACCGCATCCGGGGCCAGATCAACGACAAGCGCTCCTACGCCACCCTGCGCCTGGGACAGCTGATGTGCGGGGAGGAGGCCTTCGGGGTGGACAAGCTGGGGGATGTGGAGCATGCCGCGGCCGTCACGCCGGGCTCTCTGTGGGAGCGGTATCAGCAGCTGCTCTCCACCGCCCAGATCGAGCTGTACTACTGCGGTTCCGCGGAGGAGGAGCGGGTGGCCCGCGCCCTGAAGGAGGCGCTGTCCGCCCTCCCCGTGAATGAGGGGCGGATCTGCCCGGACTGCGAGGTCCGGCTCCACGCCGGACCGGAGCCCAGCATGGTGGAGGAGTCCATGGACGTGACCCAGGGCAAGCTGGCCATGGGCTTCCGCACCGGCGGCGTCACCTGCTGGGAGGAGGAATACCCCGCCATGGCCATGTGCAACGCCGTATTCGGCGGCACTACCCTGTCCAAGCTCTTTATGAACGTGCGGGAGAAGCTGTCTCTGTGCTACTACGCCAGCTCCACCCTGGAGAAGATGAAGGGGCTGATCCTGGTCTCCTCCGGGATCGAATTTGACAAGTTCCAGCAGGCCAGGGACGAGATCCTCCATCAGCTGGAGGAGATCCGGCAGGGGAACATGGAGGACTGGGAGCTGGAGGGGACCCGCCGCACCATGATCGGCGCCCACCTGGCCACCCTGGATGTCCAGGACCGGCAGGAGGACTTCTGGCTGGGCCAGACGGCCGCCGGTCTGGAGACCGGCATCGAGGAGCTGGTGGCCCAGCTGGAGCAGGTCACCCGGGAGCAGGTGGCCCAGGCGGCTCAGAAGCTGGAACTGGACACCATTTACTTCCTGAAGGGAACGGAGGGCTGAACCATGGAGAAACTGGAATTTCCCCGGGTGGGGGAGCAGATGTACCACCAGGTGCTGGACAACGGACTGCATATCTTTGTGGTGCCCAAGCCCGGCTTTCAGAAGAGCTACGCCTTTTTTGCCACCAATTACGGAGGCATGGATATGAAGTTCAAGCTGGATGGCCAGGATATGGACACTCCGGCGGGGGTGGCCCACTATCTGGAGCACAAGATGTTCGACACCAAGGAGGGCAACGCCCTCCAGGAGCTGGCGGCCAACGGCGCCTCCCCCAATGCCTTCACCAGCAACGCCATCACAGGCTACTATTTCGAGAGCACAGAGAAATTCGAGGAGAACCTGCGCATCCTGCTCTCCTTCGTCTCCATTCCCTATTTCACCAAGGAGAGCGTGGACAAGGAGCAGGGGATCATCGGTCAGGAGATCGGCATGATCGAGGACGACCCGGACTGGGTGGTCTTTATGGATCTGATGCAGGCCCTCTACGAGAAGCACCCGGTGCGGGTGTCGGTGGCGGGCTCGGCGGAGTCCATCTCCCACATCACCGCTGAGACCCTCTACGCCTGCCACAAGGCATTCTACGACCCCTCCAATATGGTGCTGTGCGTGGCAGGGGACGTGGACCCGGAGAAGATCTGCCAGGCGGCCCGGGAGATCCTGCCGGAGCGGCCTGGAGCACCGGTTGCCCGGGGGGACTACGGCGCCCAGGAGCCCGCGGAGGTGTGCCAGCCCATGATCCAGCGGGAGATGGAGGTCTCGGTCCCCCTGTTCCAGCTGGGATTCAAGGGGGAGGCGGCCCCGGAGGGAGAGGGGGCCCTGCGCCAGCAGCTGCTGGGCGAGCTGGCCTGTGAGGCACTTCTGGGCAACTCCGGCCCGCTGTATGCCAGACTCTACCGGGAGGGGCTGGTCAACCGGAATTTCTCCTACGGGTATGAGAGCTACCCCGGCTGCGCTTTCCTGTGTGCCGGGGGGGAGAGCAAGGACCCGGAGGGAGTGCGGGCGGCGGTGGCCGCCGAGGCGGAGCGGATCGCACGGGAGGGGATCGACCCCGAGCTGTGGGAGCGGCTGAAAAAATCCTCCTACGGAAACCGGGTGCGGGCGCTGAACTCCTTTGAGCACATCTGCATCAGTCAGGCCCAGTCGTTTTTCCAGGGCTGCGATTTCCTGCGCTTCCCGGAGGTGTACGACAGCCTGACCAGGGAGGACGCCCAGGCCATGATCGCCCGCTGGGTCACGCCGGAGCGCACCGCCCTGTCCGTGGTCCGGCCCAGAGAGGAAGCGGTGGAATGACCAACATCGTGACATTTCCCGGACTGGGGCTGGAGTTCCACCTTGACCGGGTGGCCTTCTCGTTGTTTGGCCACCCGGTGTACTGGTACGGGGTCATCATCGGCTGCGGATTTCTGCTGGCCGTCCTGCTGTGCTGCCGGTGGGCGCCCAGATTCGGCGTGAACAGCGACCAGATCATGGACCTGCTGATCTTCGCGGTGCCCCTCTCCGTGGTGGGGCTGCGGGTCTATTACGTACTCTTCTATCTGGACCTGTACCGGGAGGCGGACGGTTCCCTGAACTGGGGGGCCATCTTCCGCATCACGGACGGCGGCCTGGCCATCTACGGCGGCATCATTGCCGCCGCCCTGACCTTGATCGTGTTCTGCCGTATCCGGAAGATCAGCTTCTTCTCCTTTGCGGACCTGGGGGTCCACGGCCTTCTGATCGGCCAGTGCATCGGCCGGTGGGGAAACTTTATGAATGTGGAGGCCTACGGCGGCGTCACCGGACTTCCCTGGCGGATGTGTTCGGAGAGCATCGCCAGCTCCCTGCTGTCCCAGGGACTGGTGGACGCGGACGGCTATCAGGCCATCCTGGACGGCACCCTGGGGGTGCACCCTACGTTTTTCTACGAGTCCCTGTGGAATTTTGTGGGCATCTTTCTGATCTACTGGATCGGAAAGCACTGGAAGAAATTTGATGGCCAGGTGTTCTGGAGCTATGTGCTGTGGTACGGCCTGGGCCGGTTCTGGATCGAGGGCCTGCGGACGGACAGCCTGTATTTCTTCGGACTGGAGCTGTTCGGCGCCCCCATCCGCACCTCCCAGGTGCTGGCCATCGTCTCTGCCGCCGTGGCGGCTGTTGTATTGATCTATGAGCTGAAGTTCCGTCGGCACGATCCGTCTGAGCTTTATGTGAACCGGCTGGCCGCCCACAGGGCGGACGCTGGAGAGGGCCCGGGCGGACCGGAGAAAAAGGAGGACTGATTTGTGTCGGCGGTCATCATGGACGGAAAGGCACTGGCAAAAAAGGTGAAGGAGGAGGTCCGGGCGGCGGCGGCGCGGATGGAGCGCCGCCCCGGCCTGGCCGTGATCCTGGTAGGGGACGACCCCGCCAGCCAGGTCTACGCGGATGGAAAGAAGCGGGACTGTGCCCAGTGCGGGATATACAGTGAGGAATACATCCTGCCGGCGGAGACAGGACAGGAGGAGCTGATGCTGCTCATTGAAACGCTGAACGGACGCAGCGACATCGACGGCATCCTGATCCAGCTGCCCCTGCCGGCCCATTTGAATGAGCGGGCGGTCCTGTCTGTGGTCAGGCCCGACAAGGATGTGGACTGCTTCCACCCCTTCAACGTGGGGGAGCTGATGATCGGGGAGAAGGGCTTTTATCCCTGCACCCCGGCCAGCGTGATGCGTCTGCTCGCGGAATACGGCGTGGAGCTGTCGGGGAAAAGCTGCGTGATCGTGGGGCGCTCCAATATCGTGGGCAAGCCGCTGGCTATGCTGATGCTGCGGGAGAACGCCACGGTCACCATCTGCCACACCAAGACGGAGTACCTGAAAAAGGAGTGCAGCCGGGCGGACATCCTGATCTCCGCCGCCGGACAGGCCGGCCTCATCACTGGAGACATGGTGAAGGAGGGGGCCGTGGTGGTGGATGTGGCAGTGAACCGCCGGGCGGACGGGACCCTGTGCGGCGACGTGGTATTTGAGGAGGCGGCCGGACGGGCGTCGTACATCACCCCGGTTCCGGGGGGCGTTGGGCCGCTGACCCGGGCCATGCTGATGAAGAACACACTGTACGCAGCGGTGATCCACGGAAAATAGATCCGGAAGCGGGCGGAGAGGGGGAGTCATCTCCCACCTCTCCGCCCGTCCTTTTTACTGTAAAAAAGATGGGGAAATGATTGACGGACCAGATGGCTATCCCATATACTGGTCTTACATAAAATCGTGCTGCGGGAGGGCCGTATGAGAACAAAAGTAAGGACAAGACTGCTGAAGTTTACCATGGCGATGGAGATCGTGATGGCGATCACCATCCTGGGGGCGATCCTGGCCAGCATTGCACTGCTGATCTGCGGCTCGGTGGAGAAGTTCTGCTGCCAGTGGGAGTCCTTCTCCATTGATGCATTTATGGCAAATGCGTTCCTCATCGTCATGGGGATCGAGTTTGTAAAGATGCTGATGCTGCATACCTACGGGGCGGTGATCGATGTGCTGCTGTTCGCCATCGCCCGGCAGATGATCATCAGCCATGAGGAACCCATGCAGACGCTGATGAGCGTGGGGGCGGTGGCCGGGATCTTTGCCATCAAGAAATATCTCTACACCGGGGAGCGGTGGGAGTCCGGACAGAAGGACCGGCCATGCAGCAAGTAAAAAACCGGCGGCTCTGGGAGGAGACCCAGAGCCGCCGGCCTTTCTTTTTTAGGGATCACTTCCGCTTCCGGTCTGGCCAGAAGAGGATGAAGACCAGGGCACACACCGCCATAAGATAGCAGTAGAACATGTAGGGCATGATCTTGACGGCAGAGACCCCCGTCCCTGCGGAGGCGTAGAGCAGCTGCGCACCATAGGGCAGGATGCCCTGCATCACCGAGGCAAAGATATCCAGGAGGGAGGCGGACCGCCGGGGGTCGATGTGGTACTCCTGGCTGATGTCCTTAGCGATGGAGCCGGTCATCACGATGGCAACTGTGTTATTGGCGGTGGCTACATCCACCGCGGCCACCAGTCCGGCGATGCCCAGCTGGGCACCCCGCTTGGAGTTGGCGCGGCGGTGGACGAAGTCGATGAGCCACTGGATGCCGCCATATTCCCGCACCAGGGCGCCGATACAGGCCACGACGATGGAGATGACAGTGATGTCATACATGGCGGTGATGCCCGTCCCCATCACAGAGAAGATCTGGGTCCAGGGAAAGGCGCCGGAGGCCACGCCCACGATCAGGCTCAGCACAGCGCCGATGGTCAGGATCAGGAACACGTTGACGCCGGCCACGGCCCCCACCAGGACCACCAGATAGGGCAGGACCTTCCAGACGCTGTATGTGCCGATCTCCGGCTGTCCGCTGCCGCCCCAGGTGAGGGCGATGAAGATCACCAGGGTGAGGATGGCCGCAGGCAGGACGATGAAGAAGTTCATGCGGAACTTGTCCTTCATCTCACAGCCCTGGGTGCGGACCGCGGCGATGGTGGTGTCGGAGATCATGGAGAGGTTGTCACCGAACATGGCGCCCGAGGCCACCGCCGCGATGCACAGGACCACCTCGAAGCCGGTGGCTTCGCTCATGGAGACGGCGAAGGGGGCCAGGGCGGAGATGGTGCCCACCGAGGTGCCCATGGAGATGGACACGAAGCAGGAGATCAAGAACAGGCCCGCCACCGCGAACTGGCTGGGCAGGTAGTCCAGGAACAGATAGACCGTGCTGTCGGCGCCGCCGGCGGCCTGGACCGCGCCGGAAAAGGCACCTGCGGCCAGAAAGACCAGGCACATGGTGAGGATGTTCTCATCCGCCACCCCGTTGGCCATTACCTTCAGCTTGGCGTTGAAGTCCAGGGCCCGGTTCTGGACGCAGGCTACGAACAGGGCGATGAGGAAGGCCACGATGGCCGGGGTCTGATAGAAGCCCATCTCGATCTTGAGCCCATACTCGAACAGCAGGCCGCAGCCCAAATAGAGGACCAGGAACACCAGGATGGGGAGCAGGGCGGCGGCATTGCCCCGCTTCTGCGCCGGATTGAGTTCTCCCATAGGAAGGGACCCCCTTTTTCTTTCTCTTTTGACCTTTCTATTTTAGAGGAGTTGGGAGAGGGTGTCAATAGAAAAGGAGGCGGCATAGGATGGAACAGCCTTTGTATGGACAGAGGAGGGAGCCATGGAACTGAAGCTGAGTCAGGAGTTCCTGACAGAGAATGACTGTTACCAGGCCGGGCGGAAGATCGTACCCAAGGGGATCATGGTCCACTCCACCGGCGTGGCGCAGCCGGACCCGCAGGTGTTCATCCGCCGCTGGAACAAGCCCGGGGTGGAGGTGTGCGTCCACGCCTTCGTGGCCCGGGATGAGGTCATCCAGACCCTGCCCTGGAACTGGCGGGGCTGGCACGCAGGCTCGGGAAAAAACGGCAGCGCCAACAATACCCACATCTCCTTTGAGTGCTGTGAGCCAGCCGGGCACACCTATCAGAACGGAAAGATGGTGGGCTATGATGTGGAGAAGAACGAGGCATATTTTCAGGACATCTACCGCAACGCCGTGGAGCTGTCCGCCATGCTGTGCCGCCAGTACCGCCTGGACCCCATGGAGCCGGGCGTGATCCTGGACCACGCCGGCGGCCACGCCCTGGGGATCGCCAGCAACCACAGCGATGTGGGCCAGTGGTGGCCGCTGCACGGGAAGACCATGGATGACTTCAGGCGGGCCGTGAGGGATGCGATGAGAGGAGGAGAGGAGACGGTGACACAGGAACAGTTTGATGCCATGATGGCGGATTATCTGGCCCGCAGAGGCCGAGAGAAGCCCTCTGACTGGTCTGAGAACGCCCGCCGCTGGGCGGAGGAGGCCGGACTGGTCTCCGGGGACAGCGCTGGGATGCGCTATCGGGACTTCACCACCCGGGAGGAGACCATCCAGTTCCTTTACCGCTACCAGCAGGTGACGGAAGGGAAGCCATAACGGAGAAAGAGCCCCCTCCGCCGGAAGAGCCGGCAGAGGGGGCTTCTGGTCATGGTGTCGCTCAGGCTCTCCAGAGCCCGTGAAGATTGCAATAGGCGTAAGCGGCCTTGACCCGGTCGCCGGGGGCGAGGGCAAATTTGACCTCCGGGGCCTGACCTGGCTCCAGGTATTTGATTTGACAGCCCTCGGTGGTCTCCAGGGCCACCCACTGGATATAGTGCTCGGGGATCATGGGATGGGGGGCGGAGCCCACCTTGACATCCACCATGCTGCCCTCTACGGTGACCACAGGGACATGCTTCTCTTGAGCCGCGTCGGTGGAATCGGGGACGAGTTCGGTCATCTTCTGCCCGCAGCACATGACGGGCACGCCGCTGGACTGGAGAAAGGTGACGATATTCCCGCAGTGCTCACAGATGTAGAACTTCATAGGATGCTGCCTCCTTTGCAATGGGGAGCCCGTGATTTTCCGGCCGGGATGTGCCGGAAGAGCTCAGCCCTATTATACCCAAAATACAGGGAAATAGCAACAGAATCTTAGTGTTACGAGCCGTGTATCCGCCACAGCTGATGCCGCTCCGCCACCGGGTCCACGGCGATCAGCTCCCCGTCCCGGGTGAAGGAGATGAACCGCCCGCCCTGATGGCACAGGGTGCCCCGGTCCCCCTTGGAGAGATAGTACCAGATGTCCGGCGGGACCTGGCAGGTCACCACAGTGTCCCGGCAGGGGACATGGAAATAGAGGTAGTAGGAGGAGCCAGCGCGGGAGTGGCAGTTCTCCTTGGCGTGGACCCGGGCCTCTTCGGCCCGGACAGGCTCCCCTCTGGAGGAGTCCTGAAGGTTGTGCAGATGGAAGATGATCAAACTGATGCACAGGGCGGCCAGTACTGCCGCAGCGACAGCCATATCCTGCCTCCTTCCTCCAAAGGCCTGAGGTACAAGACCAGCATAACAGAAAAAAGCGCAAAAAACAACCTTCCACCGGAGTGGAAGGCTGTTTTTTCTGACTTACCGGATGAGGCTGCTCATATCGTACAGGCCGGGCGCCTTCACACCGGCCATAAACTTGGCCGCCTCCACGGCGCCCTGGGCGAAGATCTCCCGGGAGAGGGCAGTGTGGCGGATCTCCATGACCTCGTCGTGGCCGGCAAAGATGATCTCGTGCTCCCCCACGATGGTGCCGCCCCGGACCGCGGAGATGCCGATCTCCTTCTTGTCACGGGGATGGCGGACGCTGTGGCGCTCGAAGACGTACTCCGTCTCGTGGCCGCAGGCCCCCGCCGCCGCGTCGGCGATCATCAGAGCAGTGCCGCTGGGAGCGTCCACCTTCCGGCGGTGATGGCGCTCCACGATCTCGATGTCATAGCTGTCCCCCAGCACAGAGGCCGCCTTTTTCACCAGCTCCAGCAGTACATTGATCCCCAGGGACATGTTGGCGGAGCGGAAAATGGGCACCTCCAGGGCAGCGGCGCCGATTTGGGCCACCTGCTCAGGGGTGTAGCCGGTGGTGGCCAGCACCAGAGGGGTCCCGGTGGCCCGGGCGAAGTCCAGCAGCCCCTCCAGGGCGGCGGGGGAGGAGAAGTCGATGACCGCGTCCGCCTCCCCGCTGAACTGGGCAGGGGAGGAGAAGACGGGAAAGTCCCGGTCGGAGGAGCCCAGGATATCGAAGCCGGCCGCCACCTGCACCTGGGGGTCGGCGGCGCACAGGGACTCCACCACCCGGCCCATGTGGCCGCTGCATCCGGAGATGATGATCTTTTGCATGGCGGCTCCTTACAGCAGGCCCATGCGGCCCATGGCCTGGCGCAGCGTCTCCAGATTCTTGTGGGAGATGTCGCACAGGGGCAGACGCAGGGAACCAGCCTCCATGCCCATCAGGTTCATGGCTGCCTTGATGGGGATGGGGTTGACCTCGATGAACAGGGCGTCGATCAGGTCCATATAGGCGATCTGAAGCTTGGAGGCATCCTCAAACTGTCCCTCCAGGCACAGGTGGGACATCTTGACCATGACCTCGGGGATGATGTTGCTGGCCACCGAGATGACCCCCTTGGCACCCAGGGACATCATAGGGACCACCTGGTCGTCATTGCCGGACCAGATGTAGAAGTCATCGGGGCAGAGGAACCGGGTGTGGGCCAGCAGGGAGAAGTTGCCGGAGGCCTCCTTCACGCCGTTGATCTTGGGATTCTGAGCCAGCACCTTGTAGGACTCGGCGGTAAAGGAGACCCCGGTGCGGCTGGGCACGTTGTAGAGGATCATAGGCAGCTCGATGCGCTCCGCGATGTACTCATAGTGCTTGATGAGGCCGGTCTGGCTGGCCTTGTTGTAGTAGGGGGTCACCAGCAGGCAGGCGTCGGCGCCGGAGTCCTGGGCGTGCTGGGACAGGTAGACGGCGGCGGAGGTGTCGTTGCTGCCCGTGCCGGCGATGACTTTGACCCGGTGGTCCACCCGCTTGACGCAGAATTCCACCGCGGCGATGTGCTCCCGGATGGACATGGTGGCTGACTCGCCGGTGGTACCGCACACGCAGACCGCATCCACGCCGGCGGCGATCTGGGCGTCGATCAGCTTGCCGAAGGCGTCGTAGTTGATATTGCCGTTCTGATCAAAGGGTGTAGCCAGGGCGGGGCAGGAGCCGGTAAATACGGGTGTTCTCATAAAACAGCATCCCTTCTGATTGAGAGTGGAAGAGTGAAGCGTGGAACACGGAGGCGGCCCATGCAGGGGACGTCTCTGCGCCCCTTCACTCAGAGGAATTGACGGCCGTAAAAGCGCTTCGGATGGAGAGACAGCGAAAGGGACCGCAGAGGCGGGGCCCTTCCTGCGTCATGTTTTTCTCAGTTATCCGTTAAATATACCCTTCCGCGCACAGCAGCTCGGCCAGCAGGACCGCGCCGCCGGCGGCGCCGCGCAGGGTGTTGTGGGACAGGCCCACGAACTTGTAGTCGTACTGGGTATCGGGGCGCAGACGGCCCAGGGAGATGGCCATGCCGCCCTCCAGATCCCGGTCCAGTCTGGCCTGGGGACGGTCGGGCTCCTCAAAATAGTGGAGGAACTGCTTGGGGGCGGAGGGGAGCTCCAGCTCCTGGGCCCGGCCCTTGAAGTTCTTCCAGGTCTCCCTGATCTCCTCCATAGAGGGCTTATTGCGGAAGGTGACGAACACGGCGGCGGTGTGGCCGTCGGAGACGGGGACCCGCAGGCACTGGGCAGTGATGGCGGGTCCGGCGGCCTTGACGATCTTGCCGTCCTCCACCTTGCCCCAGACCTTCAGGGGCTCCTGCTCGCTCTTCTCCTCCTCGCCGCCGATGTAGGGGATCAGATTATCCACCATCTCGGGCCAGCGCTCAAAGGTCTTGCCCGCACCGGAGATGGCCTGATAGGTGCAAACCAGGACCTTCTCGATGCCGAACTGCATCAGGGGATGCAGGGCAGGGGCATAGGACTGGATGGAGCAGTTGGATTTGACGGCGATGAAGCCGCGCCGGGTGCCCAGGCGGGCGCGCTGTGCGGGGATGACCGCCAGATGCTCCGGGTTCATCTCGGGCACCACCATGGGCACGTCGTCGGTCCAGCGGTGGGCGGAGTTGTTGGAGACCACCGGCACCTCGGCCTTGGCGTAGGCCTCCTCCAGGGCGCGGATCTCCTCCTTCTTCATATCCACGGCACAGAAGACGAAGTCTACCATGCCGGCGATCTTTTCCACGTCGGCGGAGGCGTCCAGCACCACCAGGTCCTTGGCCTGCTGGGGGATGGGAGTCTTCATGGCCCAGCGGCCGGAGACGGCCTGCTCATAGGTCTTGCCGGCGGAACGGGGGCTGGCGGCGATGGCGGTGAGCTGGAACCAGGGGTGGTCCTCCATCAGGGTGACGAAGCGCTGCCCCACCATGCCGGTGCCGCCGATGATGCCTACTTTGTACTTTTTCATGTTCAGGTTCCTTTCATGGCGGCTCGTGCCGCAGATTTGGACTTTGCGGAAAAGAGAAAAAACAGAGGTTGCCAATCAGGGCCGGAGTCAGTATAATAGACGACAAGAAGTACAGGGATCTGACGGGGCCGGCCTGTTTCCCTCCTATTTTTAATTAGTATCTATGATAGCATGATGAGAAATCAGTGTCAACAAATTGCGTGTTGACGCTTTTGTGAGAAATGGAGCCCAGTATGAGAAAAAAACTGTTGAAATTTTTAGCGCTGTCTCTTGCATTTGTCCTGTGCGTCCCCACGGCCGGGGCGGCCCGGCGGGGGGAGGAGATGGTCCGGGTGGGCCTGGCCTACGGCAGCGGCGCCCTGGTGGGGGCCAACCTGGAGAACAACACGGGCTACGGCTCCGGCTACCGCTTCGGCTACTTTGACGAGGACCTGCGGTTCGAGGAGCTGGGGGAGACCGACGAGAAAGAGACCCAGATCACCGTGCTGAAAGCCCAGAACACCTGGTTCTACTATGACAGGAGCAGCGGAAAATATATCTACTCCAACTCGGACAACGGGGGCACTGTGGTGGGCTGCTTCCACCTGCTCATCGACTCCTTCCGGCGCTTTGACGACGCGGCGGAGGAGGCAGAGGAGTACGACGGCGGCTTCGTGGCCTGGATCGACGGGGAATATCAGGTCCGGGTGGGAGCCTACCTCTCCAAGGAGGACGCCCTGGACGCCGCCGATGAGCTGGGCGAAGGGGAGGTCGTGGGGACCAGCGCCTATGCCGTCACAGTGATTCAGACGGGGACCGACCGGGTCCTGTTCCAGTTTGACGGGGGAGAGGACCTGGCCCTGGGCATCATGCCGGACGTGACCGGCGAGGATGAGGTCCGGACCTGGTTCCAGGGGTACAAGTACCACGGCGGCTTCCGCTATGAGCGCATCGGCGGCGGAGACCTGACGGTGGTCAGCGTGGTGGACATGGAGACCTACATCAAGGGGGTGATCCCCTTTGAGATGAGCAACGACTGGCCCCTGGAGGCGCTGAAGGCCCAGGCCATCTGCGCCAGGAGCTATGCCTACAACAACATCTCTCAGAACAAGCACAGCGCCCACCACTTCGACGTGTGCAGTTCCACGGACTGCCAGGTCTACCGGGGGGCCGGCTCCAACGTCAGCAGCTATCAGTCCACAGACCGCACTGACCGGGCGGTGGAGGAGACAGCGGGGGAGTACGCCCTCTATGACGGCACGGTGATCGAGGCGTTCTACTCCTCCAGCCACGGCGGGGCCAGCGAGGACGTGTACAACGTCTGGGGCTCCTCCCGGGAGAAATATCCCTACCTGTGCGGGGTGGAGGACCCCTATGAGCAGGATGTGGCCAGCCTGAATTCCTACTCCTCCTGGACCGTGCGCTATACGGCCTCGGAGCTGACCAGCCTGCTCCAGAAATGGGGGGGCGTGAACGCCTCGGTGGAGTCGCTGACCCTGACCTACTCGGACCTGGGCAACGTGATCCAGGTGAAGGTCAATTATACCAACGGGGAGAGCAGCACCATCCGCCAGCGGAGCACTGACCTGCGCAATCTGTTCGGCCTGCCCTCCATCCGCTTCACCATCAACGGGGCGGAGGCGGAGCCCGGTTCCCCCTCCGGCGGGAGCCTGAGCGGGGAAGGGCTGAGCGGCAGGAGCCGCCTCTACACCATCAGCGGAACAGGAGCCCTGAGTCGGGAGGACCGGGATGACCTGTATGTCATCTCCGGGGCGGGGTCCATCGACCGGATGGGAGAGCAGACGGGGAGCTCCGGAGGAGACACAGGCGCTGTGGCGGGCACCGAGGTCACGGTGAGCGGCAGCCAGTATGTATTCCAGGGCTCCGGCTGGGGCCACCAGCTGGGCATGAGTCAGTACGGTGCCTACGCCATGGCGGAGCGGGGATTCGACTACGACGAGATCGTGGAATTCTATTTCCCGGGGGTCGAGGTCGATGCCCTGGACTAAGAGAAAAGAGGACAAGGAAGTACATTGAAGACATCTGATTTTGATTTTGAACTGCCGGAGGAGCTGATCGCCCAGACTCCACTGGAGCGCAGGGATGCTTCCCGCCTGCTGACGCTGGACAAGTACACGGGCGAAACGGGCCACCACCATTTCTATGAGCTCCCCCGGTTTTTGAGACCAGGGGACTGCCTGGTGCTCAACGACTCCCGGGTACTGCCCGCCCGGCTGATCGGCCGCCGGTCCACCGGCGGCGCCTGCGAAGTGCTGCTCCTCATCGACAGGGGGGAGGGCCTGTGGGAGTGTCTGGTCCGGCCGGGGCGGAAGATGAAGCCTGGCGCTCAGCTCTCCTTCGGGGAGGGGAAGCTCACCGCCGCGGTGGAGGCGGAGCTGCCCGGCGGGAACCGGCTGGTCCGCTTCCACTACCAGGGGATCTTTCTGGAGATCCTGGAGGAGCTGGGCCGGATGCCTCTGCCCCCCTATATCAAGGCGGAGCTCCAGGACAACGAGCGGTATCAGACCGTCTACTCCAAAGTGCTGGGGTCCGCCGCCGCTCCCACCGCCGGCCTGCACTTCACGCCGGAGCTGCTGCGCCAGGTGGAGGAGATGGGGGTCAGGCTGTGCTATGTGACGCTCCATGTGGGGCTGGGGACCTTCCGCCCGGTGAAGGAGGAGGAGATCACCGACCATGAGATGCACTCCGAGTACTGCATGGTCCCCGGGGAGACCGCCCGGATCATCAACGAGACCCGGAAGAACGGGGGGCGGGTGATCTGTGTGGGCACCACCTCCTGCCGCACGGTGGAGAGCTTTGCAGCGGAGGACGGGACCATGGAGGAGTCTGCCGGCTGGACGAACATTTTCATCTATCCCGGCTACCGCTTCAAAGTGCTGGACGGGCTGATCACCAATTTCCACCTGCCGGAGTCTACGCTGATCATGCTGGTCTCCGCCCTGGCAGGCCGGGAGCACGTGCTGGCCGCCTACCGGGAGGCGGTGCGGGAGCGATACCGGTTTTTCTCCTTCGGAGACGCGATGCTGATCGCGGACTTCAAAGAGCAGGAAAGGGAAAAGGGCTGACAGAAAGCTGCGGGCTTTTTCCGGCGGATCAAAGGCCCCGCCCCGGCGGGGAACAAGATACGGTAAAGGAGTTTTTTTGTGTTTCAGATCCTGAAGACGGAGGGTAGGGCCAGGCGTGGCGTGTTCACCTGCGCCCATGGAACTGCCCAGACCCCTGTTTTTATGAATGTCGGGACCCAGGGGGCCATCAAGGGGGCGGTCTCCTCCCACGACCTGAAGACGCTGGGCTGTCAGATCGAGCTGTCCAACACCTACCACCTCCACCTGCGGCCGGGAGACGGGGTGGTGCGGCAGCTGGGCGGACTGCACCGGTTTATGGACTGGGATGGCCCCATCCTCACCGACAGCGGCGGATTTCAGGTCTTTTCTCTGTCCGGCCTGCGTAAGATAACGGAGGAGGGCGTCACCTTCGCCTCCCATATCGACGGACGTCGGATCTTCATGGGACCGGAGGAGTCCATGCAGATCCAGTCCAATCTGGGCAGCGACATCGCCATGGCCTTTGACGAGTGCATCGAGAACCCCGCCCCCTTCGACTACGTGGAGGCCTCCTGTGCCCGGACCTACCGCTGGCTGGAGCGCTGCGTGGCGGAGCACCAGCGGCTGAACCGGCAGCCCGGCTGTGTCAATCCCCAGCAGATGCTCTTCGGCATCAACCAAGGCGGGACCTACCCGGAGCTGCGGGTGCGGCACATGGAGCAGATCGCCCAGCTGCCCTGTGACGGCTTCGCCATCGGGGGGCTGGCGGTGGGGGAGCCCACGCAGACCATGTACGACATCATCGACGCGGTGGAGCCCCATATGCCCCGGGAGAAGCCCCGCTACCTCATGGGGGTGGGGACCCCCTCCAACATCATCGAGGGCGTGGCCCGTGGCATCGACTTCTTCGACTGCGTCATGCCCGCCCGGAACGCCCGCCACGGCAAGCTCTTCACCTGGGAGGGCACCATCAACATCAAGAATGAGAAGTATAAGCTGGATGACCGCCCCATCGACCCCGCCTGCACCTGCCCCACCTGTGCCGCCTTCTCCCGGGCCTATGTCCGCCATCTGCTGGCGGCGGGGGAGATGCTGGCCATGCGGCTGGCTGTCATGCACAACCTGCATTTCTATAACGAGCTGATGGCCCGCATCCGGCAGGCCCTGGACGAGGGGCGCTTTGAGGCATTCCGGGCGGAATACAGCGAAAAGCTGGGGAGACCGGCGCCCTGAGGATACGCCGGGAATGAGATCGAACAGGAGTGAATCGCATGGAACACTTTGCATCTGTCCTGCGCCCGCGGGGGCAGCGTCCCGGGGCCGACCTGACCCTGACCAGTCCCGGGGAGGCGGAGAAGGCCCGCCGCTTCCACAGCGGCCTGCCAGGCTATGCCCCCACTCCGCTGGTATCCCTGGACGGCCTGGCCCACAGTCTGGGCGTGTCCAAGATCTGGATCAAGGATGAGTCCAAGCGGTTCGGCCTCAACGCCTTCAAGGCGCTGGGCGGGAGCTATGCCATGGCCCGGTGTCTGTCGGAAAAGCTGGGGAAGCCCTTGGAGGAGATGAGCTTTGAGGAGCTGTGCGCCCCCGCCGCCCGCCGGGCGCTGGGGGACATCACCTTCGTCACTGCCACCGACGGAAACCACGGCCGCGGAGTGG
Organism: Lawsonibacter asaccharolyticus; assembly: GCA_003112755.1. Classification (NCBI taxonomy): domain Bacteria; kingdom Bacillati; phylum Bacillota; class Clostridia; order Eubacteriales; family Oscillospiraceae; genus Lawsonibacter; species Lawsonibacter asaccharolyticus. The sequence continues at coordinate 3,147,631 of BFBT01000001.1, read as the reverse complement.
CCTGGGCGGCCCGGCTGCTGGGCCAGAAGGCGGTGGTCTACATGCCCAAGGGGAGCGCGGCGGAGCGGCTGGAGAACATCCGCGCCCAGGGCGCCCAGGCGGAGATCACCGAGTATAACTATGATGACGCGGTCCGCCTGGCGAACCGGATGGCGGAGGAGCACGGCTGGATCTTGATCCAGGACACAGCCTGGCCGGGCTATGAGGAGATCCCCGCTCATATCATGCAGGGCTATACCACTTTGGCCGCCGAGACCCTCCAGCAGCTGGAGGAGCAGGGGGCGGAGAGGCCCACCCATCTGTTTCTCCAGGCGGGGGTGGGCAGCTTCGCCGGTGCGGCGCTGGGCTTCTTTACCTCCGTATGGGGGGAGGAGCGGCCGGTCACCGCCATCGTGGAGCCAGACCGGGCCGACTGCCTGTTCCGCACCGCCCAGGCCGACGACGGGGCGCTGCACTTCGTCACCGGGGACATGGACAGCATGATGGCGGGTCTGTGCTGCGGAGAGCCCTGCACCATCAGCTGGAAGATCATCGATGCCTACGCGGATGCCTTCCTGTCCTGCGGGGACGGATATGCCGCCCGGGGAATGCGTCTGCTGGCCCGGCCGGAGGAGGGCGACCCGGCGGTGGTGTCCGGGGAGTCCGGCGCAGTGACAGCCGGGGTGCTGGATGCCCTGATGCGGGGAGACGCCCCGTCAGAGGTGCGGCAGGCGCTGGGCCTGAACGAGTCCTCCCGGGTGCTCCTGGTGAGCACCGAGGGGGACACCGACCAGGAAAATTACCAGCGGATCATCAACGGGGAGGACTGATCCCCATGTTGGTCCCGGTCCCCTGCAGGGGACCGGGACCAACAGCTTTCTCTTTTACAGGAAAGGCGGCATAGCAGAAGCTGTAACAGATGAGGCGGGAAAAGGGACGCTGCAAAAAGCGCAGGAGCGCCAGCTCCTGCGCTTTTTATCATTTATCGAGATTGGGCGGAGTGAGATTTTTTGCTTGCCCCCTCCTAAAGAGTTTTTACGCCCCGGACTCAGTGGAGTAGCGCAGCCAGCTCCCTCAGGGTCTGGGGCAGGCGCTCCATCTGGATGCCCGGGTAGCTGATGACCAGAAAGTGCTGGTGCTCCGGGCCGGGGGAGGCGCAGAACTCCGACAGGAAGGAGAGGCGGATGCCCCGTGCACGGGCCAGCTGGGTCAGCTCCTGGTCGCCGCACTCCGTCTCCAGCCGGACCAGGAAGTGGAGCCCCGCGTCCGCACCGGAGATCTGGGCCCGGCCGGCCAGGCCGCTGGCCTCCAGGGCCTCCAGCACCTGGTCACGGAGGGCCCGGTAGCGGTTCCGGGCCCGGCTGAGGTGCTGCTCGAAGCGCCCCTCTGAGAGGAAGGAGGCCAGGGTGTACTGCTCCAGGGCGGGGACGGTGGAGGAGTAGAACCCCAGGCGCTGGTGATAGCGGTCCAGCAGGGTGGGAGGCAGCACCAGATAACTGATGCGCAGGGAGGGGGCCAGAGCCCGGGAGAAGGTGTTCAAATAGATGACCCGGTCCGCCTGGTCGATACTCTGGAGGGCAGGGATGGGAAGCCCTGTAAAGCGAAATTCGCTGTCGTAGTCATCCTCGATGAGATAGCGGTCCCCGCCCTGGGCGGCCCAGCGGAGCAGGGCCTGACGCCGCCCCGCCGGGGTGACGGCCCCGGTGGGAAACTGATGGGAGGGGGAGAGGTGGACCACCTGAGCCGGGGAGGCAGCGAGGGTCTGGGGGGAGATCCCCTGTCCGTCCACCGGGAGGGAGATGCAGCGGGCCCCGTTGAGGGCGTAGATCCTGGCGGGCTTTGGGTATCCTGGGTCCTCCACGCCATAGACCAGCTCCCGGCCCAGGAGCTGTACGATGAGGTTATACAGATATTCGGACCCCGAGCCCACCACGATCTGCTCCGGGGAGACGGAGAGGCCCCGCAGGCGGTACAGGGTGCCGGCGATGGCCTCCCGCAGCTCAGGGACCCCGCTGTGGGGCACGGGACGCAGGAGATCTGGACCACGCTGGGACAGTACCTGCCGCATCAGCTTGGCCCAGACAGAGAAGGGAAAGAGCTCTGTGCTCCCGCCGCCTCCCCGCAGATCCATCATCCAGGGCTGCCCCGGGGGCGGAGCATCGGTCCGGATGGGGGGCGGGGACGGGGGACGCAGGGCGGGCTCCAGCTGGGAGACGAAATAGCCGCTCTTTTCCCGGGAAACGATGTATCCCTCCGCGGCCAGCTGAGCATAGGCGCTCTCCACCGTGACGGCACTGACCTTCAGGTGCTCCGCAAGGCTCCGCCGAGAGGGGAGCCGGCTCCCGGCGGTCAGGCGGCCGCAGAGGATGTCATCCCGGATGCAGCGGCAGAGGTAGTCATAGCGGGGGATGGTCCCCCGCCGGTCCAGATCATATGTGAGCATGGTTGCCCTCCTATCTGGCCTGATAAAAAAGAACGAAACTGGACCTTTTCATCAGACCAGATAAGATTAAAATACAGACAGCGGAAAAATGCAAGGACATTTTTCCTGTGAACAGGACAAAAGGAGCGTAGAACGAGATGATTGGAGAAAAAACGAGAAAGCTGGTGTACGCGGCGCTGTTTGCGGCGCTGACCTGTGTGATGACCATGATCGTCAAGATCCCAGTGCCTGCCACGGGGGGCTATGTCAACCTGGGGGACTGCGTGGTGTTGCTGGCCGGGTGGGTGCTGGGTCCAATGTACGGCGGCGCGGCGGCTGGGCTTGGCTCTATGCTGGCCGACCTGGTCAGCGGATACCCTCTGTATGCACCTGGTACCTTTGTGATCAAAGCATGCATGGCGGTCTGCGCCTGGGCAGTATTCCGGGCGGCAGCCGGAGAAAAGCGGGGGCTGGCCGCCCGCATCGGCGGCGCCCTGGCGGGGGAGGCGGTGATGGTGGCGGGCTACTTCGCCTATGAAGGAGTGGTCCTTGGATTCGGCCTGGGAGCGGCTGCCGCCATCCCGGGCAACCTGATCCAGGGCGTTTTCGGCCTGGCGGTCTCGGTGGCCGCGGCGGAGGCCCTGTCCCGCAGCGGCGCGGTCAAGGAACTGTGACGGCCTGAACGGCTGCGCTCCGCCCCGGCCCCCATATGGGGGCCGGGGCGGAGCGCGTACTGCCTGCTGTCCCGCTTTCCGGCTGTTCCTGAAATTCCATCGAACCCTGTCGAGCGTTAAAATTTTTAAGCCGCTCCCCGCGGTATGAAACCCTCTGTCCCGGAGATACTGAAAGCACAGTATCATGGCAGGAGGTTCCAACAGATGCAAAACAAGGTGGAGATCTGCGGGGTAAACACGTCAAAGCTGAAGGTCCTGAAAAACGATGAGACCCAGGCCCTCCTGCTCCGGGCCAAGCAGGGGGACATGAAGGCCCGGGAGGAACTGATCGCGGGCAACCTGCGGCTGGTCCTCTCGGTGATCCAGCGCTTTGCCAACCGGGGGGAGAACGCGGACGACCTGTTCCAGGTGGGGTGCATCGGCCTCATCAAGGCCATCGACAACTTCAACACGGATCTGGACGTGCGCTTCTCCACCTATGGCGTGCCCATGATCGTGGGGGAGATCCGGCGGTACCTCCGGGATAACAGCACCATGCGGGTGTCCCGGGCCATGCGGGACACGGCGTACAAGGTGCTCCAGGCCAAGGAGGCCTATATGGCCGAGCACCAGCGGGAGCCAACCGTAGACGAGATCGCCAGGATGCTGGAGCTCAAGCGGGAGGACGTGGTCTTTGCCCTGGACGCCATCGTGGACCCGGTCTCCCTCTACGAGCCGGTGTACTCCGACAGCGGGGATACCATCTGTGTCATGGATCAGGTGCGGGACAGCAAAAACACGGACGAGAACTGGCTGGAGCAGATCGCACTGCGGGAAGCCATTGCCAAGCTGTCGGACCGGGAGAAGCGCATCCTGTCCCTCCGTTTTTTTCAGGGAAAGACCCAGATGGAGGTGTCCACCGAGGTGGGGATCTCCCAGGCCCAGGTGTCCCGCCTGGAGAAGAACGCCCTGCGCCAGATCAAAAAGGACCTGTGAACAGCCGCCTCAGGGCGGCTTTACATATTTGTAGACTCAGCCCAGGGCTACGTCCAGGATCATCATGAGCAGGAACCCGGCCATTACCCCCAGAGTTCCGCCCCGGGAGGAGTGGTCCTCCAGGTGGGCGCCCGGGATCAGCTCCTCCACGACCACATACAGCATGGCGCCGGCTGCAAAGGAGAGCAGCCAGGGCATCAGCGGCTGGAGGCTGCCCACCATCAGGACGGTGAGCAGGGCGAAAATGGGCTCCACGACGCCGGACAGGGCCCCCATCCAAAAGGATTTGGCCCGGCTGAGCCCTTCCTGGCGCAGAGGCAGGGCGATGGCAGCCCCCTCGGGGAAGTTCTGGATGCCGATACCCAGGGCCAGAGCGACGGCGGCGGTGAGCTGGGCGGGGGTGTCCCCCTGGGAGGCCAGCGCAAAGGAGATGCCCACCGCCATCCCCTCCGGGATGTTGTGGAGAGTGACGGCCAGGACCAGAAGGGGGGTCCGGCGGCCCAGATGGCGGAAGGATTCAGGGGTGAGCTGGGGGAGCAGGGCGTCCATGGCCAGCAGGAAGGCGATGCCCAGGACGGACCCCCCAGCGGCCGGGACCCATCCCACCATGCCCATGGCCTCCGCCTCCTCGATGGCGGGGATCAGGAGGCTCCACATGCTGGCGGCGATCATCACGCCGGCGGCGAACCCCAGGAAGATCCGGTGGACCGTGGGGTCAGGGCGGCTCCGGAAGAAAAATACGGTGGCCGCCCCCAGGGCGGTGAGCAGAGCGGTGAACCCTGTTCCGCCGGCGGCCCATAACAGTGCCTGTGCCAATGTACTGTTCCTTTCCCGGCGCGGGTCACGCGCCGCTGTGATAGGCGGGGAGCGCACTGACGGCTCCCCCCGCTTCACACTATGCGGGAGGGGGTGTCCCGGTGCTCCTCCAGGGAAAATGAAAAACTTTGCCGTACCCCCTATGCAAAAGAGGAGAATTATATTAGAATAGAGATGAATCATTGATCTTGATGCGAGGAGTGTTTCCAATGGAACAGCCAAAGTATAAACGCGTGCTGCTGAAGATCAGCGGCGAGGCCCTGGCGGGGGATGCCTCCCGGGGACTGGACTTCAACGTGATCGGACAGGTGTGCGAGGTCATCAAGGAGTGCACCCAGCTGGGCGTGCAGGTGGGCGTCGTGGTAGGCGGCGGAAACTTCTGGCGCGGGCTGAAGGACGGCGGCGACCGGATGGAACGGGTCCGGGCCGACCACATGGGGATGCTGGCCACCAGCATCAACGCCCTGGCCCTGGCGGACGTGCTGGAGCAGAAGGGAGTGGACGTCCGAGTCCAGACTGCCATCGAGATGCGGGCGGTGGCGGAGCCCTATATCCGCTCCAGAGCCATCCGGCACCTGGACAAGGGCCGGGTGGTCATCTTCGGCTGCGGCACGGGGAACCCCTTCTTCTCCACGGACACAGCTGCGGTCCTGCGGGCGGCGGAGATCGACGCCGATGTGATCCTCCTGGCCAAGAACATCGACGGAGTTTATTCAGCCGACCCCAAGGTGGACCCCAAGGCGGTCAAATACGACACCATCACCTACGACGACGTGCTGGCTCAGCATCTCCAGGTGATGGACTCCACCGCCACCTCGCTCTCCATGGACAACAAGATCCCGGTGCTGCTCTTCGCTCTGAAGGACCCTCAGAACATCATCCGGGCGGTCATGGGAGAGAAGATCGGAACCATTGTAAAAGGCTGAACCAAGGCGCCAGCTGACAACAGAAAGGAAGATTCGACGATGAGCCCTGAGACAAAAGTTTACGATGCCAAGATGCAGAAGACCATCGAAGTGGTCAAGGCCAACTTCGCCTCTGTCCGTGCCGGACGGGCCAATGCCGGCGTGCTGGACCGTATTTTCGTGGAGTACTACGGCACGCCCACCCCGCTCAACCAGGTGGCGGCCATCTCCTCCCCCGACCCCCGCACCCTGATGATCCAGCCCTGGGACGGCACCCTGCTCAAGGCGATCGAGAAGGCCATCCAGACCTCTGACCTGGGCATCAATCCCCAGAACGACGGCCGGGTGATCCGCCTGGGCTTCCCCCAGCTGACAGAGGAGCGCCGCCGGGATCTGACCAAGCAGGTGCACAAGTACGGTGAGGAGGGCAAGGTGGCCCTTCGGAACATCCGGCGCGAGGCCATGGATGAGATCAAAAAACAGGTCAAGAAGAGCGAGATCACCGAAGATGACCAGAAGCAGCTGGAAAAGGAGCTTCAGGACCTGACCGACAAGCGGTGCAAAGAGGTGGATGAGCTGACCGCAAAAAAGGAGCAGGAGCTGATGGCGGTCTGAGCGATGCGGGCTGCACAATGCAGGATGCGGAATGTTCTCAAGACGTTCATTCTTCATTCTGCACGTGCGCTCTCAGCATTTTGTTTGGGTAAGGAAGATCAGATATGCCGCTGTTTACAAAGAAGCCTCAGCCGGAGGTACAGGTTGACTTTCAGGACCTGCCCCGGCATATCGCCATTATCATGGATGGAAATGGCCGGTGGGCCAAAAAGCGGGGGCTGCCCCGTTCGGCGGGACATGCCGCCGGGGCGGAGACTTTCCGCACCATCGCCACCTACTGCAAGGAGATCGGCCTGGAGTATCTGACGGTCTATGCCTTTTCCACGGAAAACTGGAAGCGGCCGGAGGATGAGGTGGGCGCCATCATGGGCCTGCTGAAGAAGTACCTGCTGGAGGCCATCGGACAGATGGAACGGGACAAGGTGAAGATGGAGTTTTTCGGGGACCTCTCTCCGCTGTCCCAGGAGCTCCGGGACCTGTGTGAGCAGACCCGACGCATCTCCAAGAGGTACGACGGCTGTCAGGTGAATATCTGCCTGAATTATGGCGGACGGGACGAGATCCTCCGGGCCGCCCGGGCCTATGCCCTGGACTGTGTAGAGGGGAGGGCGGACCCCAACCACCTGACACAGGAGAACTTCTCCGGCTACCTGTTCTCCCGCGGGGTGCCGGACCCGGACCTGATCATCCGCCCCAGCGGGGAGCTGCGCCTATCCAATTTCCTGCTGTGGGAGTCCGCCTATGCGGAGTTCTACTTTACGGATGTGCTGTGGCCGGATTTCAGCAAAGCAGAGCTGCTGCGGGCCATCGCCAGCTATCAGAGCCGGGCCCGGCGATTTGGAGGTATTTGAGAAATGGTGACGCGCATCCTCTCGGCTGTAGTATTGGCCCCGCTGTTTTTTGTTGTCCTGTTCTTTCTGCCGCCCGTCTTTCTCGCGGTACTGCTGGCATGCATCACCGCGCGGGCGTCCTTTGAGCTGCTGAGGGCCACCAAGGTGGCCCACCACAATGGAATGTATGTCTACACGGCGGCGGCGGCCGGCCTGATCCCCCTGACCTTCTGGCTGGGGTGGGGGAACTGGTCCCTGGCTGCCCTGTCCCTGCTGCTGATGGCCGCTCTTTTTCTGGGGGCCATCCGCCGCTTTGACAGCGGCAGCGCGATCTCCCTGGAGGATCTGCTGGTGTGTATGTTCGGCGGGATCGTGATCCCGGCGTTCCTGTCCACGCTGGTGCTGCTCAAGGGGATGGAGAGCGGCAGATATCTGGTCCTGCTGCCGGTGATCTCCGCTTTCCTCACGGATGCGGGCGCCTACTTCGTGGGGGTGTTCTTTGGGAAGCACAAAGGCATCACTCGGGTCAGCCCCAACAAATCACTGGAGGGCTATGCCGGCGGCATCCTGTTCGGGGGGCTGTTCATGCTGCTCTACGGAGCCATTTTGCATCAGTTCGGCGGGATAGAAGTGAATTTCCCTCTGATGGTGGTCTACGGGCTCGTGGGAAGCGCCATTACAGAGCTGGGGGATCTGTCTTTCTCTCTCATCAAGCGTCAGTATGGGATCAAGGACTATGGAAATGTGATCCCTGGCCATGGCGGGATGCTGGACCGCTTCGACAGCATGACCTTTGCGGCTCCGGCTCTCTGGCTGATGGTGACGCTGTTTCCAGCCTTTTAGGCGGATACGGTGGTCAGCGAGGAGTTTTGTCATATGAGCAGATGTATTTCAATATTGGGCTCCACCGGTTCCATCGGGCGGCAATCATTGGATGTGATTGCCGCCTGTGGCATGCGTGCGGCGGCGCTGACTGCCAACCGGAGCGTCCGGGAGCTGGAGGAGCAGGCACGCCGGTTCCGGCCGGAGCTGGCCGTCCTGATGGAGGAGGACGCCGCAGCTGATCTGAAGGTCCGCCTGGCGGACACGGGGGTCCGGGTGGCCGCCGGAATGGAGGGGCTGCTGGAGGCCGCCTCCCTGCCCGGTGCGGACACTGTGCTCACCGCAGTGGTGGGGATGGTGGGGCTGCGCCCCACCCTGGCCGCCATCCGGGAGGGAAAGCGCATCGCCCTGGCCAACAAGGAGACCCTGGTATGTGCGGGGGAGCTGGTGATGTCGGCAGCGGAGGCGTCCGGCGCGGAGATCCTGCCGGTGGACTCGGAGCACTCCGCCCTCTTCCAGAGCCTGGAGGGCTGCCGGGACCGGGGAGGTGTGAAGAGGCTGATCCTGACCTGCTCCGGGGGGCCCTTTTATGGGCGTACGGCCTCAGAGCTGAAAGGAATGACAAGGGAGGACGCCTTACAGCATCCAAACTGGTCCATGGGGGCCAAGATCACTGTGGATTCCGCCACTCTAATGAATAAGGGCCTGGAATTTATCGAGGCGATGCACCTGTACCACATGCCTCCGGAGAAAATTTCCATTGTGATTCACCGGGAGAGTATTATCCACTCCCTTGTGGAATACTGTGATAATGCCATGATCGCCCAGCTGGGGACGCCGGACATGCGTCTGCCCATCCAATACGCCCTAACCTGGCCTGAGCGCATCCCAGGACCGGCATCACCGCTGGACCTGTGGAACTGTGGGCCGCTCACCTTCGGCACGCCGGATCTGGATACATTCCGCTGCCTTCCCCTGGCACTGGAGGCAGCGCGGACAGGCGGCACAGCGGGGGCCATCTTAAACGGGGCCAATGAGGCGGCGGTGGCCCGGTTCCTGGAGGGGAAGATCGGGTTCCTGGACATCGCAGAACAGGTCGCCCGGGCCATGGATCAGGTCCCTGTGGTCCAGCGGCCCACTCTGGAGGACATTCTGGAGGCGGACCGGGCGGCCCGCGCCGTATGAGACAAGGTCCAGACTGATTTTCTTTTGGAGGTTCTATGCTCGGTTCTGTTCTTTTTTATGTTGTCATCGCGGTACTGATCTTCGGCGTGCTGATCGCCACCCATGAGCTGGGGCATTTTGCCACCGCCAAGCTGCTGGGGGTGCAGGTGAATGAGTTCGCGGTGGGCATGGGGCCCGCTCTCTGGAAGAAGGAGAAGGGGGAGACACTTTACAGTATTCGTGCCCTGCCCATCGGCGGATACTGCGCCATGGAGGGGGAGGATGAGGAGAGCGACAACCCCCGGGCCTTCGGCCGGGCCAGCGGGTGGAAAAAGATCGTCATCCTCTGCGCCGGGGCTTTCATGAATTTTCTGACCGGCTTTGTGCTGATCCTGATCCTTTTTTCCCAGGCCACCGGTTTCGTGCTGCCCACCATCGACGGCTTTCTGGAGGGCTACGGTGTGGAGGACAGCGGGCTCCAGCCCGGGGACGTGGTCTACTCCCTGGACGGACACCGGATCTACAATTATAATAACCTGACCTTCTTTCTCGGCCGGGCGGGGGATACCCTGGACTTCGTGGTGCTCCGGGACGGCGAGAAGGTCCGCCTGGACGGCGTTGAGATGCCCCTCCAGGCCCGCACGGATGAGGAGGGGAAGACCACATACCTGCGGGGGATCAGCGTGGGGCGGGAGATCATCCCCGCCACCCTGGGCAGCAAGCTGCTGTACAGCTGGTACAACAGCCTGGATTTTGTGCGCACGGTCTGGATCAGCCTGGGAGATCTGGTCTCCGGGGTGGTTGGACTGCGGGACCTGTCAGGCCCGGTGGGCATCGTGACCACCATCTCCCAGGTGGGGACCCAGTCTGAGACGGTGGGGGACGCGGTGTATAACATCCTCTACCTGTCTGCGCTGATCGCAGTGAACCTGGCGGTGATGAATCTGCTGCCCCTCCCCGCGCTGGATGGGGGACGCATTTTCTTTCTGTTCCTGAACGGCCTGCTCTTCGGGCTGTTCCGCAGAAAGATCGACCCAAAGTATGAGGGGTACGTCCATATGGCGGGGCTGGCCCTGCTGCTGACCCTGTCCCTGGCTGTGACTTTCAGCGACGTGGGCAAGCTGTTCGGCGTCTAGCCGGACCAGATATGGGAAAGGAAGAGGTTTCAATGACCAGACAGATCCATGTGGGCGGCATCCCCATCGGCGGCGGGGCGCCGGTCACCATCCAGTCCATGACCAATACCCGCACCGACGATGTGGAGTCCACCCTGTCCCAGATTCGTTCCCTGGCTGCGGCTGGATGTCAGATCGTGCGGGTGGCGGTCCCTGATGGGGCCGCCGCCCGGGCGGTGGCCAAGATCAAGGAGGCCAGTCCGCTCCCAGTGGTGGTGGATATCCACTTCGACTATAAGTTGGCCCTGGAGGCCATCGCGGCCGGAGCGGACAAGGTCCGCATCAATCCGGGCAATATCGGTGGAGAGGACCGGGTCAAGGCGGTGGCAGACGCCTGCCGTCTGCGGGGCATCCCAATCCGCATCGGTGTCAATGGCGGCTCTCTGGAGAAGGGACTGCTGGCCAAATACGGCGGCGTCTGTCCGGAGGCCATGGTGGAGTCAGCCTTCGGCCACATCCGTCTGCTGAACAAATTCGATTTTGACGACATCTGTGTGTCGCTGAAGTCCTCCAGCGTCCCCATGACCATGCGGGCCTATCAGCTGATGAGAGAGAAAAGCAATTATCCTTTACATATTGGCGTTACCGAGGCCGGGACGGTCCGGATGGGCACCCTGAAGTCTGCGGTGGGCATCGGGGGCCTGCTGGCCCTGGGGATCGGGGACACCATGCGGGTCTCCCTCTCCGCCGACCCGGTGGAGGAGGTCTACGCGGCCCGGGACATCCTGAAGGCCGCCGGGGTCCGGCGGGAGGGGGCAGAGCTGGTCTCCTGTCCCACCTGCGGGCGGACCCGCATCGATCTGATCGGCCTGGCTGCCCAGGTGGAGGAGCGGCTGAAGGGGGTGGACAAGCCCATCACGGTGGCGGTGATGGGCTGTGCCGTCAACGGGCCGGGGGAGGCGTCTGCCGCCGACTGCGGGATCGCGGGCGGCATCGGCGAAGGCCTCCTGTTCCGAAAAGGGGAGATCGTGAAAAAGGTCCCCCAGGACCGGCTGGTGGACGAGCTGTTTGCCCTGATCGAGGAACTGTAACACAGGGGGCGCTCCACCATCCCACTGACTGAGAATCAAGCGCAAGGAGCATCTGCATCATGTCCAAGAAGATCCCATTTTTACAAATGTTTGCTGCCCTGTGCCAGTGGCAGGAGTTGGCGGAGGCCGTAGAGGGCTGGGTCATTGTGGCCGCGGCCATTGACAAGGCCAGCCGGAGCGCCCTGGTGACCCTGGATGGGGCCAGGGGAGCCGGGGCCAATCTGATCCGCCAGGCAGAGGAGGCCGTGGCCCGGTGCTACGGGCTCGCCTCAGTGAAGTTTCAGATGGCGGCCCCGGAGCCGGAGACCCCCGCCGAAGCGCCGGCACCGGCGGCTCCTTCTGTGCCTGCCTCCGCGCCCCAGACACGCCCGGCCCATCCTCGGCAGGGGGAGAGCACAGCACCGGAGATGGACGCCTTCGCGCGGACGGAGGCCATTCGGCGGGAGGCGCTGCGGAAGGCCCGGGGGAGCGCGCCAGCGGCCAGACCCAAGGGAAAAGGGGAGGGCAAGCCCTCCGGCAAGACGATCTTCGGGCATGTCATCAAGAAGCGGCCCACCCCCATCGGGGAGCTGGAGCTGGACATGGGCATGGTGGTCATCGAGGGCGATGTCTTTGCCGTGGACAACCGGGAGCTGAAAAAGCGGGGCGCCTGGGTGGTGGCCTTCGATCTGACTGACTACACCGGCTCCATTCGGGTGAACAAATTCTTCCCCGGAGACGAGGGCAAGCCCATCGTGGACGGGGTCAAGAAGGGGATGCACCTCCAGATCCAGGGCCGGCTGAACATGGACCGGTTCTACGGCGACATGGTGCTGGAGCCCATATCCATCATGGCGGTGCCCAAGCCTATGAAGATGGATGACGCGCCGGAAAAGCGGGTAGAGCTCCACCTGCACACCACCATGTCCGCTATGGACGCCCTCACCTCGGTCGGTCCCAAGCTGGGGCCGGACAAAAACGTGGTCAAGCGGGCGGAGGCCTGGGGCCACCGGGCCATCGCCATCACCGATCACGGGGTGGCCCAGTCCTTCCCGGATGCGTGGCACTCCGCCAAAAATATCAAGATCCTGTACGGCGTGGAGGCGTACTACATCAACGACGTGGATGACAGAGTAGTGGTCCACGGGGAAACAGAACAGCCCTTTGACCAGGAGATCGTCTGCTTCGACATCGAGACCACAGGGCTGAACCGGAAGTACGAGGTCATCATCGAGATCGGCGCCGTAGTGCTGAAAAACGGGGAGATCACCGACCGGTTCAACACCTTTGTCTCCCCCGGCCGCATCCTGAGTCCGGAGATCATCCGCCTGACCGGTATCACCGATGAGATGCTGGTGGGGGCCCCCTCCCAGGAGAAGGCCCTGCGGGCTTTCCTGGCTTTTGCCGGGGACCGGCCCCTGGCGGCCCACAACGCCGACTTCGACATGGGCTTTATCGCCGCCGGCTGCCGGAAATACGGCATTCCCTTCCACAATCCCTCCATCGACAGCCTGATCCTGGCCCAGAACCTGCTGCCTGACCTGGGCAAGTACAAGCTGGACATCGTGGCGGAGCACCTGCACCTGCCCGCCTTCAATCACCACCGGGCCAGCGACGACGCGGCCACGGTGGGCTACATGCTGCCCCCGTTCTTTAAGATGCTGGAGGAGATGGGCCTGCGCCACCTGGGGGAGATCAACGGGGCCATGGTCCACCTGCGCAAGGGAGGAAAGGCCAAGCGCCAGCCCAAGCACCTGATCGTGCTGGCGCGGAACCAGACCGGTCTGCGTAACCTGTACAAGCTCATCTCCCTGGGACATCTGGACTACTTCAAGCGTTACCCCATCATGCTCAAAAGCGTCATCAACGAGAACCGGGAGGGGCTGATCCTGGGCTCCGCCTGCGAGGCGGGCGAGCTCTTCCGGGCGGTGGCGGACGGCAAGGACTGGGAGGAGCTCAAGCGCATCGCCTCCTGGTACGATTATCTGGAGATCCAGCCCCTGTGCAACAATATGTTCATGCTCCGCAAGGGGATGGTCCGCACAGAGGAGGAGCTGCGGGACTTCAACCGGGCCATCGTGGCCCTGGGGAAGGAGCTGGGCAAGCCGGTGTGCGCCACCGGCGACGTCCACTTCCTGGACCCGGAGGACGAGATCTACCGCCACATCCTTCTGGCCTCCAAGGGCTTTGAGGACGCGGACGAGCCCCTGCCCATCTACTTCAAGACCACCACCGAGATGCTGGAGGAATTTTCCTATCTGGGGAAGGAGACCGCCTACGACGTGGTGGTGAGGAATACCAATCTCATCGCGGACTGGTGCGAGCCCATTGAGCCCCTGCCCAAAGGACTGTTTGCCCCCAAGCTTGAGGACTCCGACGGGGAGCTGAAGCGGCTGGTATGGGGCAAGGCCCATGAGCTCTACGGCGAGGAGCCGCCCCAGATCGTGGTGGACCGCATCAACGTGGAGCTGGGGGATATCATCCGCTGCAAGTACGACGTGATCTACATGTCCGCCCAGAAGCTGGTGCAGAACTCCCTGGAGCACGGCTATCTGGTGGGCTCCCGTGGATCGGTGGGCTCCTCTCTGGTGGCATTCATGTCGGGCATCACTGAGGTCAACTCCCTGCCCGCCCACTACCGCTGCCCCAAGTGCAAGCACTCGGACTTTGACTACGCCCAGGACCCCGCCCACCCCTACGGGTGCGGGGCGGATATGCCCGATATGAACTGTCCCGTCTGCGGCACGCCCTATGTGAAGGACGGCTTCAACATCCCCTTCGAGACCTTTCTGGGCTTCGGGGGAGACAAGGTGCCCGATATCGACCTGAACTTCTCCGGCGAGTACCAGTCCAGCGCCCACCGGTACACCTTTGAGCTGTTTGGACAAACCCACGTGTTCCGAGCCGGGACCATTGGTACGGTGGCGGAAAAGACGGCTTTCGGCTATGTGAAGAAGTACCTGGAGGAGCGGGGGAGGACGGCCTCCAAGGCGGAGGAGAACCGCCTAGCCATCGGCTGCACCGGCGTCAAGCGCACCACCGGCCAGCACCCCGGCGGCATGGTGGTCATCCCCCAGGACAAGGAGATCTATGACTTCTGTCCCGTACAGCACCCGGCGGACGACCCCAATACCGATATCGTCACCACCCACTTCGAATATCACTCCATGGAGTCCAACCTGCTGAAGCTGGACATGCTGGGACACGATGACCCCACTATGATCCGAATGCTTCAGGACCTGACTGGGGTGGACCCCCAGAAGATCCCACTGGATGACCCGGAGACCATGTCTATCTTCCAGTCCTCCAAGGTGCTGGGCTATGAGAACGACAAGATCCTGGGGCCCACCGGCGGCACTGCCATCCCGGAGTTCGGCACCTCCTTCGTCCGGGGGATGCTGGAGGACACCCAGCCCAACCAGTTCGATATCCTGGTCCGCCTGTCCGGCTTCTCCCACGGAACCGACGTGTGGCTGGGCAACGCCAAGGACCTGATCACCTCGGGCACCGCCAAGGTCAGCGAGGCCATCGGTTGCCGGGACGACATCATGCTGTTCCTGATCTCCAAGGGGATGGACCCCAAGCGCTCCTTCAAGATCATGGAGGCGGTGCGGAAGGGCCGCGGCCTGCCGGAGGGGGCGGAGGAGGAGATGAAGGAGCACGGGGTGCCTGACTGGTACATCGGCTCCTGCAAGAAGATCGCCTATCTGTTCCCCAAGGCCCATGCGGTGGCCTATGTGATGATGGCCTTCCGCATCGCCTGGTTCAAGGTCCACCGGCCTCTGGCCTTTTACGCCGCCTACTTCTCCATCCGGGCCAAGGCATTTGACCAGGAGTTCATGTGCCAGGGGATGGATGTGTGCCAGAAGAAGATGAGGGAGATCATCGCCAAGGACAAGGACGCCTCCGCGGTGGAGCAGGACATGCTCACTACCTTGGAGGTGTGCTATGAGTTCTATCTGCGTGGATTCACCTTCCGGCGGATGGACCTGTACCTGTCGGACGCCCTCCACTTCCGGGTTGACGAGGAACACAAGGCGCTGATCCCGCCCTTCATCTCGGTGGCGGGGCTGGGGGAAACGGCGGCCCTGTCTCTGGCGGAGCAGGCTAAGGGACGGAGGTTCATCTCTGTGGAGGAGGTCTCCGCTGCCTGCCCCAAGGTCTCCAAGACCCACATCGACAAGCTGACGGAGGCGGGGGCTTTCGGAGATATGCCGGCCACCAGCCAGCTGGACCTGTTCGCCATGCTGGGGTGACCGATGGAACGGTCTGCACAGATATGGGATCGAGGTTGCCGGATGCCCGGTTCTGTGTTAGGATAGAGGCAGATCGTGGAGAGATCGAGGTCCTGATCCGTCTGTCTGTCCCGCACCAGAGCGGGGAACAGAGGGGGAGGATCTTGACTCAGAAAGAGTTTCAGAAAAAAGAAAAAGGAGTTGTTTTTTATGCTGGACGCAAAGGTCGCGCAGCTGCTCAACGAGCAGGTCAACAAGGAGTTTTATTCTGCCTATCTGTACCTGGATTTCTCCATCTACTATGAGGAGGAGGGCCTGGATGGCTTTGCCAACTGGTACAAGATCCAGGCGCAGGAAGAGCGGGATCACGCCATGCTGATGGTGCAGTATCTCCAGAACAACGGCGGAAAGGTGACGCTGGAGGCCATCGCCAAGCCCGACAGGGAGCTGACCAGCCGCCTGCGGGTGCTGGAGCTGGGGCTGGAGCACGAGCGGTATGTCACCGGCCTGATCCACACGCTGTATGAAGCCGCTTACAGTGCCAAGGACTTTCGGACGATGCAGTTCCTGGACTGGTTCGTCAAGGAGCAGGGTGAGGAGGAGAAGAACGCCGAGGACCTGATCAAAAAGATGAAGCTCTACGGCGAGGACGCCAAGGGGCTGTATATGCTCAACAGCGAGATGGCCGCCCGGGTCTACACCGCCCCCTCTCTCGTGCTGTGACCCCAATTTGCTCCGCGCCGCTTTTTCCGGGGCGCAAGATTTTTCTTGACAGCACTTTCTTGTAGTAGTATATTAGCGTAGTAAAGAATGAAAGCGGAGACAGCGCGCTGTCCCGCGGTTGACAAGGAGCCAGGCCATGAAATTGAGTGTCAATACCCCGGAGGGCACCCGCGACCGTCTGTTTGCCGAGTGCATGGGCCGCCGACAGGTGCAGGAGCGGCTGATCCGTCTCTTCCGCCAGCGGGGCTATCGGGAGGTCTCCACCCCGGAGACGGAGTTTTACGACCTATTTGCCCGCTCGGGCAGTGCCATCCCCCAGGAACAAATGGTACAGGTGTTCGACCAAAGTGGGAAGCTCTGCGTCATGCGGCCGGATTCCACCACCCCCATCGCCCGGGTGGCGGCCACAAAGCTTCGGGCCCTGCCCCTGCCCCAGCGGCTGTACTACGACCAGACCGTGTACCGGGCCGGGCCGGCCCACAGCGGCGGGAACCGGGAGCTCCCCCAGTGCGGGGTGGAGCTGATCGGAGCCGCCGGGATGAAAGCGGATCTGGAGATGGTGGCCACAGCAGTGGACGCCCTGCGGGTGTGCGGGGCCTCACGGTTCCATGTGGAGCTGGGCCACGCCGGCTTCTTCCGGGATGTGGCCGCCCGGATGGAGCTGGAGGAGGGGGAGATGGAGCGGATGCGGGCCCTGATCGAGGGCAAAAACTTCGCCGCCCTGCGGGATATGCTCGCCCCCTTCCGGGAGAACCCCGCCAGCGCGGCCCTGCTGCGCCTCTCCCGGCTGTTCGGCGGGCCGGAGGTGCTGGATGAGGCGGAGGCGCTGGCCGGGGAGACGGAGGCGGTGGAGTACCTCCGAGCCCTGTACGGGGAACTGTCTGCGGCGGGATACGGCGCGCTGGTCCGCTTTGACCTGGGGATGGTCCACCAGATCGACTACTATACTGGCGTGGTCTTCCGGGGCTATGTGGAGGGAGCAGGGGATGCGGTGCTGTCTGGCGGACGCTACGACTCGCTGGTGGGGGTATTCGGCCGGGAGGCCCAGGCCACCGGCTTTGCCGTAGATGTGGACGCTATGGCCCGCACCCTGCCCGAGGCTGCCCCATCCGCGCTGGACACTGTGGTCCACTACGCCCCCGGCTACTTGGCCAAGGCGCTGGAGGCGGTGGACAGCCGGCCGGCGGGGACCTGTGAGCTCTCCCCCTGCCGCACGCTGGAATCCAGCTGCAGCCTGGCCAGGGAGAAGGGCGCCAAGACTGTGCTGGTCTTTGATGTGACCGGAGAAAGGGTGGTGAAGGTATGAGCGGCCGTCTGCGTATCGCCCTGACCAAGGGGCGGCTCCAGGACAAGTCGGTGGAGCTGTTTGAGAGGATGGGGCTGGACTGCACCCCCGTCCGGGACCCGGGGCGGCGGCTGGTCCACGCCATCCCCAACTATCCCCTGGACGCTGTGTTGGCCAAGGCGCCCGACGTCATCACCTATGTGGAGCACGGGGTATGTGACCTGGGGGTGGTGGGCAAGGATACCATCCTGGAGAAGGGGGGCGCCTTCTATGAGGTGCTGGACCTGGGCTTCGGCCGCTGCCGCTTCGCTCTGGCAGTGAAGGAGGGGACCGACTTCTATGGGACCTATAAGACCCGGCGAGTGGCCTCCAAGTATCCGGCGGTGACCCGGGCCTTTTTCGCGGAGAAGGGGATGGATGTGGACATCATCAAGATCGAGGGCAGCGTGGAGCTGGCCCCCATCCTCTCTCTGACGGATGCCATTGTGGATATCGTGGAGACCGGGGCTACCCTGAAGGCCAACGGCCTGGTGCCCATCGAGACAGTGGCCCCGGTGTCCGCACGGCTGATCGTCAACACCGCCAGCATGAAGCTGCACAAGAGCCAGATCAACGATTTTATCGACCGCTGTGAGGCGGAATTGGAGAGAGACATATGATTTCCATCATCAAAGCGGATGGCACTTCCGAGGTGCGGCAGCTGGAGGCCATGCGCGCCCGCGCCGCACAGAAAAACGCAGATATCGAGCTGGCTGTCTCAGCAGTCATGCAGAATGTAAAGGAAAATGGCCTTTCGGCTGTCCGGGACTACTCCCGGCAGTTTGACCATAGGGAGCCCTATGAGCTCACCAGGGCGCAGCTGGAGGAGGCCTACCGCAGCTGTCCGGCGGAGCTGATCGCCGCCCTGGAGCACGCCGCGGCCAATATCCGGGACTACAACGAGAAGCTGCTCTCCCGGACCATGGAGTGGACCTCACCGGACGGAGGCCGGGTGGGCCGGATCGTCCGGGGGCTGAGCCGGGTGGGCATCTACGTCCCAGGCGGGACCGCCGCCTATCCCAGCAGCGTGCTGATGAACGCCGTCCCCGCCAAGGTGGCGGGGGTGGAGGAGATCGTCATGGTGACACCGCCCACCGAGAATCTGAACGCCGCCGTGCTGGCGGCGGCCCGCATCGCCGGCGTGGACCGGTGCATTGCAGTGGGCGGCGCCCAGGCGGTGGCCGCTCTGACCTACGGGGCGGGCTTCATCCCCCGGGTGGACAAACTGGTGGGGCCTGGCAACGCCTATGTGGCCGCCGCCAAACGCCTGGCCTACGGCAGTCTGGACATCGACATGGTGGCCGGCCCCTCGGAGGTGCTGGTCATTGCCGACAGGCCGGCGGACCCGAAGTACGTGGCCGCGGACCTGCTCAGCCAGGCGGAGCACGACAGGCTGGCCTCCGCCGTGCTGCTCACCGACAGCTGGGAGCTGGCCCAGGCGGTGGACCGGGAGGTGGTCCGGCAGACCGGGTATCTGGAGCGCTCGGAGATCATGGAGGAATCCCTGCGGGACTTCGGGTGCGCCATCGTCTGTGACAGCCTGGAGCGCTGTGTGGAGCTGGCAAACGAGATCGCCCCGGAGCACCTTGAGATCATGACGGAGGAGCCCAGGGCCCTGCTGCCTCTGGTGAAGAACGCCGGAGCGGTCTTCCTGGGGGCCTATACGCCGGAACCTCTGGGGGACTATCTGGCCGGCCCGGACCATGTGCTGCCCACCAGCGGCACCGCCCGCTTCTTCTCGCCCCTGAGCGTGGACAGCTTTTTGAAGACCATGAGCGTGCTGGAATTCGACCGAGCCGCCCTGGCGCCCATTGCCGGGGAGATCATCACACTGGCAGAGACCGAGCATCTGACTGCCCACGCCAACTCCATCCGGGTGCGGATGGACGGCTGACAGCCCCCGGAGGGGGAACGGGAAAGGAGATCGGGATGAGAATGTCCAAGCGGGCAGATCCCCACGGCCTGCGGTCCAAGCACCGCTCCGCCCTGCGCCTGTGCCTGGGGACCGCCTACTACTCGGCGCGGCGGTACCTGCTGTGGATGTCCGGCAAGTATCGGTTCGCCTCCCAGCGGCAGAAGGACAGGCTGCCCTGCGTCCATATGGCCCACCACACCCCTCTGCTCCGAAAGCTGAAGGATGTGGAGATGCAGTATCAGCACAATAAGATCACCAATTTGAAGCTGGCGGTGGCCCGGCTGGACGGGATCCTGGTCCAGCCGGGGGAGACGCTGAGCTATTGGAAGCTTATCGGCCGCCCCACCTACCGGAAGGGGTATCTGGACGGCGTGCTGCTGAAAAACGGGACCGTGCAGTACGGATGCGGCGGGGGGCTGTGTCAGCTGTCCAATCTCATCTTTTGGATGACCCTGCACACCCCGCTGGAGGTGAAGGAGCGTCACCGCCATGGCTACGACGTCTTTCCCGACTCCAACCGGACCCAGCCTTTTGGGAGCGGAGCCACCTGCTTCTATCCCTACGGAGACCTGATGATCTATAATCCCACGGACCGGCCCTTCCAGCTGCGCCTCCGGGTGGGAGAGACGGACCTGGAGGGGGAGTGGCGCTCCGACCGGCCGCCCCAGTTCCGGTATCAGATCGTGGAGCGTCATCATGAGATGCGCCATGAGTGGTGGGGCGGATGCAGCCGCCACAATGAGCTGTATCTCCAGGTCTTTGATCTGGAGGGAGAGCTGCTGGAGGACCGGCTGGTGGTGGAGAACCACGCGATGATGATGTACACCCCGTTTTTGGAGGACAATGCTCCCGACGGGGGGCGGGAAGAGGAGGAAAAATAATGGAAATCCCAGTATATGAGGCGGAGGAGAGCCCTTGCCGGGCCTATGTCATCCAGCGCAGGACCAAGGAGACCCGGATCAGCGTGGACCTGTGCCTGGAAGGCGGCGAGATCCGCATATCCACCGGCATAGGCTTTTTTGACCACATGCTCACAGCCTTCGCTTTTTACGGCGGACTGGGGCTGAAAATAGAGGCCGAGGGAGATCTGGAGGTAGACGGCCACCACACGGTGGAGGACACGGGCATCGTCCTTGGCCAGGCTCTGAACCGGGCCCTGGGGGATCGGAAGGGGCTCCGCCGCTTCGCCTCCGCCTGTATCCCAATGGACGAGGCCCTGTGCTTCACGGTTCTGGACTTTTCTAACCGGCCCTTCCTGGTCTTTGACGCTGATATGCCTCAGCCTATGATCGGGACTTATGATCCCTGCCTCACCGAAGAGTTTCTGCGGGCCCTTGCAGTGAACAGCGGCCTCACTCTGCATATGAAGTGCCTTTATGGAAAAAATGCCCACCACATCACAGAGGCCCTCTTCAAGTCCCTGGGAGCGGCGGTGAAGGAGGCCGTTCAAATCACCGGTACCGGCGTCACTTCCACCAAGGGGGTGCTGTGATGGGCACAGTTGCCATCGTGGACTACGGGGTGGGCAATCTGAAGAGTGTGGCCAACGCCCTGAGCTATCTCGGCTGCAGCAGCTGCATCACCGCCGACCCGGCGGAGCTGGAACGGGCTGACGCCATTATCCTGCCTGGAGTGGGGGCCTTCCCGGACGCGGCGGACCGGCTGCGGAGCGGAGGGCTGGACCAGCATGTGCTGGCCCAGGGTCAGAAGAAGCCGGTGCTGGGCATCTGCCTGGGGATGCAGCTGCTGCTGGAGCAGGGGCGGGAGGTGCGCCCCTGTCCCGGTCTGGGGGTGATCCGCGGCACAGTGGACCGGATACCCACCCAAAGCAAGCTGCCCCACATTGGATGGAACAGCCTGCGGTTTTTTCACCACTCGCCCCTGTTCCGGGGGCTGGACGAGGGGGCGTATGTCTACTTCGTCCACTCCTTCAGCGCCCAAGACACCGATCCTGCCCAGGTGATCGCTGTCACCGATTACGGGCCGGCGGTGACAGCGGCGGTGTCCAGCGGGAACTTCTACGGGACCCAGTTCCACCCGGAGAAGAGCGGCGAGGTGGGGCTGACCATCCTGCGCAATTTCGCAGGGCTGAACTGCTGAGGACCGGCAGGATCTGAACAGAAAGGGAGCGACAGAGCCATGTATATTCTGCCCGCCATTGACTTAAAAGACGGAAAAGTAGTTCGCCTTTACAAGGGGGATTTCAACACGGTCCACCAGGTGGCCCAGGACCCACTGGAGACCGCCCGTGCCTTTTCCGAGGCCGGTGCCCGCTGGATCCATATGGTGGACCTGGACGGAGCCAGGGGAGGCACCCGAATCAACGGCGGGATCGTGGCGGAGGTCACCGCCCGCTCCGGTCTCCAGGTGGAGCTGGGGGGCGGCATCCGGTGCATGGAGGACTTGGAGGCGGTGTTCCAGGCCGGGGTGGGGCGGGCCGTTATTGGCTCGGCTGCGGTGAGCGACCCTGATTTTGTCCGCGCTGCGGCGGAGCGCTATGGGGAGCGCGTCGCGGTGGGGATCGACACCCAGGACGGCAGAGTCAGGACCGCGGGCTGGGTGGAGGACTCTGGATTGGACTACTTGGAGTTTGCAAAGTCTATGATGGAAGTTGGAATAAAGAATATTATCTTTACAGATATTGAGACGGACGGCGCCCTCTCCGGTCCCTCCTTTGCCCGGCTGGAGGCCCTGAAACAGGTGTACACCGGGAATATTGTGGCCTCCGGCGGCGTATCGTCCAATGAGGATATCCTCCGTCTGGCCCGCATGGGGCTGTACGGGGCCATCGTGGGAAAGGCGTACTACGCGGGGACGGTGGATCTGGCCCAGGCAGTGCGGGACGCCGGCCGTCAGGATTGAGGTGATCGTATGCTGGCAAAGCGCATCATCCCCTGTCTGGACGTCCGGGACGGGCGTGTGGTCAAGGGAGTCAACTTTGTGAATATCCGGGACGCCGGGGACCCGGTGGAGCTGGCCCGGTTCTACTCGGACCAGGGGGCGGACGAGATCGTCTTTCTGGACATCACCGCTACCAGCGACGGCCGGGCCACAGTGGCGGACGTGGTGGAGCGGACTGCGGAGCAGGTGTTCGTCCCCCTGACCGTGGGCGGCGGCATCCGCACCCTGGAGGACTTCCGGCAGCTCCTCCGGGCGGGTGCGGACAAGATCTCCGTGAATTCCGCCGCGGTGAAGGACCCGGGGCTGATCTCCCGGGCGGCGGAGCGATTCGGCTCCCAGTGCGTGGTGCTGGCCATCGATGCCCGGCGGCGGCCGGAGGGCAGCTATGAGGTGGTGGTGGCCGGAGGGCGCACCCCCACCGGCCTGGACGCCGTAGAGTGGGCCCGGAGGGGCGAGGCGCTGGGAGCGGGGGAGATCCTGCTCACCTCCATGGACGCAGACGGCACCAAGGCGGGCTTTGATCTGGAGATGACCCGGGCCGTGACCCAGGCGGTCTCCATCCCTGTCATCGCCTCCGGAGGTTGCGGCAGCCTGGAGCACTTTGCCCAAGTCTTCGCAGAGACAGACTGTGATGCGGCTCTGGCCGCCTCCCTGTTCCACTTCGGGGAGCTGACAGTGCCCCAGGTGAAGGAGTATCTGCGGAAGCGGAAGATCCCGGTGCGCTGAGAGGAGCGGATGCCATGCTGGACGATCTGCTGGAGCTGGTGCTGGACGTGGGCGGAGAGCTGCTGTTCTCCCGAAAGAAGGGGGAGCAGGGCAAGCCAGAGGGCCAGCCGTCTGTCCCGGACGGCGGCCGGAGGCAGCAGAAGACCGCTTTTCAGCCTGGAAAGGACCCGTGGGAGTACCAGGTAAAAAAACCACCCTGGGAGAAATGAGGATAGATATGTTTGATTTGGACCAGCTGTTTCAAAAATCAGAGCTGATCCCAGTGATCATCCAGCATGCCCGGACCAAGGACGTGCTGATGCTGGGCTTTACGAATCGGGAGGCAGTGGAGCGGACGCTCCAGACAAAGACTGCCTGGTTTTGGAGCCGGAGCCGGGGCAAACTATGGAACAAGGGGGAGACCTCCGGCCACTTCCTCCATGTGGAACAGATCTTTACCGACTGCGATACCGACACCCTGCTCTACTTTTGCCTGCCCGACGGCCCTACCTGTCACACAGGACGAGACAGTTGCTTTTTTCAGGAGATTATGTTATGATACCCATAGTTCCGCTGGGGAGTTGACTCCCCGTTTTGGGGAGCGGATAGGAGAATGTCTGTGAACGACGTATGGAAGCAGTTGTATCAGGTGGTCCAGGACCGGAAGGCCAGCCCCCAGGAGGGGTCTTATACCTGCTACCTCTTTGACAAGGGGCTGGATAAGATCCTGAAAAAAGTGGGAGAGGAATGTGCAGAGACCATCATCGCCGCCAAGAATGGGCGGCAGGAGGAGACGGTGGGGGAGATCTCAGACCTGATCTACCATCTCACCGTGATGATGGCCCAGCAGAACATCCCTCTGGAAGCTGTGCTGGAGGAGCTGGACCGCCGCAGTCACAAGATCGGGAATCTGAAGCAGTTTCATGTTGCCGATCACAACACCTGACCGATCAGGAAGAAAGGAGCTGTTTTTATGAGCTTTGACCCCTATGAGTTTGACCGGGACTATGGGCAGTCCAGCCGGATGGAGAGCATCGGGCAATATACGGCCAAGACATTTTTATGGATGGTGCTGGGGCTTCTAGTCACCTTCGGGATCGCCCTGCTGGGCTGGGTCACCAATGCCACACTCTACGCCCTGGCCTATGTGCCTTATATCCATCTGATCGTACTGATCGCCACCATCGTACTGTCCATCACGATGGTCTCCCGCATTGAAAAGATGTCAGTGGGGACAGCCAGAGGGATCTTTATCGCCTTTTCCGCGCTGTTCGGCTTCACCATGTCCATGTACCTGTATATCTTTGAGTTTGGGAGCCTGATTTTCGTATTCCTGGCCACTGCGGCTTATTTCGCGGTGCTGGCTGCCTACGGCTATTTTACCAAGGCAGACCTGACCCGGCTGCGCCCCATCCTTTTCACTGGACTGGTGTTCCTGTTCGTATTCGCGCTGGTCAGCCTGTTTATCCCCGGCTTTACCGCCCTGGACCGGATCTTCTGCCTGGCGGGCATCGCCATCTTCCTGGGCTATACTGCCTATGATACCCAGAAGATCAAAGCCTACTACAACTACTATGCGGGCTACCCCGACATGCTGGAGAAGGCGTCTATTTTCTCCGCCCTTCAGTTGTACCTGGATTTCATCAACCTGTTTTTGTACCTGCTGCGCTTTTTGGGCAAGTCCCGGAATTGAGCGCGCCGCTGAACAGAGAAAGAGAGGACCTGTCTCACAGACAGGTCCTCTTTTCCATTTTGTTCATCGATAGCTGAGAAGGAGGGAGGTCTCCTTGCGCCTGGGAGCGGCGGGGGACTCATCGGGATAGCCGAGGGCGATCAGGGCCATCAGCTCCTGATCCTCCGGAATCTGGAGATACGCCTCCAGGCCTTTCCGGTCAAAGACGCCCATGACCACGGTGCCCAGCCCCAGGTCGTGGGCGGCCAGGCATAGGGTCTGGCAGGCAATGCCGCAGTCGTAGTACTGCCAGCCCGCCTCCCGGTCAGTGGAGAAGGAACCGTCCCGCTCGAAGCCGGAGCGGCCTTTCACAAAGGTCTGGGCAATGAGCAGGGGGCAGTTGCCGATGATCCGGGCGTTGAAGGGGGCGTAAGTGCGACAGATCTCCTCCAGGACCTTGGGGTCCTCAATGGCAATATACCGGCTGATCTGGGTGTTCTTCCAGGAGGGGGCATAGGCGGCCAGCGAGATGATCTGCTCCACAAGCCGGTGCTCCACCTTCCGGTCTGTAAATTTCCGCACGCTGCGGCGGGTCAGGATACAGTCTTTTGTCTCCATGGAAACAGGGCGCTCCTTTCTGATGGGAAAACAGGGTCAGGGGGTCTCCTGCCAGCCCTTGCACACGTCGATCCATCCCAGGCTGTGGGAGTACTCCGCCAGCTCGTCACAGGTGAGCTGGATCGCGGAGTTGCTGCTGCCCGCCGCGGGGAAGACAGTCTCGAAGCGCTGGAGGGACACATCCAGGTAGGTACGTACCCCGTCCGGGTTGGCAAAAGGGCAGACGCCGCCCACCGCATGGCCTGTAAAGGAATATACCTGCTCAGGACTGAGCATCTTTGCCTTGGCGTGGAACATGGCTTTGAACTTGGAATTGTCGATTTTGGCGTCCCCTGCGGTCACGATCAGCACACAGCCCTCGTCCACCAGGAAGGAGAGGGTCTTGGCGATCCGGGCGGGGATGACGCCGGCGGCTTGGGCGGCCAGCTCCACCGTGGCGCTGGAGGTCTCAAATTCCAGGATATCCTGCTCACGGCCTAAAGGCTGGAAATATTGCCGGACTTTTTCAATGGACATGCCGCTCAGCCCTCCAGTTTCCGGGCCGCCTTGGCCAGAAAGCGGTCATCCGTGACGATAAAGCGCTGGTGGGTGCCCTCACCGATCTTACCCGCCTGGTCATAGGCGGCCACCTTCAGCTCGATGCGCTTGCCGTCCACCAGGGTGACCTCGCTCTCCGCCCAGACCCGGATGCCTACGGGGGAGGCGGAGATGTGGGTGATGTTCATGGCAGTGCCCACCGTGCTTTCGCCCGGCGCCAGGTGGGGGGCGATGGAGGTCCAGGCCGCCTTTTCCATCAGAGCGGTCATAAAGGGCGTACCGTAGACGGGCAGAGCGCCAGAGCAGGCGGCCTGAGCGGTATTCGCGTCGGTCACCGTCTCCTCCGCGCGGCCCTTCAGGCCAATTTCAACAGACATGAAAATGTCCTCCTTTGCACAAATGATACCTCATTTTACTACAAAGGAGGACAAAAATCCAGCGGCGGAGAGAAAAATGTTACAGCCCTTCCCGAATGTGATATAGGGCGTTGAGGATCACCCAGTTCTGGGGGAAGGGACGCATCAGGTTCCAGTACCCCACCCCACGCAGGCCGTATTCCGGGACCAGACTCAGCTTGGCCCTGATGCTGCGGGCATCCTCGAACCAGACCTCGTGCTCCTGCCCCCGCTCGTCCACGTACCGGAACCAGGGGGCCTGGACCGACTCGTCGAACCGGATGGCAGCATAGTAGCGGGCGGCCAGGGAGACGGCGTACTGGTTGGAGATGGAGACTGCCTTTCTGGACTGGGAGTAGGGGATCTGCCAGTCATAGCCATAATTCGGGATGCCCAGCAGGAGCTTCTCTGCCGGGATCTCCTTCAGGGCGTACTCGATCACGGTGCGCATGCTGCGGATGGGGGAGATGGCCATAGGGGGACCGTAGGAGTAGCCCCACTCATAGGTCATGAGGAATATCAGATCAGCGGCCCGGCCCAGCCCGGCGTAGTCCATCCCCTCATAGAGCAGACCCGGCTGGTTGGCGTAGGACTTGGGGGCTACAGCCACAAGGACCGGGATGCCCATGGGCGCGGCAAGCTCCCGCAGGCGGGAGATGAAGGACACATAAGACTGGGCATCCTCGGCGTAGATGGATTCAAAGTCCACGTCCAGCCCCTGATAGCTGCGGGCACGGATGACCTCCATCACGTTGGCGGCCAGTTTCTCCTGGATGGCGGGATCGGAGAGGATGATATGGGCCAGCTCCGGCGAGAACATGCCGTCCGGTGTCAGGTTGGTGATGTTCATGATGGGGACCACCCCCATCTGTTTGGCCGCATCCACCAGGGCCACGTCGTCCAGCGGGGTGAGCTCCCCCAGGGCGGTGGCCTCGTAGGAGAAGGGGAGCAGGCCGCTGAGATAGGGGAGGGTGCGCTGGAGCAGGGCGCGGTCGATATGGGGGTAGGCGTATCCGTTGACGGTGAGGGTCCCCTGTTTCTCCTGGCGGTAGGCGAGGACCAGCTCCTGCCCTGGAAAGATGCGGTCCTCCCCCGCCAGAGAGGGGTTGTTGCGGAGCAGGGTCTTGACAGTCAGGCCGTTGGCCTGAGCGATGGAGAAGAGCGTATCGCCGGAGCGGACCACATAGGTGCGCTCCGGGTACTGGATCACGATGGTCTGTCCCACCACCAGCCGGGAGGGGTCAGGGAGTTGATTGTCCTCCAGCAGACGGGACATGGGCACGCCGTGGGAAAGGGCGATGGAGTACAGGGTATCGCCCGGTTTGACAACATGGATATCCATAGAAACCTCCTTGCATCAGTTCAGCGTCACGAAGCTGTCTTTGGCGTAGCCAATGGTGCCGTTATAGTTGACCAGATACCAGTCCTGCCATTGGTTGATGATGGTGAGGAGCGCACCGTCCGGGGCCTGGGCCAGAACGGGGGCGTCCAGGGAGGGGCGGCTGCGGATATTGAGGGAGCCCCAGTTCACATCCACCATGCCGGAGCGGGCGGGGATCGGAGTCAGGAAGGGCAGTCCGAAGAACTCAGTGACCGAGAGGACCAGGTTGCGGGCGATCTCATCCAAGTTGTTTTTGATCCAGGCGGCGTCGTCCGGGTTGTCGTGGAAGGCCAGCTCCAGGAGGACGGCAGGGGCCCGGACCTTCCGCACTTCGCCCAGCGTTGTGGTGGATACCGCCCGGACCTTGTCCGGCAGGGGGTAGATGGAGCGCAGATTGTTGGCGATGATGTCGGCGGCCCACTTGCCCTGGATGCTGCCGGGGTAATAGAAAGCAATGGAACCTCTGGAAGTGCCGTACTGTCCCTCAGGGGCGGCGTTGGAGTGGAGGGCCAGGTGGAGGTCAAAGTTTCCCGCGTTGGAGGCGGCGATGGAGTCGGCCGCCGTCATACTGGGGGTGTTCCGGTCATACCGGATGCCGGAGGCGTCCAGATAGGGGACCATCTTGTCCGCCAGGAGATTCATGTATTCCTCCTCGGTCCCGCCGTTGACGTAGTAGTTCCACTCCTGTGTGGAGGGGGAGAGATAGATGATAGGCATACGATTACCTCCCGATTTTTTCCCATTCTATGAAAAAAAGGGGGCGGAGGTGCGGAACTTTTTCCAGGCGGAGGCGTCTAATCGGACAGAGAGACCTGATCTTTGCCTTGCGGAAACGATGAAAAGGAGGAGCGATACCATGAAGCGAACCATGAAACGCGCGCTTTTTCCCCTGATGCTGGCCCTGGTCCTGCTGCTGCCCGCCTGCGGAAGCGGCGGCGGGAATGGGGCGCCGGCGGATCAGACTGCCTCCAGCACGCCGGGGGCTGCCGGCGGGGAGACCGCGGAATTTGGCGGGATCTATGAGGTGGAGAGCCCAAGCCAGTCCCCTCAGGAGAGCCCGGTCTACCAGGACCCGGACGCCAAGCTGGTCCGCCGGGCGGAGCTGTATGTGGAGACCACCGAGTTCGACCAGGCGGCTCAGCAGCTGAACGAGATGGTGAATCAGGCGGGGGGCTATTTCGAGAGCGCCGCGGTGGAGGGCGGGAGCTATCGGAACGTGAACGCAAACCGGTATGGCTCCTATGTCATCCGTGTGCCGGAGGATGCCTACACCGGCTTTTTGCAGGATGCAGGGGAGCTGGGCTACCTGGCCAGTAAGACAGAGAGCACAGAGAACATCAGCACCCAGTACTATGACACCGAGGCCCGTCTGAAGACCCTGCGCACCAAGCAGGAGCGGCTCCAGGCCCTTCTGGCGGAAGCAGAGGTGATGGAGGACATCATCTCCCTGGAGAGCGCCCTGAGCGACGTGGAGTATGAGATCGAACAGTACAGCTCCACCATGAATCAGTATGACAGCCTTGTGAGCTTCTCCACCATCGACCTGACCCTTCAGGAGGTGACGAAGGTTACGGAGGAGCCGGGAGAGACCTCCTCGCTGGGAGCCAAAATGGCGGCCGGCTTCTCCGCCAGCCTGGAGGGGCTGGTGGATGGCTTCCAGGGCATGCTGATCTGGATCTCCTACCATGTGTTCGGCCTGGTCGTGCTGGCCGTGATCGCGGCGGCCGGCGTGGTGATCGGGCGGAGCATACTGCGTAAAAAACGGAAGGAGAGCAGAAAGGAAGGACAGGACCAGTAAAGCGGCTAAGATATAAAAGACCAGTGCCCTCTGCCAAGGCAGAGGGCACTGCAGTTGTGGACAGGATTCGCGCCCGCAGCCTTGCCGAAAACCGGAGAAAAGGCCACGGGGCGTGACCGCAGAAAAAATGAAAAAACAGGACTTGACATTGACGCAGCGTAAACGGGTAGAATGGACTCAGTCAAAGGAGGGACGCCTATGGAATACACCATTCAGAAGCTGGCGGAACTGGCCGGGGTGACCACCCGCACCCTGCGCTGGTACCACCGGATCGGTCTGCTCACGCCCAGCCGCATCGGCGAGAATGGATACCGATATTACGGCGGGGCGGAGGTAGACCGGCTCCAGCAGATCTTGTTTTACCGGGCCCTCGGGGTGGAGCTGGCCCGGATCGGAGCCATTCTGGATGATCCATCCTTTGACCGGCTGGACGCGCTCCGGGGCCATCTGGCCGCCTTGGAAAGGGAAGAGGGGCGTATCCAGGAATTGATCCATACTGTAAAGCGGACGATCCTGTCAGAAGAAAGGAATGAGTTTATGAGCGACGAGGCAAAGTTTGAGGCGTTCAAGCGGCGCGCCGTGGAGGAAAACGAGGCGCGCTACGGGGCGGAGATCCGGGAGAAGTACGGAGACGAGGAGGCGGAGCGGGCCAGCCGGGACATTTTGGACCTGACTCCTGAGCGGTATCAGAGCTGGAAGGACACCGGTGAAGCCATCCAGAGGAAGCTGGAGGAGGCCGTCCGCTCCGGCGCGGACCCGGCAGGGGAGGCCGGCAGAGCGCTGGCGGAGCTGCACCGGGCGTGGCTGTCCTTTGGCAGCAGCCCCTACGATCCGGCCAGGCACCGAGGACTGGCGGAGCTGTATGTACAGGATGAACGCTTTACGGCCTATTATGACAAAAGCGTTCCCGGCTGCGCCCGCTTCCTGCGGGACGCAGTGTTGTCCCACGTTCCGGCGGCAGAGTAATGGAGTGGGCCGCGCCCCCTGCGGGGTGCGGCCTACTTTCCCATTTGGCTATGTGGGGTCCGGCAGCCGGAACATCAGCGCCAGAGAGAGCAGGAGGGGCAGGCAGGCGGCCAGGACCGTCCGCGTCCCAAAGAGGGGGGTGAGCAGTCCGCTGAGGACCGCGCCGGCGACGAAGGAGAGGATCAGCCCGTAATAGACCAGAGCGCTGCGGCCAGAGGTCCCCTCACGGTGGTGGAGCCAGCGGAACAGGTGCTCGGTGCCGCTCCTCAGGTTGCCGGTGCACATGGTGGTGGCGCATCCGCAGCCTGCAAATTTTCGGAAACTCTCGATCTGGATGGCGCTGGTAAAGGCGATGAGCACATTGGCCAGGGCGTCCAGATCTCCCTGAGGCAGGAAGGAGACCACCAGGATGACCAGGCACTCCGCCGCCAGGATGGGCTGCCTCCAGTGGACCCGGCCGGAGCTCAGGCGGCGGCGAAGCCCCTCGGTAGTCAGGACGCCCAGGGCAAAGGCGAGAATGGGAAAGAGGCAGGAGAGGACCCGGCCCAGCTCTCCCTGGGCCAAATGGATGCCCAGCAGGACCAGGTTCCCGGTCTCAGCGGTGGCGAATACCTGTCCCCGGTTCAAATAGGTATAGGAATCCAAGATCCCGCCCGCCAGTGCCAGCAGGAGGCCCACCGGCAGGGATTCTGACATCTGATATCGCTTCATGGGTCCACCTCCTCATAGAAATGGGGCGCCGCATCTGCGGCGCCCCATAGAGTTCTGCCAGCTTTACTCGGCCTTGGGGCCGGCTGCCACCACATCGGCAGGCATATGGGTGTACTTCTTGAAGTTCTCCACAAAGGACTTGGCCAGCTCCTTGGCCTTGGCCTCGTAACCGGCGGTGTCGTCCCCCCACTGCTTGGCGGGGATCATCTGCTCGTCGGGCACACCGGGGCAGGAGGTAGGCACTTGAACGCCGAAGTAGGGGTCGGTGACGAACTCCGCTTTTTCCAGCTCGCCGTTGAGGGCGGCGGTGACCATGGCGCGGGTGTACTTCAGATTCATGCGCTTGCCGCTGTTGCCGCACCAGCCGGTGTTGACCAGATAGACGTTGGCGCCGGACTTGGCCACCTTCTCAGCCAGCATCCCGGCATAGACGGAGGGGTCCAGAGGCATGAACGGGGCGCCGAAGCAGGTGGAGAAGGTGGGCACGGGGGAGGTGATGCCCCGCTCGGTGCCCGCCAGCTTGCTGGTGAAGCCGGAGACAAAGTAGTACATGGCCTGCTTCTCGTTCAGCTTGGAGATGGGGGGCATGACGCCGTAGGCGTCGGCGGTGAGGAAGATCACCGTTTTGGGGGTGCCGCCGATGCCGGGGATGGCGGCATTGGGGATATAGTCCACGGGGTAGCCCACGCGGGTGTTCTCAGTCAGGCTGCCGTCGGAGTAGTCGGGGACGCGGGTCTCCTCGTCCATGATGACGTTCTCCACCAAGGCGCCGAACTTGATGGCCCGGAAGATCTCGGGCTCCCGCTCCTCGGTCAGGTCAATGCACTTGGCGTAGCAGCCGCCCTCGAAATTAAAGACAGAGTCATCCGCCCAGCCGTGCTCGTCATCGCCAATGAGCTTGCGGTTGGGATCGGCGGACAGGGTGGTCTTGCCGGTGCCGGACAGGCCGAAGAAGATGGCGGAGTCCCCGGCCTCACCGATGTTGGCGGAGCAGTGCATGGGGAAGACGCCCTCCTTGGGCATGAGGTAGTTCATGACGGAGAAGACCGACTTCTTGATCTCACCGGCGTACTGGCTGCCTGCGATGAGCACCATCTTCTTCTCATAGTCGATCATGATGGCGGCCTCCGAGTTCACATGGTCCCGCTCAGGGATGCACTTAAAGCCGGGGGCGCAGATGATGGTGAAGTCAGGCTTGTAATTGGCAAGCGCCTCTTCCGTGGGACGCAGCAGAAGCTGGTGGATGAAAAGGTTCTGGCTGGCCAGCTCGTTGATCACCCGGAAAGCTTTGGTGTATTTGGGGTCCGCACCGGCAAAGCCGTCAAAGATAAAGATCTCCCGGTTCTGGAGATAGGCCACCATTTTCTCATACAAGGCGTCAAAGACCTCCTGGGTGGTGGGGACGTTGACCTTGCCCCAGGCGATCTCGTCATGGACACCGGCGGAGTCCACGATGAACTTGTCGTTGGGAGAGCGTCCGGTATATTTCCCGGTGTTGACGCACAGGGCGCCCGTGGAATTCAGCTTGCCCTCGCCCCGGGCCAGCGCCTTCTCCACCAGAATGGCAGGGGAGAGGTTCCGATACACAGCGCTGGGGCTGATAATGCCCAGCTGTTCCAGTCCATAAGTTTCCATGGGGCAATCCTCCTATTTTCAACAAAATTTCTTGGAAAATTTCGTGAAAATATTATACTCCATTTTCCGAAGAATGGCAAGGGCAAGTTTTTCAGGAGCTCATCAGGGCCAAAACAAGTCAGGCTGCACCCTTACATTTTGGAGGAAAATTTTAAAACCGCAAGAATGAGGAAGCCATTTTCCATGAAATCTGTTATCATACCATCCAGAGAGGAGGGGCTTCAATGGAAGACAGAGCGGTCCGTGGGATACAGACCGTCATCAGGTATATCGAGAGCCGCCTGGGCGGCAGGCTGGAACTGGAGACGGTGGCGGAGGCGGTCCACTACTCCAAATACCACCTGCACCGCATGTTCACAGAGACGGTGGGAATGACGCTTCATGACTATGTGCAGCGCCGCCGGCTCACTGAGGCGGCCAAGCTGCTGGCTTTTTCCCGACGGCCCATCAGCCAGATCGCTCTGCAGTGCGGATACGAGAGCCAGCAGTCCTTCTCCCAGGCGTTTAAGAGCATGTACAAGGCGCCTCCTGCGGCCTACCGGGCGGCTGGGAACTTCTATCCCCTCCAGCTGCCCTTTACCCTCCGTATGGAGAGGGGCAGGGAAGCGTTCAGAAAGGAGGAGATCCGGCTGGCAGAAGAGAGAGATATCCCTGCCTGGATGGAGCTGATGCGTCTGGTGATCGACGGCTATCCCGCCATGGACGAGGGGGCGTATCTGGAGCAGCTGCGGGAGAGCATTCGCGCCGGACACGCCCTGGTCCTGGGGGAGGGTGACACCTTGGCGGGGGCTCTGGCCTTCTCCACGGGGCCGGGACGCATCGAGTTTCTGGGGGTGCACCCCCAGTACCGGAGGCGGGGGCTCCAGCGGCTGTTTCTGGACGTACTGACGGAGACCTGTCTGCCCGATCAGGAGATCAGCACCACCACCTACCGGGAACGGGACAGGGCGGACACGGGGCACCGGGCCCTGCTGCTGGAACTGGGCTTTGCCCAGCGTGAGCTGTTGACGGAGTTCGGCTACCCCACCCAGCGCCTGGTGCTCCTTCCCCGGGGAGAGGAGGGGCGGGATGACAGATAACAGACAGCCCTCCGGATGGCGAAAAAGGGCTCTGCTCTTTCTGACCAGCCAGTGCATCACCCTGTTCGGCTCCACCCTGGTGCAGATGGCCCTGGTCTGGTACGCGGCTATGGAGACCGCCAGCGGCGGGTGGGTGGCCGCCTTCTCTGTCTGCTCCTATCTGCCACAGTTTCTGGTCTCCTTTTTAGGCGGTGTTTGGGCGGACCGGTACAACAGAAAGGCACTCATCATCGGAGCGGATGTCCTGATTGCCTGCGCCACCTTGGCTATGATCCCTGCGCTTCCCCACATCCCATCGGGCCCGGCCCTGCTGGGCGGCCTGCTGGTCATGTCGCTCCTCCGTTCCCTGGGGGCCGGCATCCAGGCCCCGGCGGTGAACGCGGCCATTCCCCAGCTGGTCCCGGAGGACCAGCTCATGCGGTACAACGGCCTCAATGCCGCCATGCAGTCGCTGGTGAATTTCGCCGCCCCGGCGGCGGCAGGCGCGGTATTCGCGGTGAGTGATCTGCGCACCACCCTGATGATCGATGTGGTGACGGCGGTCGTGGGGACGGGTCTGCTGTCCTGCCTGGCGCTGCCCGGACAGAGAGGGACTAGGGAGCGGTCTCCCCTCCTGGCTGATATCCGTGCCGGGGTGAGCTGTGCTTTCTCCCACAGGCTGGCGGGGAGGCTGCTGGTACTATACGGGCTGGTCACCTTTTTCTGCGTGCCAGGGGGGTATCTGGCGGGCCTCTTTGTCCGGCGGACCTTTGGGGAGACCTATTGGTATCTTACAGCGGTGGAGCTGGCCGGCTTTGCGGGGATGATAGCAGGAGGAGTGCTGATGAGCACCTGGGGCGGCTTCCGGCGCAGGGGGAGGACCCTGACGGCGGGCCTGCTGGCTTTTGGCGTCCTGGCGGCAGGGATGGGGCTGTCCCGGCACTTTGTCCCCTATCTGGGGCTGATGGCGCTGTACGGGACAGCGCTGACGGTGGTGCAGACGGCAATCACCACCATGCTTCAGGAGCACACGGAGGCGGACATGCAGGGCAGGGTGTTCGGACTGCTCAGCACCATGTACGCCGGGTGCCTGCCTTTGGGCATGGCCATCTTTGGCCCCCTGGCCGATGTGGTCTCTCTGCGGTGGATCATGGCAGGGGCGGGGGGCGCCATCCTCGCGGCCGCGGCTGCGGTGGGCACCGACCACCGGATGCGGGCGGTGTGAACCCAATAGAGACCGGGCCTTCCCGTCTGGGAAGGCCCGGTCTCTATTGGCGCACACTATGTTTCAGAAATAGGACGCAGGGGCTCATTGGGGCTGGGCCCGCAGGGCCTTCGAGAGGGCTGCGAACTCCGGGATGCCAAGCCGTTCCCCGCGGACATCCGGGGCGAGGCCGCAGATCCGGATAGCCTCCTGGATGTCCTCTTTCGTGTACAGGCCGGACAGGGAGGAGGTGAGGCTGTTGGCCAGGGTCTTTCGGCGCTGGGCGAAGGCGGCCCGGACCACCCGAAAGAAGTGGGCCTCGTCATCCACCTCGGCCGGGGCGGGCCGGGGCGTCATCCGCAGGACGGCGGAGGTCACCTTGGGTGCGGGGATAAAGCAGGAAGGGGGGACCTCGAAGAGCAGCTCCGGGGCGGTGTGGTACTGGCAGAAGACGGAGAAGGCCCCGTAATCCGGTGTCCCAGGCCGGGCGCAGATACGCAGGGCCACCTCTCGCTGAATCATGACGGTGATGGCGGCGAAGACCCCCGCCTGGATCAGGGCGGTGATGGCGGGGGAGGTAATATTATAAGGAAGATTGGCACAGGCCAGCGGCGTAAGGCCGGGGAACTTTTCCGCTGTCAGGGCAGCCAGATCAGTCTTCAGGATATCTCCTGGAACGATCTCCACATTTTCCCGGCCGGCCATGGTCTCTGACAGGATGGGGAGGAGGGACCGGTCCAGCTCCACAGAGACCACTCGCCCGGCCCGCCGGGAGAGCTCCTGGGTGAGGGGGCCGATGCCGGGGCCCACCTCCAGCACACCGCAGGAAGGGGAGGCGCCGGATGCCTCCGCAATATCCCGGGGCACCCAGTCCTCCACCAGAAAATTCTGCCCCATGGACTTGGAGAAGTGAAAGCCGTGCCGGGACAACAAGGCCTTGATTTGCTGGATGTCGCACAGATCCATAAGAGATCCCTCCTGAAGTGGGTGGGGCGAGGCGGCGGAGCGCCCGCCTGGAAAGATAAAAAATCGCCGGAGCAAAGCGGACTTTGCTCCGGCGTGGCGGAGAGAGAGGGATTCGAACCCTCGAACGGGTATTAGCCGTTACACGATTTCCAATCGTGCGCCTTCGACCAGCTCAGCCATCTCTCCATGGCGCTGTCTGCGGTCGACCGTGACAGCAAAATGTATTATACCAGCTTTTCCGCTGGAGTCAAGTCCTTTTTTCTATTTTTTTCTGTTTTCTTTTTTAAGGGCGGGGACCGGCGGGCAAAAGTGTGAGCGGGCCCGCTCCCGATCCGGGGAACGGGCCCGGGGAAAGTCAGGTGGGGTAGGGGCCGAACACCGCCTCCAGCTGGGGGATGACTTCGGTATGGAGCACACAGCGCACCGGGCGCTGGCGGTACACATTGTAGCAGTGGTTGCAGGCCAGGCAGGGGCTCTCTGTCTGGCCTTTTTCCATCCGCTCCACGAAGTCGGGCTGACAGATCAGCGCCCTGGAGAGGGAGACAAAGGGGGCACCGGCGGCCAGCACCTTTTCTGCCGCAGCGCGGGAAAAGACGCCTCCCACCGGGAAGATGGGTACGGTGAGGCCTTCCCAGGCAGCCAGCAGGCGGTCCAGGAAGAAGGGGGTCTTCTGCCCGTCCCGGCGGGCCATGTCCAGGCCGCTGAGCTCGATGCCGTCCACGCCGGCGGACTGGAAGAGCCGGAGCAGGGCAGGCAGGTCATCACAGCTGTCGTTGTCCACCTTGACCAGGAGGGCAAAGCGGGGACCACAGGCGTCCCGGACAGCCAGCAGGACCCGGCGGATCAACCGGAACCGATTCTCCAGGCTGCCGCCATAGGCATCCTCCCGGTGGTTCCACCGGAGGTTCAGGAAGCTGGAGAGCAGATAATTGTGGGCACAGTGGACCTGGACCCCATCAAAGCCCGCCATCTGGGCCGTCCGGGCCGCATGGCGGAACTGTTCCACCAGCCTGTCCAGCAGCTGGGGCGTGAGATCGCCGGGGGAGAGGGGCGGCCGCCCGTTGACGCCGGGGCGCGCCTTCCCGCCGCTGTGGCTGATCTGGGCAATGAGCAGGGCCCCGTGCTGGTGGACCCGCTGGGCGGCCAGAGAGAGGAGGGCGGGGTCCGTCTCCTGATCCAGCACCGCCTGCCCCTCATCTGCCCGCTGGTCCCGGTCCACCGACAGGTGGCCCGTGATGATGATGCCCACTCCACCCCGGGCCAGCGCCTCCAGGGAGTCCACCCAGGCGGGAGTGATCTGTCCACTGGGATCGGAGAGGTGCTCGTTGGTGGCGGAACGCACGGTCCTGTTTTTGGATATGAGCGGGCCCAGCTCCGCAGTCTCGAACAGCGAATAGGCCATAAGAACGCCTCCTTTTTTCTCAATTGTACCCGGAAAAAAGGGGATGTCAAGGAATTATCAGAGGAAAAGGCCAAAGATGGACGTGCCTGGCGGGTAGGAAGACAGCGAGTAATGGGCAGAAAGGCAGAAGAGCGCGGATGTAAAAATGCGTCAAAGGAGGGGGAAAGAGGGCTTAACCGGTCATTCTAAGGCTTATACTAGGAATATTCCGAAAAAATGCACAAGATTTCAGAGAGAACTCTAGTCAATTTTGCCCTTGCGCCTGTTTGAGGAATTGGTTACAATGTGGTAACAAAAGTAACAAAAACGTTGCTTTTGGTGTCACCGTTTCGACACAAATTGTAATAGGGAGTGAAGACAATGAAACGCAAGCTGTTTTCAACACTGCTGTGCGCATTTGCCTTGCTCCTCCTGATGGGCGCCGGTGTGGAGCAGGACTCCGCCGCCGCGGCCATTGTGATCGAGGAGGAGAGCGCCTCCGCCGACGGATCGGCGCAGGTGCTTGAGACCGGAATCCAGACCGGTATCGAAGCGCAGGATACAGAAGAGATCTCCGCTGACGAGATATATTTGGAGGCGATCAATTCCGACGGGACCCAGACCTCGGTCACGGCCGAGCCCGCTGTGGCCCTGGACCACACCCTGCTGGTGAACGGCCAGCCCGTCCCCGCGGACACGGGAAAGACTGTGGAGCAGGGGACCACCTATGTGGCGCTGGCCGCCATGGCTCAGACCCTGGACCCCAGCGTGACCATCACCTGGGATGGGGGCTCCAGCACCGCTGCGGTCCAGAGCGCCGTTCTGGACCTGACGGCCAAGGTGGGCCAGCAGTATCTGGTGGCCAACGGCCGCTATCTCTATGTCCCCGAGGGCGTCCGCATGGAGGCCGGGCGGGTAGTCGTCCCGCTGAAGGAGCTGGTCAAGGCCTTTGATGCCAAGCTGAGCTGGGACCCGGCAGACGGGACCACCTCCATCACCACGGGGAGCGGCGGCATCGCCTCCGGCGACTCCTTCTATAACCAGGACGACCTGTTCTGGCTGTCCCGCGTGGTCTACGCGGAGAGCGGAAACCAGAGCCTGGATGGTAAGATCGCTGTGGCCAACGTAGTCCTGAACCGGGTCAAGAGCCCGATCTTCCCCAATACCATCGAAGGAGTGCTGGCCCAGAAGAACCAGTTCCCCACCTACGGGTCCGGCAGCCTGGCCAAGCGCACCCCCAACGAGGGCAGCATCATCGCCGCCAAGCTGGCGATGGACGGCGCCGTGGTGGAGGAGGCCGCCGGGGCGCTCTACTTTGACTCAGCTTCCAACAGCTGGGCTTCCCGGAACAAAACACATATCACCACCATCGGGGGCCATAAGTTCTATGGCTGAGCCCTGATGGACAGGAGGAGCCGCTCGATCCCGGCTCCTCCTTTTTGTCATCTCCCCATCCGGTGGGCCCTATGGAGAGATATACAACGGGACAGCTCCTCCGCACAGGCGGAGGAGCTGTCCCGTTGTATGGTTTGGTCAGTTGTCTGACTCCCGCAGGCGCTCCACCACGGTGTGTTTGGAGATGGAGCGGTACACCGCCAGGGGGACCAGGGCGCCCAGCAGGGCAAACACCGGAGCCACCGCCAGGATGGGGGCCAGGGTGAAGCGGTAGGTGAAGAACCAGAACATGCTCTGAAGGGCGGAGAAGGCCAGGGGGCCCAGGACCACCGCCAGGACCAGGGACAGGAGCACAGAGCTCAGGGCGTACAGCAGGCCCTCACAGACCAGCATGGTCTTCAGCTGCTTTCCGGTCATGCCGATGGACTGGAGGACGGCCATCTCGCGTTTCCTGGTGATGATGCCGGTGAGGATGGCGTTGAAGAAGTTCAGCACCCCTACCAGGCCCACGATGCCGCTGAGGGCCCCGCCCAGCAGCAGGAACATGGATCGCATCCCCTCAAACTCCGCGGCGTAAGTGGACTTGCTCTCATAGTCGAACTGGGGATTCACATTTTCCGTGTAGTCCGCCAGGAAGGACTCCATGGCGGCGTTGGCCTCATCCGTGGTGTCGAAGGCATAGTACATGACGCTGTCCGTGCCCGTGTCCTGGATGAAGGTCTGGTCGTTCATGATGAACTCATCCGCGCCGTAATAGCGGTAGCTCAGGGCCATGGGCACGGTCACCAGGGCGGCCACCTCGTACTCCACGTCCCGGTACTTCACCGCCCGGTCCACCCAGTTGGCACCCTCGGGCACGTTCTCCCATGGGCCGTACACCTCTCCGGTGTCGGGATTATAGTACTCATATTCCTCCACATACCGGATGGTGACGGTGTCCCCCAGCCGGGCCCAGTGGGAGCCCATCTCGGGCCGGCCGTAGTCGTCATCGCTGTACACAGCGGCTACATACCGCCCGCCGGGTTCACTGAGCTTGGACAGGTCTCCCTCCAGCACCGTCAGGTGGTCCAGGGGGAACTGCTCCATGCCGTAGAGCTGCACCCGGTCGGCCAGCAGGCCCTCCTCATTGCGGTCCTTGAAGTGGACCATGCTGTCCAGCTGCTCGGGGGTGTTCCAGCGGCTCCAGACGGAGCGGTAGTACTCCTCGGTGACGAACTCCAGCGCAGCGGAGGTATCGCCGTAGACCAAGCCGCCGCCGGTGATGCCGCCCTGGGCGTCGATGGCGGCGATCACGTCCTCCGTCACGTCCATCTCGTCGTTATAGGCGTCGCCGCCGGTCTGAAACTGGCCCGCGTCGGCCACGATGAAGTCGCTGGCAGTGAAGTTGGAGACATACTTGTCCATGTCAAAGCCCTGAGTGAAGGTGACCGTCACGGTGAGCAGCACCACCGCCAGGGACAGAGAGAGGACGGTGACCGCCGTCTTGCCCCGGCTGCGGCCCAGGTTGGCCCAGGCCATGGAGAAGAGGGAGACGCCCTTGGCTCTGCGCTTGGCTCTGCGTTTCAGGTTTCCGCCCTCGGTGTAGCGCACCGCCTCGATGGGGGAGACCCGGGCGGCCATTTTTCCCGGCTTGCGGCAGGAGAGAAGAACGGTCACCAGGGAAAACAGGGTGGAGGCCGCAAAAATGATCGGGTCCATTGACACCACATTGGACACCCCGTTCACCTGCCGGACGATCACCGGCGTCAGCTGTCCGCCGATGAGCCAGCCCAGCACCAGCCCCAGGGGGATGCCCGCCAGGGACAGGGCCAGGGCCTGATGCCGGATGATGCGCCGCAGCTGCCGGGGGGTGGTGCCGATGGTCTTCAGCAGGCCATAGAAGCGGATGTCGTTGGTGACGGAGATCTGGAACACATTGTAAATGATGAGGTAGCCGGTGAAGATGATGAGCAGCAGCACCGCGCAGATGGCGATGAAGGTGGCGGGGTCCATGCTGCCGGACAGCTGGGCGCCGGTGTAGCCCCAGTTGACGCCGGTATGGATATAGCCCGGCTGCGCGGAGCTCTCGGCCTGATAGCCATGGTTTTCCAGGATCTGGTCCAGGTCGCCTGCAATATTTCGGGCCCCATTTTTCAGCATCACATCCATGTTATAGGTCCCGGTCATGCCGTCCGTGGTCTGCCCGGGCACCACGCCGGTCTCCGTCAGGATGGCGTCCGCCCGGCTCTCCGGGATCAGAATGTGGTTGGCCACAATGGCCTCGTCGTACTCCCACCAGCCGCACAGGGTGAAAGTCTGGGTGGTCTCATGGCCGTCCACGTCAAAGGTGAGCGTGAACTTGGCGCCGATCTCCGGCGTGACCCCCATCAGCTCCAGCACATGGGTGTCCGTGGCGGCCTCATCGGTGCCCTCCTGGGGCAGGCGCCCCTCAACCGGGTCGCAGTACATCCAGTGGGCCTCGTTGGCATCGGAGTAGCCCACCTCCACATGGCTTTTGTTGAAGGGCACCTCACTGGGCATGCCCACAAAGCGCCGCAGACCCCACTGGTCGATGAGGGGGTCGTCCTTCAATTCGTGAAACTGCTCCTCTGTCAGGTACTTGAACCCGCCGTGGGAGAAGCCGCCCACCTGGCGGAAGTTGTTCTGCTGGATGCCGTCGTTGATGGACATGGCGATGGTGAACAGGGAGGTGAAGAGCACCGTGGTCAGGGCGATGGCCAGCACCGCGATCAGGTTCCGGGTGCGGTTGGCTCGCAGGCTCTTGCGGGAGAGATCTCGGATACACTTGCCGTTGGAGACGTTCATGGAATCCACCCCCTCAGCGCTTGACGATCCTGCCGTCCTCAATGCGGACGATGCGGTCGGCCATCTGGGCGATTTCCTCGTTGTGGGTGATCATCACCATGGTCTGGGCGAACTTCTGCCCGGTGACCTTCATCAGGGAGAGCACGTCCTGACTGGTTTTGGAGTCCAGGTTGCCTGTGGGCTCGTCGGCCAGGATGATAGCGGGCTTGGTGGCCAGAGCCCGGGCGATGGCCACGCGCTGCTGCTGTCCCCCAGAGAGCTGGCTGGGCAGGTTCTGGAGCTTCTGCTCCAGTCCCAGGGCCTCGATGACCTGATTTACATAAGACTGGTCCACCTTGCCGCCGTCCAGCTGGATGGGCAGGACGATGTTTTCATACACGCTCAGCACCGGCACCAGATTATAGGACTGGAACACGAAGCCGATCTTCCGTCGGCGGAAGATGGTCAACTCCTCGTCCTTCAGGGAGAAGATGTCCTTCCCGTCCACCAGCACAGCGCCGCTGGTGGGCCGGTCCAGCCCGCCCAGCATGTGGAGCAGGGTGGACTTGCCGGAGCCGGAGGTGCCCACGATGGCCACGAACTCCCCGTTTTCCACGCTCAGGTCCACCCCATCCAGGGCCTTCACCTGGGTGTCGCCGCTGCCGTAAAATTTTCTCAGATCCTTGGTCTCCAAAATTGTCATGTTGATCGCTCCTTATGGATAAAAATGGGCGCTGCCCTTGTTGACAGTGCCCATTCTAGCAAAAGATCCTTTCCACACTCTTTCTGAAATCTTTCAGAGCTGAAAGATTTCAGGGGCGGGGCCGCGGGGGAGCCGTCACTCCAGTGGCAGATAGAGGGAGAAGGTGCTACCCTTTCCCGGCTGAGAGGACACCCGGATATAGCCCCCCTCGCTGGTCAGGATGCGGCGGGTGAGGTAGAGGCCCAGCCCCAGCCCTTCCTGCTCCCGGACGGCGGCCCCCCGGTAAAAGCGGGAGAAGATCTGGGCCTGCTCCTCCTCCGGGATACCGGGGCCGGTGTCTGAGACCTGGATGCAGCAGAACATATGGTAGGCGGTGACAGACAGGGTCACTGTCCCGCCGGGCGGGGTATATTTCAAGGCGTTGTCCAGAACATTGTAAAGGGCTTCCGCCGTCCACTTGGAGTCAAAGCGGGCCGCGCCCTCCCAGGGCAGGACAGTGAGGGAAATGCCACGCTGTCCGGCGGCGGCCAGCCCCTGCGCGGCCGCCCCATCCAGCAGGGGCTGGATGGGGTGAGGTGCTGGGGACAGAGTGAGGATGCCGTTGTCCAGCCGGGAGGACTTGACTAAAGCGTCCACCAGGAAGGAGAGTTTCTCCGCCTGGGTCTTCAGGGCCTCGGCCTGGGCCCGCTGTTCCGGGGTCAGCTCGCTCTCCGCCAGCAGGGAGGCGTACAGCAGCAGATTGGCGATGGGGGTCTTGGTCTGGTGGGACACGTCGGCGATCAGAGCCGCGATCTTGCTCTTTTCCTCCGCCAGATTCCGGGCGGAGGAGGCGGAACCGTTGAGGAACCGGGACATCTTGGACTCCAGGGCGGAGGGGACGGACTCATCGAAGGAGCTCTCCAAAAAGCTCCCATCGATGGCCCGGTCCAGCATCCGGTCCATGCGTTCCAACTGACGCCGGGCGCGCAGCCACTGGGACAGACCAAAGAGCAGGCCGGCCGCCGCCAGCCCCATGCAGAGGATCAGCTTCCAGTCCATCTCAGTCCACCGCCCACTGATAGCCCAGGCCGTACACGGTGCGGATGGGGGCGTCCGCCAGCTTGGCGCGCAGGCGGTTCACCGCCACGGAAAGGGCGTTTTCGTCCACGAATTCGCCGCCGTCCCACACCCGGTCCAGCAGCACCTCCCGGGACAGGGTCTGTCCCCGGTGCTCCACCAGCAGGCGCAGCAGCCGCTGCTCCGTCTTGGACAGCTCCAACGGCACGCCGTCCCTGGCAAAGACCATGGCGTCAAAGTCGAACAGGAACGGGGGGAGCTCCAGCGCGGCGGGGGCAGGCCGGCTGCGCCGGAGCAGGCTGTTCACCCGGGCGCGCAGCACCGCCAGGGAGAAGGGCTTGGTCACATAGTCATCTGCCCCCAGCTCCAGACCGGTTACCTGGTCCATCTCCAGGTCGTTGG
The DNA here is from genome assembly GCA_003112755.1 of Lawsonibacter asaccharolyticus. Taxonomy (NCBI): domain Bacteria; kingdom Bacillati; phylum Bacillota; class Clostridia; order Eubacteriales; family Oscillospiraceae; genus Lawsonibacter; species Lawsonibacter asaccharolyticus. The sequence continues at coordinate 3,103,779 of BFBT01000001.1, read as the reverse complement.
CCGTCAGGATCAGCACCGGCAGGGCGGAGCGGTCCCGCAGCCGGGAGAGCAGGTCCAGGCCGTTCCCGTCGGGCAGGTTCAGGTCCAGGATGAGCAGGTCAAAGGTCCGCTCCGCCAGCTCCCGCTCCGCCTGGCCGATGGTGCCGGCCTGGACGAACTGGCGCCCTTCCTGGCCCAGTGCCAGGCGGATGCCCTGGCTGAGGGCAGGGTCGTCCTCCACGATGAGGATCTGATGCATGAGATATCACCACTTATCTGTTGATCCGCCTCCCCGGACCCCGCCGGGGGGCGGTGCTATTGTACCATGGGCCGGTCCGAGTGACAAGGGCCGGGGCGGCCGCCCGGACCCAGATCTGTCCGGAAATCCTCGCCCGCCCCTTGACAAAGAAAACGGCGTGTGCTATATTGCACACATTGCAATGAAGAGGACCAGTAGCGGAGCCGCCGCTGCCCAGAGAACCCCCGGACGGTGAGAGGGGGAGAGGGGCGCTCCGGGAATACGCCTCTGAGCAGCCGCCCGAACCGGACAAGCCGCAGTAGGGGACAGGCCGGGCCGCGCCCGTTACCGCGCCGGAGTCCAGCACTCCATAAGGTCCTGCCCGCGAGGACAGGACGGTCCAGAGGTGGTACCGCATTTCATGCCCTCTGTCCTTCGGGACAGGGGGCATTTTTCAGAGAGCCCGATCCTCTCTGTGTATTCCCGCGCCGCAGGGGCGGGAACAGCGGGGAGACTCCGCAAAATGAGTTCGGGCGGTCTGGAAATGTGGAGAGAGACAGAAAAGGGGGCGGTGTCGTGTCCGCAAAGCAGAGAGGCGTCCTGTGCGTCTTTGCCGCCGCGGTGCTGTACAGCATCGGGGGGCTCTGCATCAAAGTGATCCCGTGGAACGGGATGTCCATCAACGGAGCCAGGACCGCGGTGGCCCTGGTGGTCATCGGGCTGTACCTGTGGGCCATCCGCCACAAGCCCAGGATGAACCGCTGGGTCCTGCTGGGCGCTTTGGCGGTGTGTGGGACCAACATCCTCTTCTCCATCGCCAACAAGATGACCACGGCGGCCAACGCCATCGTCCTCCAGTTCACCGCCCCCATTTTCGTGATGGTGTTCACCGCCATCTTCTTCCGGCGCAGGCCGGGAAAGCTGGATCTGGTGACCTGCGCGGCCGTGCTGGGCGGCATCCTGTTCTTCTTTGTGGACAGCCTTTCCGCTGGCGGGATGGTGGGGAACGTGCTGGCCCTCATCTCCGGGATCTCCTATGCCGGTGTGTTCATGATGAACGACATGCCGGAGGGGGACGCCATCAGCTCGGTCTTCTGGGGAGATGTATTCAGCGCGGTGGTGGGACTGCCCTTTGTGGCCATGGAGACCGACTTCTCCGCCACAGCGGTGGTCAGCGTCCTGATCCTGGGGGTGTTCCAGGTGGCACTGGCCTATATCCTGCTCACCATCGGCCTGAAGACCACTCCGCCGGTGACGGCCAGCCTGGTCTCCGGCATCGAGCCGGTCCTCAACCCCATCCTGGTAGCCGTCTTTTACCATGAAATGATCGGTCCCACTGCGCTGGTGGGCGCGGTGATCGTGGTGGGCAGCGTGGTGGCCTACAATGTGATCTGTGGACGCAGGGAGCACAAGGAGCGCGTGCCTGCTCAGGGAGAGAAACAACAGTCCTGCTGAAAACACTTCATGCCAGCAGAATATTGAATAAAAAGGAGAAAGTACGATGACCTGTTACGAGGAACTGAAAGCCCGCGGACTGATCGCCCAGGTGACCAACGAGGAGGAGATCTCCAAGATGGTGAATGAGGGGAAGGCGGTGTTCTACATCGGCTTTGACCCCACTGCCGACTCCCTCCATGTGGGCCACTTCATGGCCCTGTGCCTGATGAAGCGCCTCCAGATGGCGGGCAACCGGCCCATCGCACTCATCGGCGGCGGCACCGGCTATATTGGGGACCCCTCCGGCCGCACCGACATGCGGAACATGATGACCCCGGAGACCATCCAGCACAACTGCGACTGCTTCAAAAAGCAGATGGAGCGGTTCATCGAGTTTGGTGAGGGCAAGGCCCAGATGGTGAACAACGCCGACTGGCTACTGAAACTGAACTATATCGAGCTGCTGCGGGATGTGGGAGCCTGCTTCTCGGTGAACAACATGCTTCGGGCCAAGTGCTATGAGCAGCGGATGGAGAAGGGACTCTCCTTCCTGGAGTTCAACTATATGATCATGCAGTCCTACGACTTCTACTACCTGTTCCAGCACTACGGATGCAACATGCAGTTCGGCGGCGACGATCAGTGGTCCAACATGCTGGGCGGCACTGAGCTGATCCGGAGAAAGCTGGGCAAGGACGCCCACGCCATGACCATCACCCTGCTGCTCAACTCCGAGGGCAAGAAGATGGGCAAGACAGCCAAGGGCGCGGTGTGGCTGGACCCCAGCAAGACCAGCCCCTATGAGTTCTATCAGTACTGGCGCAACGTAGGCGACGGCGACGTGCTCAAGTGCCTGCGCATGCTCACGTTCCTGCCTCTGGAGCAGATCGACGAGATGGACAAGTGGGAGGGCAGCCAGCTGAACACCGCCAAGGAGATCCTGGCCTATGAGCTGACCGCTCTGGTCCACGGCAAGGAGGAGGCTGAGAAGGCCCAGGAGGCCGCCAAGGCCCTCTTTGTGGGCGGCGGAGACATGAGCAATGTCCCGGCCACCCAGCTGTCCCAGGAGGACTTGGCCGGCGGCTCCATCGGCATCCTGGACCTGATGATGAAGTGCAAGCTGGCTCCCTCCAAGAAGGAGGCCCGCCGCCTGGTGGAACAGGGCGGCGTGGAGGTGGACGGGGAGAAGGTCACCGACGTGGCCGCATCCTACACTGCCGACCAGATGGCAGGCGACGGCCTGATGCTCAAAAAAGGAAAAAAGGTGTTCCACCGCGTAAAGATGTGAAAAGTCAGAGGCAGCCGGGTATTCTGATAGAGAATACCCGGCTGTCAGCTCATTGGAGGCCAGCAGGGGGCAGACGGTCCGCCGTCTGCTTCTGAGGGACAGTGCGATCGAAAGCCTGTGTGGGTTCCGATCATATCCCCTTGAGAAAAAAGTCGTTTCGTTCTATAATAATGAAAAATAGAGAATGAAAGCGTCTGCTCTCATAACAAAGCCCGGAGGTTTACAGATAAGATGAAACATTTATTTATCAAAGCAGGGGGAGCTGGTGGCCGGCATGTACACCTTATACTGCGGATTCTGCCAGTGGTTTTTCTGTGTTATGCGGTCTATCTGCTCCTGGGAATGTGGCTCCCATTTCTGTTCCAGCCGGGAGTGTCAAAAGAATTTCAGAGAGGATTTGACAAAAGTGGATTTTATGGGACTGGAAGCGTGGATCGTGCAGCCCTGATAGATGACAATGTTGCCGCACTGGAGATCCGGATCCGCATGATTGAAGAGGCGCAGAAGCGGCTGATTTTCACCAATTTTGATATCCGGGATTGTGAGAGCGGCAGGGATGTGGCAGCGGCCCTCCTGGCGGCAGCGGAGCGCGGGGTCCAGGTCCAGGTCCTCACGGATGGGATGAACGGCCTGGTCAGCATGGCCTCCTCGCCGGTGTTTTATGCCCTGGGCGCACATCCCAATATTGAGATCCGTTTCTATAATACGCCCAATCCGCTCATGCCCTGGACCTTTAACGGCAGGCTCCATGACAAATATATTCTCTCAGATGACCGGCTGCTGCTGGCAGGCGGACGAAACACGTTTGATAAGTTTTTAGGGGACTATGTCCCGGACCCGGAAAAGAGTCATGACCTGGATATTCTGTTCTATAATTCTGCCGCAGGGACGGCTGACAGCGGTGAGAGCGTACTCCATCAGGTGGAGCAGTACTTTCAGATGGTTTGGTCTGACAGCCACAGCAAAACCTGGCTGGAGTCCGCACCATTTTTCTATCGAAAGAGCGTACTTCTGGAGACAGAAGCCCTCCATATGCGGCACAGCACATGGAGGGAGGCTCATCCGGAGCTTTTGAGCAAACAGAATACAGATTACATAGAGGCCACGGTCCCATTAAAAGCTGTGACTTTTATCCATAACCCGATCAATATTTTGGCAAAAGAACCTCTGGTATGGTGGCAGCTGCAGCAGCTGATGGAGGGTGCTGAGGAGAGAGTCTACCTCCAAACACCCTACGCAGTATGTGATCAGTCGATGTATGACGGACTTTCACGGGTGGCTGGGCGCGGGGTGCCCTTCTCCGTTCAGATCAACTCCATGGGAGTAGGGGACAATTTTATGGCCTCTTCCGACTATTACCGCAATAAGGCTCGGGTGCTGGATACCGGTGCTCAGGTATGGGAGTGGTACGGGGATTACTCCTCCCACGGAAAGTCCCTGCTCATTGACCAGGACCTCGCGGCGGTAGGCTCCTACAATCTGGATATGCGCAGCACCTATGTGGATACGGAAGTGATGTTCGTGATCCATGGGGAGGAATTTAATGCGGTCTTGGAACATTACCTAGCGGAAATGGAGGAGGATTCTCTGCTGGTGTCCGGACTGGAGACCTATGTGGAGAAGGAAGGGGTGACCCCCTGGGATAACGGAGACTGGAAGCATGCACTTTATCCCATCACATCGCTCCTGGTCCAGCCGTTTCGGTGTCTGCTCTGAGTTTTGGTTCCTTTTCAGGGCCTGCTGTGCTATAATCAAAAAACAAACTTACATGAGCCTGTAAGGGGAGACACTTAACATGAAAAAAGGATATTTTTTTATCCTGATTGCAACTATCGCGTTCAGTTCCATGGAGGTGGTGCTGAAACTCATCGCGGGGGAGGTCAATCCGGTCCAGCTGACGCTGGCCCGCTTTTCCATCGGCTTCGTTTTTCTGGCCCCGGTGGCTGTCTACACCCTAAAGAAGCGAAGCAAGCGCCTGGACCGGAAAAGCGTGGCCTATTTCGCCCTGCTGGGCCTGATCGGCATTGCCATCTGCATGCCGATCTATCAGATGTCCATCAACTTTACCGAGTCCTCCGTGGTGGCGGTCCTGTTCAGCTGCAACCCAGTCTTTGTTACCTTTTTTGCCTTCATGATCCTGAAGGAGCCCATCAAGAGGCGCCATCTGGCAGCCCTGAGTCTGGAGATCCTGGGGACCCTGGCCATTATCAACCCCCTGCATATCAAGCTGAACATGGTGGGCGTAGGACTGGCCCTGTGCTCCACTGTGCTGTTCTCCATCTACGGGGTGATGGGCAAACGAAAGTGTGCGGAGTACGGGGGCGCGGTGGTCACCTGCTTCAGCTTCCTCTTCGGGAGCGTCATCATTTTCTGCTTTATCCTGATCACCCATATCCCCGCCGTGGCGGGATTCTTCCAGTCCATCGGTCTGCCCTCCTTTGCCCAGATCCCCATTCTGGAGGGCTATACCCTCCAGAACCTGCCCTATGTGCTCTATGTCTCGGCCGGCGTGGCCGGCGTGGGTTTCTGCGCCTACTTCCTGGCTATGGAATACCAGCCGGCCAGCGTGGTCTCGCTGGTGTATTTCTTCAAGCCGGCGCTCTCGCCCATACTGGCCTGGATGGTCCACGGGGAGGAGATCCCGGGCAATATGCTGGCGGGTATCCTGCTGATCCTGGCGGGCTCGTTTGCCAATATCATCCCCGGGATACTGGAGATCAGACGCGCCAAACAACAGATGCCGTCCAACTGAGTTTTGATCGATGCAATCGATGCATGTGAGGAGATGTGAGATCTATGAACAAATCGAAAGTTTACTTTACGGACCTCCGGGCCCCTGTGGGGACAAGCCAGCTCACCAAGCTTCAGCGGCTGATCCGTAGCGCTGGGATCGGTGAGATCGACATGGAAAAAAAGCTGGTGGCCATCAAGCTCCACTTCGGAGAACCCGGGAACCTGACTTATCTGCGGCCCAACTACGCCAAGGCGGTGGCGGATGTGGTGAAGGAGCTGGGCGGCGTTCCCTTTCTGACGGACTGCAACACCCTCTACCCGGGGAGGCGGAAAAATGCCCTGGAGCACATTGAGAGCGCCTATGAGAACGGGTTTTCCCCCTTCTCCACCGGCTGTCAGGTCATCATTGGAGATGGCCTGCGGGGCAATGATGACGTAGAGGTCCCGGTGGCGGGGGGCGAGTATGTGGAGAAGGCTAAGATCGGCCGTGCCATCATGGATGCAGATGTGTTCATCAGCCTGAGCCACTTCAAGGGCCATGAGCAGACCGGGTTCGGCGGTGCGCTGAAAAATATTGGCATGGGGTGCGGGAGCCGCCGGGGCAAGATGGAGCAGCACTCCGGCGGAAAGCCGGTGGTGAAGCAGAAGCGCTGCGCAGGCTGCCGCCAGTGCATCAAGCAGTGCGGGCAGGACGCTATCTCCTACGATGGGGGTAAGGCATTTATTGACCAGGAAAAGTGCGTGGGCTGCGGGCGGTGCATCGCGGTGTGTAACTTTGATGCCATTTTTAACCCCAACGACTGTGCCTGTGAGCAGCTGAACCGGAAGATGGCCGAATACGCCAAGGCGGTGGTGGATGGACGGCCCCAGTTCCACATCAGCCTGGTGATCGATGTATCTCCCTACTGCGACTGCCATGGGGACAACGATATGGCCATTCTGCCTGATGTGGGGATGTTCGCTTCGTTTGACCCGGTGGCCCTGGACCAGGCGTGCGTGGATGCCTGTTTGCGGCAGCAGCCCATCCCAGGCAGCCTTCTGGATGACCGGATGCACGAGGAAGGCTTCCATGATCTCCACGACCACTTCCGGAATGTGACGCCGGAGTGCGAGTGGGAGAGCTGCTTGGCCCATGGGGAAAAGATCGGCCTGGGCAGCCGGACCTATGAGCTGATCCGGGTCTGAACCCACAAAAAGCCTGCGGTCTGATGGACCGCAGGCTTTTTTGCACCTTTTGATAACAGACTCCGGGACACTCAGGCATTTCGGGGCTGGGGCGTCATCTGTTTGTCGAATGCGGGGTTGGTGAGATAGACATTCTTGCTGTTCATCTTTTCCTTGCACAGCCGCAGACACTCGCCGAAGCGCTGGAAGTGGACGATCTCCCGCTCCCGCAGGAAGCGGATCACGTTGTTCACATCCGGGTCATCACTGAGACGCAGGATATTGTCATAGGTGAGGCGGGCTTTCTGCTCTGCTGCAATGGTGTAAGGACAACTTTCTTAGAGGCAGTAATCTTTATTGTACAAACAGCGTTCAAATAATGTTATACTCAAAATCACAGAAATAAAAAATTTTCCTGAGTCTCATTTATTGGACAGATTTGAATGTAAAATGATTTCAATATAAGTGAGAGGAGGTATTCCTATGAGCATTGGTTTACAACAGATATGGGCGAAGACAGAACCTTTTCAATCCATTCTGACCCATTCCTTCATTTCTGGGATTGTCGCACAAGTCATCGTTCATAAGATGATTGTCCCAGGCGTACGAAATAAATTGTTGGCGTTATTATCGTGCACTCCAGAGAAATTTACAGACTGGATTGGATACCTTGTATCCCTTCATGATGTGGGTAAGATAGAAGGGCAATTTCAATATCGCTGGTTGCCTATGAAGGAAAGTATGGATAAAGAGGGTGTAAAACCAGACTTTCCTGCTTTAAACCAGATCCGTCATGAGAAAACTACCTGGCGTTGTCTGCGGGAACGCCTCTGGAAGGAAGCCTCGAATCAAAGCGCAGCTAAATTCTATGCGGATATTCTAGAAGTGCATCACCAAGGGAAAAGCGGAACGGAAGGGGACCGGCAAGATCTCTTTTGGAATCATCTTCAGGAAGAATTCGAGCACTGGATGCGGCTTCGATTTTTACGCTCTGAGGAATTATTTTTACCCCCTCTTGGGAAAGAAAACAGAGGAAGTGTAGGTGCGCTGCTGCTTGGAATTGTGATCCTGTCGGACTGGATTGCATCCAGTAACTATTTTGCCCAAGCAGAACTCTGGATCAATCAGCCGGATGGGGAGGAGCACGCAAAATGTCTTGCGGAAAAATTTTTGATGCTGAGCGGACTGACATCGCAGGCCGCAGACTTTGGAAATGAATTTCATGATGTGTGGCCCAATATTCCAAGAGATGTAATGCGGGGCTTGCAATCAGAAACTGAGGCCCTTTTTCAACAGGCACAGGAGCGCATTTCTGTGGTACTGTTGGAGGCACCTATGGGGGAGGGAAAAACGGAGGCCGGAATCTATGCAGGGATTCGAAGGGCCAAACAGTGGGGGAAAAGTGGTTTCTATGTTGGTTTGCCTACAGCAGCTACCTCCAATCAGATGGTTGGACGTATGCGGACTTTATTAAAGCTGCATCAGTTTCCAGACTCAGTCCGTCTCCTTCACAGTATGGCCTGGCTGGTTGACGGAGACAATACCCAATCCTGGCCTAAATTCGAGACAGAGGAGGAGCGCTATGCCTCAAGCTGGCTTCTTCCAGTGCGTCGAGGGTTATTGAGTTCCTATGCGGTTGGCACGGTGGATCAGGCAATGATGTCTGTCTTGCTGGTGAAATACGGCGTTTTGCGGCTGCTGGGATTGGCAGAGAAAACTTTGGTGATCGATGAGCTCCACTCCTACGATGTCTATATGAGTGAGATCCTCCATCGGCTGCTAGAATGGTGTAAAGCCCTGGAGATCCCTGTGGTCCTGTTGTCTGCCACTCTTCCGCCGGAGAAAAAGGCGCAAATGTTGTCTGCCTATACCGATCATCCAATCCAGCCATGCTATCCTTCGATTACTGCTGTAACAGAGTCAGGGAATGTAATCGTGCGGCCGGTCAGCCGGACGGAAAAACGACAGACAGTATCCGTCGAGCTTTGCCCGGTGCTGCATCATGCGGAACAGATTGCCGAGAAGGCGATGGGACTGGTGAAAGACGGTGGATGCCTCTGTATTTTGCTCAATACCGTCCAGCAAGCCCAGGAGACCTACCAAGCGCTCAAAACCAAAGAATTTGATGGAGAATTGCTTTTATTCCATGCGCGTTTTCCGATTGGCCAGCGGGATCAAATCGAACAGCGCTGTATCCGTCTCTTTGGAAAAGAAAAGGCAGCTCGCCCGCAGAAGGCTATTCTAGTGGCCACTCAGGTGGTGGAGCAGTCTCTGGATGTGGATTTTGACGTTATGATGACTTCGATCGCGCCAATTGACCTTCTGCTCCAGCGCCTTGGACGGGAGTTTCGCCATGAAGATACGCCCCGGCCGCCTCATCTTGCTGCCCCACGGTTCTATGTGCTGATTCCTGATGAGACAGGAAAATTTGAGGCGGACGGCTATATTTACCCAGAGTGTCTTCTGAAGCAGAGTATTCATCTGTTGGAAGAACGCAGTGAAATACAGATTCCAGAGGATCTGCCCACATTGGTGGAGCAAGGCTACAGCCCAGAAGCGGCTCCACCGGAGGAATTGGATCTCTGGATAGATCACCTAATGGAAGATCAGGTTAAAGCGGCGGCCGGCGGAGGTTATCTGATCAATGCCCCTGAAAAGGGATACACCCCGATCAAAGAAGCTGAACGGATTCAATTTGACGATCTGGAAAGCAGCAGCTACCTCTCGGCCAAGACGCGCTTGGGTGAACCGACCGTACGTATTGTACTTTTGCCGCCGGAGCGGTTTGGATCTTTACGCAGCAAAAGTCAGCATTGTGGAGACCGACTGTGTCTATCAGATGTGACCAGAGAAGAGGCGCGTGAGATCCTGAAGGCCAGTGTCTCTGTTCGGGCAAAACTTCTGCGGCACGGAACGGAAGGCGTGATCTTCGGCAGAAGACTGCTGGAGGGGATCGAAATTTATACTGCCACAGTAGATGAAAATGGAAATATGCGGTATACTCAAGCTGATGGAACCCAAATCGTTGCAGACAAAGAGTTGGGTATATTTTTTGAGAAGGGGTGAGGTGTGTGAAGGCGTCATTTCAAATTTTAACGCAGCCGTGGATCCCAGTAAAAGAGCTGGACGGAAGCATGAAAGAGCTTAGCCTGCTGGAAACGCTGGAGAGGGCCCACCTGCTCAGCGAAATTCAGGATCCATCTCCTATGGTAGAGTACAGTGTTTACCGCTTTCTGATCGTGTTTCTCATGGACATGCTTCGACCAGAGGATGAGGAAGTATTGGAGGAGTTATTGGATGAGGGGCAATTTGATTGGGATACTATCCAGCGCTATGTGCGCCAGTGTGAACAGGAGGGGGTGAGCTTTGACCTCTTCGATTCAGAGCGGCCATTTTTACAGACCCGATATCGTGCAGATTGGGATCGAGATCCAAAACCGGTCTCCACATTGGATTACTCTATCCCAAATGGGAACAACCACATCCATTTCGATCACAAGCGGGAGAAGATCACTTACACGCCCGGCAAAGCGCTGCGGATGATGTTGGCTGCGCAGATTTTTTGTACCGCAGGGGCGCAGGGGTATCCCTCTAATATGAACGGCGCTCCGCCATGGTTTACACTGATCCGGGGAAAGAACCTGTTTCAGACTTTAGTGTTTGGTATGATCGAGGTGGATCGAATTGATCTGCCCCTTGATCGGCCTCCGGTCTTGTGGCGTAATCCGGATGAAGTGGTATCCAAACAAAAAGTGGCGAGGACATCATGGCTGTTTGGTATGTTTTTCCCAGCAAGGCGGATCCATCTAATTTCAGATGAGTCTGGTGAATACGTTGAAAACGTATATTTCAGCCAAGGAATGAACTTTGAAGTGACAGATTCTTGGACAGACCCGCATGTTACATACCGATACAATGCAAAGGGACGATTTAACTGGAAGCCATCTGCGGATGAAGCGATCTGGCGCAACCTAACGGATCTGATTGACACGAAAGGAAAGCGTGCTCCCCAGATCATAGCGCAGTATGAAAAATTGGATACCTCGGATCGTCCGATGTCTCTTGTGATTTACGGAGTTCAGACCAATCAGGCAAACTATATGAGGGCACAGAGGCACGACCTTCAAATTCCCAAAAAGTTACTGGGGAATGAGAACGCGCTGCGCTTTATTACCGAGTTTGTCGCGCAGGCGGAGCGGTTGGGCCGGGCGCTTTATAAAGCGCTGGCCCTGGAGGAGATCCCGGAGGAGAGCCGTGTTCAGGCCAGACAGAGGTACTACGCTGTTTGCGAGCAGATACTGTGGAGCCAGTTTGATGCGTTGGCACAGCCTGGATTTGATTATGCTGCCAATCTGACAGCGGCCATCAGCTGGCAATGCAGGACAGCAGCGGAATGTGCAGATTGGACCTTGGAGCAGCTGACCCTGCGCGGAAGAGCTATGCTCCAGGTTATGGATTATCAGCAAAAAGTACTTGGAAAAGAAATCGCGGCAATCAAGAAGGGGATGAAGACATGAAGGAAGTGGATTGGAGCAGTTTCTTCCAGCGGCTTGATACCTTGCCGAGAGGAGAGCGTGCATCTCTGAAACGGGAAGCTGGGACCATGCTGAGTCAGGCGGATGGACAGGCCATGCGTGTTTTCTTTCAGTGCCTGCCTTTCTCCATACCGCAGTGGCAGGAGGAGCGAGCATTTGCGGCAGCTTGTCTGTACTGTCTCTGGGATACAGATGAGAAACGCCGCCAGCCTTTGGAGCAGATCTTCTATCAACTTGGTCGGGATAAAGAGATGTCCGAGAGCACCGGCCACCGATTGGAAATGCTTCTGGATCTCCAGTGGGACGAGGATGGATTTATGCTCAAAAAGCTGTCCAGACTGATCCGGTTTGTGAGGTCGAAAGGATATGCAGTGGACTGTCAGCATTTGCTGGAGGATCTGTTCTATTGGAACGGAGAGAAACAGAGTGTGCAGCGGAAATGGGCCCGGGCACTTTATACCAAGCCGAAAGAAACATTGGATGAACAGGAAGGAGAATGACCCATGCTATACGAGATCCATATGCTGAAAAACTATCCCCCGGTCAATCTGAACCGGGATGAGTCTGGCGCTCCCAAGTCCTGTATGTTTGGCGGAACGACCCGGGGCCGTGTGTCCAGCCAGTGCTTGAAGCGGAGCTGGAGGCGTTCGCCGCTGTTCTCTCAGACCATCGGAGCGGAACATCTGGGCATTCGAACCCGTAAGCTGCCCCAACTGGTGGCAGAGAAGCTGGCGGAGATGGGAGTCAGTCAAGAGTATATTGACACTGTATTCCCCAAAATCAGTGGATTTGGCAACAAAGACGGCGCAGAGAATAAGGATGGCAGCTACACCGCACAGATTGTGTTCTATGCGCCGGAAGATATCCAGGCGGTGGCGGAAGCTATTTATGAAAAGCTCAAGGATTGTCCATCCCTGAAAGAGGTCAAGGCATTGAAGGCAAAGGATCTGCAGGAGGCGGTAAAGGGAGCGGAGAGCCGCCCTGTCACACTGGACATGGCACTCTTTGGGAGAATGGTGACTTCCAATGCGTTCCGGGATGTGGAAGCCGCCATGCAGGTGGCCCATGCTATCTCTACCAATAAGATGAACATGGAATCCGACTATTTCACCGCCATGGATGATCTGCTCTCCGGGGAGGTGATAGAGGAAAAAGGGTCCGCCATGATCGGGGATACCGATTACAACTCCGCATGCTACTACATCTATGCCTCTCTGGATACGGATATTTTGATGAAAAACCTGAAGGATACGCCGGATGCAGAGCAGTTGGTGAAAGCGGCCATCCCTGCGTTGATCCGTACTATGGCGTTGACCAACCCATCAGGGAAACAGAACAGCTTTGCTGGAAACGTGCTTCCCAGTGCGATCCTTGTGGAATGCAAGGAGGAGAAGGTGCCGGTCAGTATGGTCAACGCCTTTGTGCGGCCGATTAAACCGGAGCTGGCCAATGACTACGATTTGGTGAAGGGCAGTGTTCAGGCGCTGGCTAGTCAAGTTGACACGATACAGAACAGTTTTGGATTAAACGTGAAACAACGGCTGTGGTTCTGTCCCACAGCATGCTCTATCGTACCAGAATGTGAGACTACGGTGTGCAAGACACTGACAGAATTGATCGAACAGGTGGCGGCTGCTCTGGCGTGAGGCGAATGTGATGGAAGAAAAGAAAACTTTGCTGATCCTGCGGCTGGAAGGGGCGCTGCAGTCCTGGGGGGACCACTCTAAATGGGACGTCCGGGACAGTGGGGATTTTCCAAGCAAATCCGGCGTTGTAGGTCTTTTGTCGTGCGCTATGGGATTAGAGCGGGGAGATCCGGAGATTGCAGCTCTGTCCGCAGCCCTACATATGGCGGTGCGGGTGGATCGCCCCGGGATCCGTGTGCTGGATTTCCACACGGTACAGGGGTATCCGCTTTATAACGCGGAGGGGAAGCCCCGGTCAAGCAACACGGTCATCTCACCTCGCTGGTATCTCCAGGACGCCAGTTTTTTGGTGGTGCTGGATCTGCCGGATGATTGGCGGGAGCGGGTGACAGCGGCTCTGAAGCAGCCGGTGTGGCCCATCTACCTGGGACGAAAGAGCTGTGTCCCATCCCGACCTGTGTTTGAAGGAGTGACAGAGGCATACTCCGACTTATTGGATGCGATCCAGCGCTACCCGGTCTGTATGCGGAAGGGAGACAAATCCGCTCCGCAGGCGTTGTACTATGAATGTGAGATTCCAGGAGACGGGGTGGGGAGTTTTACCCGGCCTGACGAAAGACTCTCAGGGGGACGAGAGTTTGGCCTTCGAACCGTCTATCGAGGGGTTATCACCAGGGAGGGACAAGATGTATCTGACGAAAATTGACTTGATTCCTCAGCAGCGTGGTATCCGGCAGGCATTGGGCGACTGCCAGCAGCTTCATCAAATGATTATGGGGCTTTTTGAGAGTGATCGGAAAAGCTCGGGCGTAATCTATCGGGTCCGTGAGGACAGGTACGCACTGGCAATCTATCTCTATTCCAATCGGCCTGCGAATCGGGAACGCCTGTTGCCGGGTATGCATTTTTCTGGGGAGCGGGATCTGACGCCCTGGCTGAATGCCATGCAGGAGGGGCAGATTTGGAGATTTGATCTGCTGGCATCGCCTACAAAAAAGGTGGCGCAGAAGAACGGGAAAAACAGCCAGCGCCGGATTCTCAGGACTCTGGAAGAACGCTGTACATGGCTAACCAGGAAAGGAGAGCAGAATGGGTTTCGGCTACTGAGTTGTCAGGAGTTGGAGGGCAGCCAGCTGACTGGCCGTCATGTGCCAGCGCGGGGCGGCCGGATGTATCTGGATCAATATCACTATCAGGGAACGCTCCAAATTACAGATGCAGTGCTATTTCAAAATGCAGTCCGGGAGGGAATTGGTCCCGGAAAATCGTATGGACTTGGAATGCTGCTGCTGAGCTCTTGATTTTTACTAGAAATAAAATTTTGAATTTTTCCGCTGGTAAAAGTGCTGTTTTACTGCTTGCGCGCGAAATTTTTGATTTTATTTCAGTGTAAACCCCACGTATGTGGGGATGGACCGCTCGGCTATGCGGCCGACTGGGGCACCTTTACGTAAACCCCACGTATGTGGGGATGGACCGGCCAGCACATAGGACGCCACGGCCGCGGCAGTGTAAACCCCACGTATGTGGGGATGGACCGTCCTCCCGGGTCGTGTAGATGAGGGGGAGGTCGTAAACCCCACGTATGTGGGGATGGACCGATGGAGATCCTCCGGGCGATCTTCGACCAATCGTAAACCCCACGTATGTGGGGATGGACCGTCGGTGGTGGTGGACAGGTCCAGCCCGCCGTAGTAAACCCCACGTATGTGGGGATGGACCGAACCCTGTGTACATGATGCACCAGCGCTATTCGTAAACCCCACGTATGTGGGGATGGACCGTAATAGAGAAAGATCCAGACTCAAAACCAGGTGTAAACCCCACGTATGTGGGGATGGACCGAGCAGCTGGACGGCCAACCGGCTGGTCTATCCGTAAACCCCACGTATGTGGGGATGGACCGGCGCTCCAATAATATTCGCTCATCTGAGAAAAGTAAACCCCACGTATGTGGGGATGGACCGATCACGCAGCTGGGCTTGTAGCCGTGCTTGGAGTAAACCCCACGTATGTGGGGATGGACCGGTGGACGCGGACGATCCCACAGTAGGTCTTGCCGTAAACCCCACGTATGTGGGGATGGACCGGTGGACGCGGACGATCCCACAGTAGGTCTTGCCGTAAACCCCACGTATGTGGGGATGGACCGCAACCACACGACGGCACGCGGACACCCCAATTGTAAACCCCACGTATGTGGGGATGGACCGTCCATCATCCTGACCGCGGGTGTCGCCCGGTCGTAAACCCCACGTATGTGGGGATGGACCGGCTTTGTCGCCGGCCACATGGGCGGCGATGCGGTAAACCCCACGTATGTGGGGATGGACCGGCCCGCCGCGAGGAACTGGGCCTGACCCAGAAGTAAACCCCACGTATGTGGGGATGGACCGTTTCGGGCTACTGCTGCAGTCCCCCGGCTGTAGTAAACCCCACGTATGTGGGGATGGACCGTAGTAAGTGGGTCCCATAAGCTGAGGGGAAAAGTAAACCCCACGTATGTGGGGATGGACCGGCAATCGCAACATATCTCGGCGTTACTCAACGGTAAACCCCACGCACGTGGGGATGAACCGTAGTGGGGGGTGTCGTCTAGCTTGAATCCCTCGTAAACCCCACGCATGTGGGGATGGACCGGTCTTGCCGCAGCCTGCATGGCCATTCGGGATCGTAAACCCTACGTGCGTGGGGATGGACTGATGGTGGATGACAAGACCACCTTTGAGCAGGCCGTAAACCCCGCGCACGTGGGGATGGACCGCAGAACGCTGCCCGTGACTGCAACATGGAGGAGTAAACCCCACATGTGTGGGGATGGACCGTAATACGTATCAAGATAGACATTATCCATGACGTAAACCTCACGTACGTGGAGATGGACCGATCAGTGCCGGTGACCTGCCACTCTATATTGAGTAAACCCCACGCACGTAGGGATGGACTATTGAAAGGGCTAAAAATATGGAGTCCAAAACTGTAAACCCCACGTGCGTGGAAATGGGCCGTACAACGAGGTCACCATCAGCATGGCCAACGTAGTAAACCCCACGCATGTGAAGAGTGGGCACGTCTATCCGTCGTCTGGAAACTGAAGATTTTCAATGCAGGGAGGGAATATTGTTGAAGAACTTACAGGAATTGCCTAAATTGAAAGACAGCATCAGTTATTTATATTTAGAACATGCTGTCATTGAGCAGAACGACACTGCGATTGTAGCAATTCAGAAGCAGGGGCGGACACCCATCCCAATTGCCGGCATGACATGCTTGTTGCTAGGACCGGGAACCAGTGTGACCCATGCAGCGATTCGGGCGATTTGTAATAACGGATGTATGGCGATTTGGTGTGGAGAACATGCCGAGCGGTTTTATGCTGCGGGAGTAGGGGAGACTAGAAGTGCGAAGAATCTGTTGGTCCAGGCAAAAGCATGTATGGACGCAGAGCGGCATCTGGAAGTGGCAAAAAGGATGTATCAGATTCGGTTTTCGAACTTAAAAACGGAGGGATTGACGTTACAACAACTGCGGGGAATGGAAGGAATTCGGGTTCGGAAGGCCTATGAACTAGCAGCGAGGACAACTGGAGTTCGCTGGAAAAAACGTTCGTACAAAACAGAGGAGTGGGATCAGGCAGACCCAGTCAATCAAGCGCTGTCTGAGGCTAATGCTCTGCTCTATGGTCTGTGCCATGCTGCTATTGTTTCATTGGGCTACTCACCAGGACTGGGATTTATTCATACAGGAAAGCAGCTCTCGTTTGTATATGACGTTGCAGATTTATATAAAGCGGAGACAACCATTCCGGCTGCATTTGAAGCAATCCAGAAAATGAAACAGGGTGAGCCGCAAAAAAAGCGGATTCGACTAACTTGCCGGGCATATTTTGCAAATGCACGTATCTTGTCTCGAATTGCTCAAGATCTGGAATGGATTTTCCAGGAGACGGTAGAGGAAGAAATGGTCAACGGTCCAACTGTAGGCTCCCTGTGGGATGACCGCCAGGATACAATCAACGGAGGAAAAAACTATGCTGCGGAAAGGGACCTTCTATGACAGTGATTGCAATGGATTCTGCTCCGGAGAGCGTGCGTGGAGAACTGACTCGGTGGTTTCTAGAGTTGAAACCTGGGGTATTTGTCGGAAGGGTCAATTCCAGGATTCGGGATCTCTTGTGGAAGCGGATATGTGAAACTGACTCTGCGGCAGGAGCAGTTATGGTTTTTTCTGCCCCTAACGAGCAGGGGTTTGAAATGAAAGTTTCTGGAGATCCCAAAAGAAAGGTAAATGATTTTGAAGGAATTCAGCTGATCACGGTATCAGAGGAGGTATATAGAAATACAGAAGCGGAAGAATGTTTCGAATTTCCCTTTGAACTTCAACTTCTGGAAGAAGAGGATAGATGAGTATTGTTATGTGGGTCTCCATGAAGCGAGAAAATCGTTTGATTAAAAGCCTAGGAAAAGAAACATGAGTTTCTTTTCCTAGGCGAATATTTATCTCTAATTTAGAAATTCCAATGTATTTCAACCGGCGGATCATTTTCGCCAGGCTGGCGTTTTCCCACTAAAATATAGTCAATGAGGGCCTCCACCATTTCACGGGTCAGGTGCTCCAGATTAGTGTAACGCTGGACCAGTTCCCGGCGGTTGTCCCCGGCGGCAATCCGGGCGTCCAGTTCTTCCAGCCGACGGTTGGTTTCCGCGATTTTTCCCTCGAGCAGTTCCTTTTCCTTGGAGAAGTCCTGGGAGAGACTGAGAAAATCCGACTCGGACAGAATTCCCCGTACCTTATCCAGATAGAGCTCTCGCAGGCCCGTCTGGAACTCCTCATGCTGTGCCTGATATTTGGAACGTTGATCCAGCACCTTCTGTCTTTGAGCCAGGAGAGAGCTGGAAAACTCCAGGTTTCGTTCCAGCTTATCTTGATCCAAATACTGCGCGGAAAGCCGGTTCAATTCCTGGACCACGATGCGTTCCAGCTTTTCCACGGAAATAAATGCGCCGGTACAGGCCTCTTTTGAAACGCGCCGGTTGGAGCACTGGAGATAGTGCCGCCCGCGGTTTTTCGTGGAGCGCATAGTGTATCCGCAATTGGCGCAGCGAACCTTTTTGGCAAAGAGCCCAATCGACCCACCTGTAAAGGGTTTTGTCTTTTCGTTTATTAAGGCCTGAACCCGCTCCCATAGGTCCTGGTCGATGATTGCCTCGTGAGTGTGTTCGACCCGGATCCATTGATCTTTGGGGCGGGGCTTGTTCTGTTTGCTTTTATAAGATACACTGCCGTACCGCCCCTGGACCATGTTGCCGATGTAGATCTCATTGGTCAGCATGTGGGAGATGGCAGGATATTTCCACAGCGTTCCTGTTTTTCCAGGGGGAGATTGGTACCGCAATCCTTTCTGGCGCTTATACTCGGTGGGATTGGGGATCCCATCCTCATTCAGAATTCGGGCGATGGCCGTTTTTCCGTATCCTTGTGAAAACAAGGTAAAGACCCGGCGCACGACTGCGGCGGCCTCTGGGTCAATGATCAGATGGCCCTTCTGAGCCGGGTCCTTCTGGTATCCGTAGAGGGCGAAGGCGCCAATATGAAAGCCCTGTTCCCGGCGATTGGTGAGGACGCTGCGAATATTGTCGGACATGTCCTCCAGATACCATTCGTTTACCAGACCATTGATCTGGCGGGATTTTTTGTTCCCCTTGTTGTCGGTATCCGCATTGTCCACAATGCTGACGAAACGGATTCCCCACAGCGGGAAAAGACCGTGTATGTATTTTTCTACCAGTTCCAGCTCACGGGTAAAGCGGGACTGAGTTTTGCAGAGGATGATATCAAATTTATGGGCCTGAGCATCCGCTAGAAGGCGGCGAAACTCCGGACGGTTTCGGTCAGAACCTGTGTAGTCATCGTCGCTGTAAATGTGAAATACTTCCCAGCCCTGCTGTATGGCGTACTGTAGAAGCATGGACTTCTGGTTTTGTATGCTGGCACTGTCGTCCTCGGCGGAGGCCTTATTCCGGTCTTCTTCCGACAGACGGCAGTAGATTGCGGCTTTGGACATTGGACATCGCTCCTATAAAAAATGCGGCCCCCTGACAATGCTCGTCAAGAGACCGCTTTTGTGGCTGTTACTGGAGCCCTGCAGCGATGGAGCTGGAGCGCTCCATCTGGTTGATCAGCTGGATCCAGATCTTGGTGTATCGTTCCGCCGTCAGGGGAGTCTCGGATTTCCGGAATACGCTCCGGCAGGATGGGGTAGGGAGAGGAAGTCGATTCATAAAGGGTGTGCTCCTTTCTCAGTCATTTTATGATTGCTGTTTCTCTAATAGGATGATATTTGATTATTTTTCTAGCTTGACCTTTAGTCCATAGGGTTTTAAAATTTTACCAAGGTATGCCAGGAAGCCATAGTAATCAGCTCGATCTCCGGGATACTTCTTCCCTGTGCGGTAGTTGAGGGTGTTCATCACGAAATGGATATGAATATGAGGTCTGTCTTCATGTACAGCTGCTAAGATCTGGTACTGCTGTTTGTAATAGCGGATGGCTCGGGTTGCGATGTCCGCTGCGTCCCAGGCATCGATCCTCTCTTCTGGGGAGAAGCTGAGAATCGAGTGCCGGAGCAGAAGTCCCTCTGTCTTATCGAACGCCCGGCAGAGTCCCTCCATAGAGTATGCTGCAATGTTCGGAAAGAGAGCTCCGCCAAAGATAAGTCCGTTCTTTGCCTTTTTGGGAGAGGTGACATATTGAAGTAAATCTCGGATCGCATTCCAATCGTGGTATTTTTCTGGCCGATGGATTACCCGATAGATTGCCAAAGCAGTTCCTCCAAGCTGCTGAGTCGCCCCAGAAGCTCCTTGCCACAGTCCAGCT
Organism: Lawsonibacter asaccharolyticus; assembly: GCA_003112755.1. Classification (NCBI taxonomy): domain Bacteria; kingdom Bacillati; phylum Bacillota; class Clostridia; order Eubacteriales; family Oscillospiraceae; genus Lawsonibacter; species Lawsonibacter asaccharolyticus. The sequence goes on along the minus strand of BFBT01000001.1, from coordinate 3,083,883 downwards.
CCTGTGCCGTGTTCGCCAAGTCGCAGAGGAGCTGCGCTAGGTTGCGGCTGATGGACTCCTGATTGGGATTCTCATGGAGGCACCGGTGCCGGATATAAGCAGAGCGATCCATCCCAACATTCTTGGCCGATTCGGTGATGTGTTGCAGTTCATCCGATGTAAGATAGACCAGGATTGGTTTTCTTTTTTTCATTGTGAGTTCATTTCACTCCTTGTTTGGTACGATTTCCGCAAGCGGGGAATGCCCGCAATATTTCTGTGCAGTGAGCATTCCCTGGGGAACCCGTTATGGACTGTGTTGGGCTGGTATAATTTTTTATAAGCCCTAGGAAACCTAAGAGGGCAAAGGAGGTGCAGGAGACGTGGTGACGCCCATATCGCAAGAAGACAGAGAGCTGGCGGAAAGTTTTTGGGAAGATTGCGGCAAAGAACTTTTGATTCGCCTCTCCCGAAACAATATTACTCTTTACCGGCCATCCTCCAAGAGCTCATATTTGGCGAATGCGGTCTCCAGTATTTGTATCTGCAAATGTTCGTATCATAACAAACGGGGCAAACAGCGCGTCAAATGGTTTAAGAATCCCCCCAAAAAACATCAAGAAGAGAAAAAGAGTATTTGGTTCCTTAAACCAATCGATATTGAATGCAGAAAGTATTCCATGGCGCCGGAAGCCCTCAAGTTTCGATATATTTTGGCGGAGAGCTGGACGTTAAATGGGGCCTCAAATACACGCCTCTCTTTGATCGAAACTGATAGATCCGGTCGGATTCTTAGGTGCAGCACAGAACACCAGTCAGGCAGTATAGGAGTTCCGGTTTTTCCCTTTCCAAAACAGCAGGTAGCGCGGATTAACAAAGTTCTCTTCAATAATTTTCTGGTTCGGTGTTGGGGAATGGGGCCCATTCCAGTCTGGCAGTTTACAAAGGAGGGAATCGCCTACTATTTAGGATGTCCGTATACAATATTAGGACCCGAATTGACCGAAGCGAAGGATCAGGCATGGAACCGCCTCAAAAGTTTGCTTCAATCGAATGCAGGGGATATTGCAGCCATACTGCTGGCCTTTACGTTGTTCTCGGTCCTGAAGCCGTTTTTTCCCCAGTTCCATCGACTGGACCGGTCGACGCCGTATCTGCAAGTAAAAAAACATTTTTCTGAACAGCTTGCAATTTGTGTTTCCTGCATGGACCTGGACAAAGCAACCCAGCTGGCAAAGTTGTGCTGTGATATCGTCCCTAAACTTCCGCCGCGTTTCCAGATTGTAGATGGGGTAAAGATCTTTCAAGCCACAGAGAAAATGGTACGTAAGGATATTTCGATGTCCGAATTTGAGGCGAAGATCCTTCAGAAGGCCGGTGTACTGTGGGTGGGCAGAAAACCTTCTGTGGAAGTCTCGGCCCAAAAGTTGTGCCTGTCTCTTACCATCCCAGCGGCAGCAAAATTCCCTGCAGAGCCCTTTTTGCAGCCGCTTTTGGCGTACTTCACAGTGAAGCTGTGCGGTAGGTCCATCGACAACTGGACGGCCATGCAAAAGATTGTCTCCCAAAAGTCATCCAAAATCATTGAGCGTCTCGTTCATGATCTCATGGCGGCAGCCGATAGGCACGATTTTGCCTTCTCAGGTGATACCCCTGAGGATTGGTATCGAAAGCCTGAGATATTACGATCAGAATCACTGGAGGAGCTTGTTTTTACAGATGTCGAGGATGCCAGAGATGAAACAAGAGACGGGGAATCTGATCGAATCGCTCAAATAAATCACCTGGAGGAAGAGTTCCGTCATCTTTTCCGGCAGGCCTATAAAAAAATCCGGGCTGCTCAGAGAGAAGTTTCGGTAGAACGGCATACGCTCAAACACCTTTACGAGGACGTAGTGGAGGATGTAAAAAAATACGACCTGGATGTGGAATCGCAGAAAAAGGTTACTTATCTTTTGGCAGCATATCGGCATTTCTTACGGTTGTGCGCTCCGAAGGAGGAGCGAGGACCTATGCTCGCACAGTTGGAACGTGCACTCCTGAGAGAGTGGCAGCAGTTCCAGCCGGAGTTTCCAGTTCGGGATGTCCTAGAGGCATACTTGAAAAAACTGATTTCCGAAAATCGATATGCCCGTGTTCGTGGGAAAGGTAGTGATAGGGAAACTGTTTGCCTCTGGTACGACCCGAGGGAACGAATGTTCTTGCTAAAAAATTCCTATTTTCCTGAGCTAAAAAATCTGTTTGCAGAAGATCAAAAACTTACAAAACGGAGCTGGGAACTGTTGATGGAGAAGGCAGGTTTTCTGGAGACAGTACAGCGAGACAATCAGACCCGCCGCTCTTTTGAGATTCGAACCAAGGTGGGGAGTTCTGAAAAAGTATCCGTCCTGAAAATCCGCGCCCAAATTTTGTCGGAGAAATTTTTGGCTCATAAAATCGTGCACGTTGCACTGCAGAAGATGGAGCAAGACACAAGCTCTTACCGCTCGGGTTCACGGCTAAATAAGAAAAAACGCGCCGGCACTTCCTGAAGAGAATGCCGGCGCGTTTTTTTGATAAAGGTGGTTGAAACGAGACTGATTATACGCACTAAATCTATTAAATAATATTTTTTAAAAATATCAGTCGATTTAGCGATTTATTTTGCAATGAATTCCTCCAGTGCCTCTGCTGAAATCCTCCAGCTTCTTCCAATCCGAAATCCACGGAGCTTCCCGGAATTCAAGAGTGTATAGACACTATTTTTCCAAATTCCAAGAACTTCCATTACTTCAGCCGGAGTAAGGACGGCGCAGGATTCCAGGACGTTTGTGAACCGGTCCTGGGCGTAGTCGAGTGAATCACGGTACATATGAATTCCCCCTTTTTGTATTATTCCCCTGTTGCACCCTGTTTGCTTTTCCTGTCCCCTTCAAAAATATATCATTTCAATAGAAAGCCGGAAACTGCTGAGGTTTACGCCTCGATCACAGCTTCCGGCTTTTTTCATTTTACGTTGGAAAGGAGAGGGAAACCATGCTGAAAACGCTTTTATCCGTCATTCGCGCCGTCATCGTGGAACTGGTGAATCAACTGTTCCGGCAAGTCTGCACCACCGTGGGGTGAATCAGGATGACCGCCAGGAGGCCCGAGAGAAACTGCTCGGGGTTCTTCTGGCGGCTGCGGCAGCCCTGCTGTGCGCGGCCATCGACTATGTGATCAAGCAGGAGGACGAAGAACCATGACAGGAGAAACTTTTACATGTGTCGTCTGCGGCGGTGAGTACGATCTGGACCAGCGGCGGGAGTTCGACGACCAGGACCTCTGCCCGGACTGCCTGGAGCAAGAGACGGAAACCTGTTCCGTCTGCGGAGAACGAATCTGGAGCGACAACAACGCCGGTGACTCCGATACGCCCCTCTGCCAAAGCTGCTATGAGCGGCTCTATACCAACTGCACCCGCTGTGGAGCGCTGATTCCTAACGCCCGCGTCTTCTACGCCTGGGACGATGTGGGCAACGAGGAGCCCCTGTGCCGCGACTGTTACTCCCGCTCCGCTGACCACAAGGCTATCCAGGATTACTACTACAAGCCTGACCCGATCTTTTACGGCAAAGGCCCCCGTTATTTTGGGGTGGAGCTGGAGATTGATGGAGCGGGAGAGTGCAGCGAGAATGCCCAGGAGATTCTGGACTTGGCCAACGGGGATCGGGAACTGGTCTACTGTAAGCACGACGGCTCTTTGAATGACGGATTTGAGATCGTGACCCATCCCATGGCCCTGGAGTTCCACCAGAAGAACATGCCCTGGAGTGAGATCCTGCGGGAGGCGGTCTCCATGGGGTACCGGAGCCATCAGGTCGGGACCTGCGGGCTCCATGTCCATGTGAGCCGCGCCGCCTTCGGTGAGACCCATCAGGAGCAGGATAGCGCCATTGCCCGGGTGCTCTACTTCTTTGAGAAGCACTGGGAGGAACTGCTGAAGTTCAGCCGCCGGACACCGCGCCAGCTGGAGCACTGGGCGGCCCGATACGGCTACAAAGAATATCCCAAGGACATCCTGGACCACGCCAAGAAGGGGGCCAATGGAAGCCGCTATACCTGTGTCAATCTCCAGAACGACAGTACCATCGAGTTTCGGATTTTCCGGGGTACCTTAAAATACAACACCTTGATCGCCACATTGCAGCTCATTGAACGAATCTGCGATGTGGCGATTTTTCTGTCTGACGAGGAGCTGAAGGCTATGTCCTGGACCACTTTTGTCTCTGGCTGTCAGACCCCGGAGTTGGTGCAGTATTTGAAAGAACGCCGCCTATATGTGAATGAGCCGGTAAATGGAGAGGAGGAGCTGTAACATGTGCTGCCTATTCGGTCTGATCGACTACGGCCACAGCCTGTCCAAAGGGGAGAGAAACCGGATTCTCACCATTCTCTCCACAGCTTGCGAGGTACGGGGAACGGATGCCACCGGAATCGCCTACCACAGCCGGGGACAGCTCCACATCTACAAGCGTCCACGGCCCGCCCATGCCATGCATTGGAGGATTCCCGGGGATGCCTGGGTGGTGATGGGGCACACCCGCATGACTACCCAGGGAAGTGAAAAACGTAACTACAACAACCACCCATTTCTGGGCCGTGTCAAGGAGGGCCCCTTTGCTCTGGCCCACAACGGGGTGATCCAGAACGACCGGTCGCTGCGGAAAAAGCTGCGGCTGCCCAGGACCAGGATAGAGACGGACAGCTATGTGGCGGTCCAGCTCCTGGAGCGGGAGGGAGCGCTGAAATTTGACAGCCTCCGGTGGATGGCTGAACAGCTGGAGGGCTCCTACACCGTCACGCTGCTGGGGCCTAAGAATGAGCTGTACTTCATCAAGGGGGACAACCCCATGTGTCTCTACCACTACCCAAGTGTGGGACTTTACCTGTATGCGTCTACTGAGGAGATTCTGAACCGGGTGCTGCGGCGTCTGCGTCTGCCGTTTGGAAAACCGATGCCGGTCTCAATTCAGAGCGGAGGGATTTTGAAAATCGATGAGGACGGACATATCTCCTACGGAGAGTTTGACGACAGTAAATTGTTTTCCTCCTGGCGATGGCCGGGATGGTATCCGTACAGCAGTTGGCGCAGGTTTGGAGAAAAGACGGAAGAAGCGGACCCTTACCTGGAGGAAATCAAGTCAGTGGCTGCCGCCTTTGGATACACACCGGAGGACATTGATCAGCTGTACCAGGAAGGATTTACGCCCGAAGAGTTGGAGGATGCTCTATATGGCAGAGAATTATGGTGAGAAAAAGCGCATGAAAATTCTAGTGGTGGAGCCAGGAAAAGTGCCCTCTGTAAGAGAAATCTCACAGGGTCTGAAGGCAATACAGCAGGTGGTGGGCGGCCCAATCCAAGCAGTTTATCCCTTTCAGGATTCTGCCGCCCTTGTGTGTCACGAGGAAGGAAAGCTGCTGAAGCTGCCCCTGAATCGAGCCCTGCGAACGGAAGATGGGACGGTCTATGATATGATCGCCGGCCCTTTCTTTGTGTGCGGACTGGCCGGGGACAGCCTTGCTTCCCTGACTGAGGAACAGATTCAGAGATATATGAGCATCTTCCAGCGACCAGAGCAGTTCCTGAACATCAGCGGAAGTCTGCTGATCCTACCTGAATAAACCAAAACCGTGTGCCAATAGGGCATACCCTAGTAGCACACGGTTTATGTATTTCAAAAGGGTCGGTTTCCGAGATTTGGCATGTGCCAATTTGGGAACCGATCCTTTTGAGAACTGTTCAGGTTTTTTCTGTAGGAGTATCTAAGAGGGAAGCACAATATTCCTTTAACTTTGGAATGTCATATTGAATGATCTCCCAAGTAGTTTCTGGATCTACGGTACCATAACTATGTGCGACAATATTCCGCATGGCTTTGATTTGACGCCAGGGAATCGAAGAATGCTGAGATTGAAATTCCTCACTCAATTTTCCTACCAGTTCCCCAATCTGTAGGATACAGAGAGCGGCTGCGTTTCGATAAATAGGATCTGAAGAAAAAATGGAGCCGTCATTGCCAAAACGGGCAACCGTTTCCTCAATCTGCTGACAATAGGAGACAATATGCTCCAGGATGTGGATGTCACGATCAAGAGGCTTCATATAGCAGCACCTCATCGTTGTGAATGGACTCCAAAAAATGGGGCTCCAAACTGGTGGTCGGAATCAAGTCAACGGACACGCCAAGAGAGTCTTCCAGATCAAGGAGAAGACCTGCTAGCTGCAACCCTTGGATTGCGCCCTTATCAATACGGAGATCGATATCGCTGTCCTCATTCATATCTCCGCGGGCGTAAGAGCCAAATAGATAGATCCGCTTCGCACCGTATTGTCTGGCTAAGCGGGAAACGATATCCTGGATCTCAGATAGCGTGCGAACCGCCATGATAGCCACCTCCCGAAACAAGATTCTGTACAAACTTTATTAATTTTAGTATACCAAGGAACTGTACATTTGACAAGAGAAAGGAATTGAACGATGAGAATCGGCTATATCAGAGTGAGCACACAAGAGCAGAATACGATTCGCCAGGAGATTCTGATGGAACGCCTGGGGGTGGATGAGCTCTACATTGACCGGGCCAGTGGGAAAAATGCACAGAGACCGGAACTGCAGAAAATGATGGAATATGTGCGAAAGGGGGATACCGTTATTGTCGAGTCGATCAGCCGGTTTGCTCGGAACACCCGCGACCTGCTCGAATTAGTAGAGCGCCTTACGGGTAAAGGAGTGGAATTCATATCCCAGAAGGAGGCGATCGACACTACGACGCCCACAGGAAAGTTTATGCTGACCGTCTTTGGTGCGGTGGCAGAACTGGAACGGGAATACATCCTCCAGCGGCAGCGGGAGGGAATTGCGGCTGCAAAAGGTCAGGGCCGATACAAGGGGCGAAAACCCATTGAGCCGCCAGGTCTGGACATAGTTATACGGCGGTGGCAGGCAGGAGAGCTGACAGCAGCAGAAGCTATGAGAAAGCTGAACTTGTCACCCAGCACATTTTATCGGAAAGCAAAAAGATTCGCCGGTTAAGGCGAATCTTTTTTTGTATTGTAAAACGGCAACCACGGGCTATGCCCGTGGCTCCCAAAAGGGTATGCCTATACGTAGAAAAGATAAACCTCCTATTACAATGTATTTACGGTTGAAGGCACGGCAGCCAGCCGTGTCTTTTTCCGCATCGTTGCCTAAGCTGTTAGAATGAGAGAGTCTTGGCCTGATGTATACCTCCAAGGACCAGCGCGTCCGTGACGAAGTCCGTCAGCCGGCCTCTCATTCGCAGCGTTCGATTTATGCAGGTTGAGCCACCTCCTTGGTGCGCCCGTGTCATCAAATAGATTGGATCGGCAATGGTGGAATGGCTGGTCGCCAAAACAAATCCATGATGAGGAGCGATCAATATGAACAATGTGGCAGGGATCGATGTTTCCAAAGGAAAGAGCATGGTATCCGTTCTCCGCCCTTTTGGAGAAGTGGTAGCAAAACCATTTTCTATTGGTCACACCGGCAGTGAACTCAAGGAGCTGGCAGACTACTTGAAAAGCCTGGACGGTGAGACACGAGTAGTCATGGAGCATACCGGACGGTACTATGAGCCGGTAGCCCGTTTTCTTCATGAGGAGGGCGTCTTTGTCAGCGCAGTCAATCCGAAGCTTATCAAAGACTACGGGAACAACACCCTGCGAAAAGTGAAAACAGACAAGGCAGATGCCCGGAAGATTGCCCGCTATGGGCTTGACAACTGGGCAGAATTGCGCCAACATACACCCATGGATACGATTCGAATGCAACTGAAAACGCTGAACCGGCAGCAGAGTCTATACGCTAAGACTAAGACGATGATGAAAAACAACCTCATCGCCCTTCTTGACCAGACCTATCCCGGCGTCAACGCCCTATTTGACAGCCCTGTCCGTGAGGACGGCAGCCAGAAGTGGGTGGACTTTGCCACGGCCTTTTGGCATGTGGACTGTGTGCGAAACATGAGCCTCACTGCCTTTGCCGAGCGTTACCGTAAGTGGTGTAAACGGCATGGCTACAACTTCAGCCAGAGCAAAGCCGTTGAGGTCCACACCGGAGCACAGGACCTGATTGCCATGCTCCCCAAGGACGCTCTGACCAAAACCATGGTCCGGCAGGCCATTGATGCGCTGAACGCCGTCTCTGCCTCTCTGGAACGGCTCAAGGCTGAAATGCAGGCCCTGGCAGCCCAGCTCCCGGAATACCCTGTGGTCATGGCCATGCACGGTGTAGGCGATTCTCTCGGCCCTCAGCTTATGGCGGAGCTTGGGGATGTGGCCCGGTTTACCCACCGAAACGCCATTACCGCTTTTGCGGGCGTTGACCCTGGCGCTGACCAGTCCGGCACTCACGAGGCTAAGAGCACAAGGGTTTCCAAAAGCGGGCCGCCGGAGCTGCGCCGCGCCTTATTCCTGGTTATGGACTGCCTACTGAAAACACAGCCCCAGGATGACCCGGTATACCGTTTCATGGACAAGAAACGAGCCGAGGGCAAACCCTATCTGGTTTACATGACAGCCGGCGCCAACAAGTTCCTGCGCATCTATTATGGCAGAGTAAAAGAATATCTGGCATCTCTGGAGGAAAATTAAGGAAGTATCCTTCCTTGTAGCAGAACCATATTGCCCATACGCTAAAAGCATCTTATGACAGAAAGAGAGCGATTAAGATGTTTTTAGACAATTTATCCACCTCCGTCCTCAAATTATGTGATACTCAAAAGCTCAGCTATGAAGCTGCCTCGGAACGATGTGACCTCAGTTCCAGGTACTTTGGCGACATTGCCAGAGGCAAGACTGCGCCCACGATCCTGACGCTGGAAAAACTCTGCGTTGGCTTTGAACTGACGCCAAATGACCTGTTGATCCCCTCAGAGTTCTGGAGAGAGATGGCCTTCCGCGAACCGATGCCAGTTACACACATCCGCTGCTTTCGATACCTCTCTGGCGTGACGGGTTTTCCTGTTTGCCCGCAATGTAGAAGGACTATGGAACGGGAATACCAGTCCTATTGTGACCGCTGTGGGCAGTGCCTTGACTGGAACAACTTCTCTAAAGCAACGATTATTCTGCCTCAGAAGTAATGTGCACTGTTACATACCTGACCATCCGGCCAGCGTCCTTTACCTGCTGGCCGCTTTTGGCATGGCCTTTTTCTCTCCTCAATTTTGCTTTATTTCCCTATTGACTTTTTATTTGCAGACTTCGGTAGAATGAGAGTGGTTGGCCGACCGCATCTCAAAAACGAAGGAGGAATATCAGTGATAAAGAAAAAAGAAGAAACAGACAGCTTGGCCCACACAAAATGGAACTGTAAGTATCATATAGTCTTCGCCCCAAAATATCGAAGACAAGTGATATATGGGCAGATTCGATCGGATATCGGGGTGATTATTCGGAAACTGTGCGAGTATAAAGGTGTGGAAATCATAGAGGCAGAGGCTTGTCCGGATCATATCCATATGCTCGTAAGTATACCACCGAAGTATAGTGTATCACAGTTTATGGGATATCTCAAAGGAAAAAGTTCACTGATGATATTCGATCGACATGCGAATTTGAAGTATAAGTATGGAAATCGACAGTTCTGGTGTAAGGGATATTACGTGGATACGGTGGGAAGAAACAAAAAAGCCATTGCGGAGTATATCCGAAATCAGCTCCAGGAAGACAAAATAAGCGACCAGCTCACAATCAAAGAATACTATGACCCGTTTACGGGTGAGCCGGTTAATAAGAGCAAGTAAGAGCAGCCCCACTTGGTGGGGCCGCTCGTAAGAGAATGCGGTCGGCAGACCGTTTCACCGCGCCTTGAGGCGCGGCCAATACTAGACCCTTATAGGGTCAGTGCAGGCCACCCGTTTTACGGGTGGTCCTGACTCATGGCCAAAAGAAAGGTTTTTAACAGACTTTCGGCATACTCCCGCTCTGTATTTGTACAACTGTGGAGGAGAAGAGAGATTGGATCGTCGGCCCGGACCTCTGCTCTGCCAAATAGAATATAATCTGTGGTCAGACGGAGCGTGGAAGATATCTTACAGAGGGTCGGAACAGACATCCCTTTGACGCCGAGTTCAATATCCGAACAAAATTTCGGTGTGACCTCCAGCAGTTCGGCAAACTGTTCTCTGGTGTAGCCAAGATATTCCCGCTGTTTTCGTATCCTGCTTCCGATTGCTATCCAGTCCATATAGCGCCCCCCAGTAGTTTCATTCAGTTTATCCCGGAGAGTTCCTTCTATAAATAAACTTTTGGTGTTGAAATAAAAGAACTTTTAGGGTAGAATAAGGGATAGGAAACAGGAGCTTTTTTCTTCTCATGGACAGTTTCCGTCTAACCCGGTCGGTATAATGGAGAAGGAGGGAGAGAAATGGCAGAGGAAAAAGGATTCCGCCTCCTATCTCTGTACGATCAGTTGGTCAACCGGGGGAGCATTTGGAAGAAAGAGGCTGCGCAAGTCTTTGGCGTGTCTGAGCGCAGCATTCAGCGGGATATTGAACAGCTCCGGAACTTTTTTGCGGAGCAGACTCCGCCGTTGGAGATCCACTATGATCCGGAGCGGAACTGCTACCGGCTGTCCGAGGGTGAGGGTGCGCTTCTCTCCTGTGGGGAAATGCTGGCGGTTTGCAAGATTCTCCTAGAAAGCCGGTCGCTATCAAAGCGGGAGCTGGATCAGATTCTGGATAAACTCCTGGCTCCTGGCATACGGCCGCCGGAGCGGGAAAAGCTCCAGGAGATTCTTTCCAACGAGCGCCATTGTTATGTGGAGCCCCGCCACGGAAAACCGCTGGTAGACATTTTATGGACCCTGGGGCAGGCCATTCAGACCCATTCAGAGATCGAGGCGGATTATCAAACTCAGACAGGAGAGAAGAAGCACCGCCGGCTCCAACCAGTGGGCCTGATGTGCTCCGAGTTCTACTTTTATTTGGCGGCATTTTTGAAAAACGTGGACCGAAATGAGGAATTTGAATATCCGGAGGACCCCTATCCCACTATCTATCGGGTGGACCGCCTGGAACAGATCCAGGTACAATCGGAACACTTCACCGTCCCATATAGTCAGCGCTTTTCAGAAGGGGAATTTCGAAAGCGGGTCCAATTCATGTACGGAGGGAGGCTGCGGACGGTTCATTTTCTGTATCAGGGACTGTCGGTGGAAGCCGTCCTGGACCGCCTGCCCACAGCGGAGATTGTCGGCGAGCGGGACGGGACGTATGAGATCCGGGCGGAAGTGTTTGGAAAGGGGATCGATATGTGGCTGAAAAGTCAGGGGAATCGAGTCAAACGGTTGTAGAATAATTGGAAGGAGAATCCATAATGGAGTGGGGAGCCATTTCCAAAAGTGATGCTGTCTTGTTAAGACAGGATTCCTGTGAGACACAAGATTATTTGTGTTCCATTGCCTGCGGAGCCATTGCAGGTTTGCTTGATATTTTTTTTGTAGGGGCTCCGGGCGAGAGTGCGCTTGGGCAGTGGACGGACAAACAGGTCGATACTGCCGTCATGAAATTTGTAAGCATGACAGGCTGGAAACCGGCTGCTGGAAAGGAAAGCAATGTTGCCAGTGCAATCGGTTACTTAGAGCGAAAATTTAAAGTAAATTATGATCAACGTTACACAGCGGATGTAGACAGCGTTTTTGCTATGAGCACCAAGAATCATCATATAAAATCGCTGGCCCACTCGCCGGATGTCGTCGGGCTCTTTTTTTCCATTCTGAACCAATTTACCTCAACTGCTTCCTTTATCAGCAATGGAAAACTAATTACAATACAGACACAGACATTCGAATTGCAAGGACATAATGTTATTTCAAAACTTTTCTGTGGTGTGGCAAACTGGTTTGGACATATCATGTCCGATATTGCAGGGAGTTCCGGTAGTCGAGGAAATTCTGGACGAGGGACAGGCGTGGCTATTCCTTTTTTTGAGCTTTTTCAATTTTGTAATTTTGGAAGTTTTCAAATCGGAAAAGATCGACAAGATTTTGCGACCTTAGCAATCCGGGCTTTCCAAGAGGGATATGATGCCCGTTTTAGCCTTGCTATGGCGATCCCGGTTCTGGTATGTGATTTAACCATTCGGCTCATTTGGACAATAAAGAGGTATTTTTATCGTGGAATTCCTTTGACCGAGTGTGTGCCAACGCAAGCTCATGCGGATTTGAGAGTAATGCTACTTTTTGGACACGGCACGCTGTGTCTGATGGATGGAGCAGATGCGGCTATTCGTTCTGGCGGGAATTGGTTAAATCTCTTTTTGCGTATGAATCTGATTGCCTGGGTACGTTTCAGTACATTGGTTTTGAAAGAAATCTGTATTCGTACCGGAATTGCGCTTTCACTTCAAAAACAATTGGATGCATATAAGCGGATTAACAAAAGTCTCGAGCTCTATCTTACCCAACTGAAGAGCATTGATTTGGAATCTTTCCAGCAAGAAACGGAATTTTATAATCATTCGCTTCAGTATATGGATCACGTTCAGACAGAAGATCAACTTAACATCCTTCTTCGGAAATCCATGATTGACTTAGGAATTGACCTTCCTTGGCAGGGAAATTTTGATACCTTTATGTCCAACAAAAAGAATCATCTGGTGTTTCGGTGATGTTTTACTGCGATCGATGCGGAGCATGCTGCCGGAATCTAAGGAAGTCCAAGCTGTATGCCGAACTGGACCGGGGGGACGGGACGTGCCGGTACCTGGCTGGAAATCTGTGCAGCATTTATGAAAACCGGCCGCTTTTGTGCCGGGTCGATGAATGTTATCATCTGTTTTTTCAGGAGATGATGACTTATGAGGAGTATATCCGTCTCAATAAAGAGGCATGTAAATTATTGAAAGAGTGAAGGAGGATATTATCATGCCATTACCGCTTATTTTAGGAGGAGCCGCCGCTGCTGCCGCTGCTGCCGGGGTTGGAAGCGCCATTCATGGGGGCGTAAAAATGAAAAAAGCTCACGACACCATGAAGAGTGCGGAACAGCGGCACCAGGACAACATTGCTCGCTTTGAAGCGCAGAACAAGCAGACGACCGAAGCCATGGATACGCTGGGTAAGAAAGAACTGGAGATCCTGGAGAGCTTTCAGAAATTTTCCGACATTTTTGACCGAATCCAGAACCGCCCTGAGTTCCAAGAATATAGCAAGGATGATGTGAAGATCCCCATGTATAATGCCGAGGAACTGAAGGAAGTATCTGTAGGAGCGGGAGTCCTGCTGGGCGGTCTTGGCGGTGCCGCGTTGGGCACAGCCGGTGGGTTTGCCGCTGCTGGTGCGACAACAGCCGCCGTTATGGCGTTTGGGACAGCCTCTACCGGAACGGCCATTGCCTCATTGAGCGGCGCTGCGGCAACCAATGCCACGCTGGCTGCTCTGGGCGGCGGAGCGATTGCGGCCGGCGGCGGAGGGATCGCACTTGGTACGACGATTCTCGGCGCGACGACGTTGGGCATGGGACTTCTGGTTGGTGGGATCATCTTCAATCTGACCGGCAGCAAGCTCTCAGATAAGGCCAATCAAGCCATGGAGCAAATGAAAAAGGCGGAGGAAGAAATCAACCAGATCCGGCTGTATTTGGTGGAGCTGGCCGATACGGAGGCAAAATTTGAAAAAACACTCTCCGCTGTAGATCGGGTCTACCGGCGTCATCTGGAGCAGCTCGGCAATCTGGTGATTTTGTCCGGAAAAACTGACTGGAATCTTTATTCCGATGCGGAGAAGACGCTGACAGAGAACACGGTCCGGTTGGTAAGCATGCTCTTCCAGATGTGCAAGGTGCGGCTGGTTTTGAAGGGGGAGAAGGAGGCCGACTTGAACCGGATCAACCACAAAGAAATTGATGCGGCGATTCAAAATGCAGATGGTTTCCTGAAGGAGAAGGGCTTGACAGCGCTGACTTAAACCGTATAAGATAGGAAAACTCCCTGATTCCGTTTTTGTTGCGGAATCAGGGAGTTTGATGCATTTTAAGGGCTGTTGGCCTTACGCCATTGCACCATCTGCTGCCAGGTCCTCTGTAAGGTCAGCGATGACGTCGCCCGTGGACTGGATAGAGCCGGCGCTCCAGGGGAAGCCCGAAGCTGCCGTGGGATAGACGCCGGTGGTGTGGTCTACAAAATAGGGGGCAAAGGACGGGGAGTTCCGTACCTCCTCGTCAGTGAGGTTCCGGGTCAGCTGATGGACGATGGCAGCCACCATCTCCATATGGCCCAGTTCCTCAGTACCGATGTCGGTGAGCAGTCCCTTTGCCTCGGCATAAGGCATAGAGTAGCGCTGGGACAGATAGCGCATGGAAGCGCCCAGCTCCCCGTCGGGACCTCCGTACTGACTGATAATAAAAGCGGCGAGTTTGGGATTAGGCGTGGCGATCTTTACCGGGAACTGGAGCTTTTTTTCATAAATAAACATGTCACTTCACCTCATTCTGCTGGTAGTTCCAGGGCCATGGGTCCTGGAGCCAACGGTAGGTGTCCTCCGTGGCCGCCGTGCTTTTCATCAGCGGCCCGAACCGCTTTTCATAGGCCGCCTTGGCGGACTTTTCCATGGCAGCATACTGCTGGAACAGCTGGAATGCCTCCATGTCATCCGGATGGGTATCCAGATAGATGCCCAGCTCGAGCACCACGAACTCCAGTGCCTGGAGCTCTACCAGCGGATTGGAGGGAAGGGTGCTGCCTTCCACTTTCAGATGGAAGGGCAGATTCAGACCGGGAAACAGCGTACCGTTACTCAGGGCATCCCCCTGAGAATATTTTTGAGACCCATTCTGCTGAAAGGGGACATAGGGGACAGCCAGCCCGGCACAAGAGGGGAGTGTGCCGAAATAGTCCGGGCAGCTGGCCGATCCGGCCGCGCTGCAAGTTTCTTTGTTCAATGCAGGATTCCTCCTTGTGTGGATTGGAGGATTGCTCCTCCGCACCATCCTATGCCGTGGGGAGAGCGGCGGCCCCGGCGGGACACAGGCGTCCCAGAGCATGTCCGCGGCGGATCGCCCTCTTTTTTCCGAGGAGCTTTCTGGATCGGGCCTGGAAAGGGCAGGAATGTCTGGATTCTCAGATTGCATTTTGTCTGGAGAGCCGCTATAATGAGAATCCGAGGAACCCACTGGGAGGAACTTGATCCATGGAACATCAGACCGTATCGCTCCCCAGAGTGATGGTGGCGGCCCCTGCCAGCTCCAGCGGGAAGACATCTCTGACCTGCGCGCTGCTCCAGGCCGCCCTGAACCGGGGAGTGGACCCCTGTGCCTTCAAATGCGGCCCGGACTATATTGACCCTCTTTTCCACCGGGAGGTGCTGAGTCTGCCCAGCCGCAATCTCGACTTGTTTTTTTCGGACGAGCCCACGGTGCGGGGGCTGATGGCCCGTGCCGGTGCGGGCCATGGCCTGGCCGTTCTGGAGGGCTGCATGGGCTTTTATGACGGGATCGCCGGAACGGAACGGGCCAGCAGCTGGCACCTGGCCAGGGCTACGGATACGCCGGTCGTTCTCACCGTCGTTCCAGGGGGCACCTCCCTCACATTGGCTGCTGTTTTGCAGGGGCTGCGGTCATTCCGGGCGCCCGACATGATACAGGGCGTCATCCTGAATCAGTGCTCCCCGAAGCTCTGCCGCCATCTCACACCCATTTTGGAGAGGGAGACCGGCCTGCAGGTTTTGGGGCATATCCCGCGGATGCCGGACTGTGCGCTGGCCAGCCGCCACCTGGGCCTCATCACGGCGGCCGAGGTAGAGGGGCTTCAGGAGAAGATCCTGCGTCTGGCCGGCCAGATGGAGGAGAGCGTGGACCTGGACGCCCTGTTCGCCATTGCGGCTTCAGCCCCCCCTTTGACTGCATCGCTGGAGACAGCGAGGCCCCGGAGCGGCGGCGGGATACCCATCGCCGTAGCACGGGACCGGGCTTTCTCCTTTTATTACGAGGATAACCTAGAACTGCTGGAGGAGCTGGGGGCGGAGCTGGTGGAGTTCAGCCCCCTGACCAGCCGGCACCTGCCTTCCGGGGCAAAGGGCCTGTATCTGGGCGGAGGCTATCCGGAACTGTATGCCC
The DNA here is from genome assembly GCA_003112755.1 of Lawsonibacter asaccharolyticus. Lineage (NCBI taxonomy): Bacteria > Bacillati > Bacillota > Clostridia > Eubacteriales > Oscillospiraceae > Lawsonibacter > Lawsonibacter asaccharolyticus. Next base: position 3,067,806 of record BFBT01000001.1, on the reverse strand, counting down.
GGCAGCTGAGCCGGAACAGGGCTCTGCGGGCGGAGATCTGTGCGGCAGCCCGCGCCGGGATGCCAGTGCTGGCGGAGTGCGGCGGTTTTCTCTATCTCCAGGAAGAGCTGGAGGATGAAAACGGTGTCTTCTGGCCCATGGCGGGGGTCCTGTCCGGCAGGGGAAAACGGGCATCCGGAACCGGCCGCTTCGGCTATATCTCCCTGACGGCAGAGCAGGACACCCCTTATCTTCCTCGGGGGGAGACCATCGCAGCCCACGAGTTCCACCGCTGGGACAGTGGGGACAACGGAACGGCCTGCCGGGCGCAAAAGCCTGTGACGGGCGAAGCGTGGCTCTGTGTCCGGTGTGAGGGAGCCCTGTTCGCGGGATTTCCGCACCTGTATTTTCGGTCAAATCCGGCCTTTGCGTCCCGGTTCGTGGCGGCGTGCGGGCGATTTCAGGAGGGAGCATTATGACGACCAGCGTATTGAGTATCGCAATCTCTGGCATCACGCCGGCGGATCAGGGGGCTATGGCGGAGGCGGCCCGCCGCTGGGACTCCATCGCCAAGCCCATCGGGGGCCTGGGCCTGCTGGAGGAGGCGGTGATCCGGGCCGCCGGAGTCCAGGGGACCGCGGATGTCAGTCTGGACAGAAAGGCGCTGGCCGTCTTCTGCGCAGATAACGGTGTGACTGAGGAGGGGGTCACCCAGACCGGGCCGGAGGTGACGGCCTCTGTGGCGGCCTCCATGGCCTGGGGGGAGGCCTGTGTCTGCCGCATGGCCTGGACCGCTGGAGCACAGGTGTTCCCGGTGGACATCGGGATCGCCCACCCGGTGGAGGAGGGCGGCCTGCTGCGCCGCCACGTGACCCGTGGGACCAGGAGCATCGCCAAGGGCCCTGCCATGACACGGGACGAGGCGGTGGCCGCAGTGGTCACCGGCATCACGCTGGCAGAGGAGCTCAAGGGCAGGGGATATCGCCTGTTGGCGGCAGGGGAGATGGGCATCGGCAACACCACCACCGCCGCCGCCGTGACAGCAGTGCTGCTGGGGCGGCGGGTGGAGGAGGTGACGGGCCGGGGCGCCGGCCTGTCAGATGAAGGGCTGGAGCGGAAGATCGCCGTGATCCGCAGGGCCATCGAAGTCAATGCCCCTGACCCCCGGGACCCGCTGGATGTGCTCTCCAAGGTGGGAGGGCTGGATATCGCCGGTATGGCGGGCTTTTATCTGGGGGCTGCCCTCCACCATGTGCCTGTGGTACTGGACGGCGCCATCTCCGCCGCGGCCGCCCTGCTGGCTGTGCGGCTCTGCCCGGACGCGGCCAAGGCCCTCATCGCCAGCCACAGGTCAGCGGAGCCCTCCAGCGGCCTGCTCCTGGACGCCCTGGGGCTGCGCCCTATTGTTTCGGCGGACCTGAAGCTGGGAGAGGGGACCGGCGCCGTGACCATCATGCCCATGCTGGATATGGCCATGTCCATCTATCGGGACATGGCCACCTTCCAGGGCCTGGGCATCCCGCCCTATCGCCGCCAGAGCTGAGATGGAGGCACTGGTGTACGGCGGCGCGGCCAGCGGCAAGAGCCGGTACGCGGAAGATCTTCTGTGTGCGCTGTCCGGTGAGGGGCCTCGGATCTATCTGGCCACCATGGAGGCGATGGATGAGGAGAGCCGGGCGCGGGTCCGGCGCCACCGGGCCCTGCGGCAGAACAAGGGCTTCTCCACCCTGGAGTGCCCGCGGGACCTGGACGGGCTGACCATCCCGGTGGGGAGCAGTGTGCTGCTGGAGGATCTGGGCAATCTATGGGCCAATGAGCTGTTCTCCCCTTCGGGCTTCGACCCGGATGGGGCCCTGCTCCGGACGGCGGAGGGGTTGGAGCGGCTCAGCGTCCAGGCCCAGAACCTGGTGATGGTGAGCGCCGATGTGTTCGGAGAGGAGGTCCCCTGTTCTCCCGAGACGGCGGTCTATCTGCACGGGCTGGCCCGCCTGCACCGGCTGGCTGCAGGGCGGTGCGGCCGGGTAATAGAGGTGGTCTGCGGACTGCCGGTGATCTGGAAGGAGGAGTGCTGTTGAGGTATCTGCGGGCGGTCTCTATGGCCTTCTCCATGTACTCCCGTCTTCCCATGCCCTGGGTCCGGTGGTCCGACGACTGCCGGGCCTGGGTTTTGTGCGCGTTTCCCCTGGTGGGGGCTGTCCTGGGTCTGCTCCTGCTGGCCTGGTCCGCGCTGGCGGATCTGCTGACGCTGACGCCGCAGCTCCGGGCAGCGGGGGCGGTCCTCCTGCCGCTGGCCTACACCGGTGGTATCCATATGGACGGCTTCTGCGACACCTGTGATGCGCTGGCCTCCCACCAGGACCGGGCCCGGAAGCTGGAGATCCTGAAGGACTCCCGCGTGGGGGCCTTCGCGGTGCTGGGCTGTGTGTCCTATCTCCTCCTGCAATACGCCCTGTGGTGCCAGCCGGGCTGGGAGAAGGAGGATCTGTGGGTACTGGCTCTGGTCCCCGTGCTCTCCCGGGCCATGTCGGGGTACGGGGCGCTGACCCAGCCGGGGGCCAGGGCGGACGGCCTGCTGGCCGCCTTTACGGAGCAGGAGCAGGGGAGGGGGCGGCAGCGGTTTTTGCTGTTTCTGTGCGCTCTGCTGGCGCTGGCCATCGGGATGCTGGGGGTGGGCTGCGCCGCTGTGGCCGCCGCCATCCTCGTCTATCTCTGGTATATCCAAATGGCCCGTCGGGAGTTCGGCGGTCTGACGGGTGACCTGGCGGGGTGGTTCCTTCAGGTGTGCGAATTGGGCTGTCTGGCGGCGATGGTGTTGGCGAGAGAGATAGCGGAGGTGTTGATATGATCCTGATCGTGGGCGGCCTTGGGGCAGGAAAACGGGACTTCGCCCGGCGTGAGCTGGGGGTCCGGGAGGAGGAGTTGTCCCCGGTCCTGGGGCCTGGGACACAGGTACTCTACGACCTCCAGGCGCTGGACCCCCTCCCGGATCTGGAGGAGCTGATGGGACTGCGGGCAGTGATCTGCAACGAGGTGGGCTGCGGCCTGGTCCCCATCCAGGCGGAGGAACGGCAGCGGCGGGAGGCGGTGGGCCGCCTCTGCTGCCAGCTGGCGGAGAGGGCCGAGGCGGTGTACCGGATCTCCTGCGGGCTGGCTATAAGACTAAAATAGAACAGACAGAGAGGAATAGACATGGAATTGCTGATGATCCGCCACAGCTCCACCAGAGGGAATCTGCTGCGGCAGTATGTAGGCTCCCAGGACCACCCCCTGGCCCCGGAGGGCGTGGCGCTGGCGGAGCGCCGCCGGGGGGAGATGCCTCCCATCGATGGGCTGTGGGTCTCACCTATGCTCCGGTGCCGGCAGACGGCTGAGATCCTGTTTCCCGGCGTGGAGCAGCGGCTGGTGGACGCGCTGAAGGAGTGCGATTTCGGAACCTTTGAGGGCAAGACTTGGGCAGAGCTGAAGGACGACCCCATCTATCAGGCGTGGCTGGCGGGGGACCCCCACATCGCCTTTCCCGGAGGAGAGGTGCTGGGGGAGCACATCGCCCGCTGCCGCCGGGGGGTGGCCCATGTGGTGGAGCAGGCCCGTGCCCTGGGCATGTCCCGGCCCGGGATTCTGGCCCACGGCGGGACCCTGATGTCCGCTATGTCCGGCTTTGCGGTGCCACATCAGGATTTTTACAGCTGGCTGCCCAGCAACTGCGGCGGATATCTGGTCCGGGTGGAGGAGGGGAAGGAGCTGGCCTTCACCCTTCTGGAGACGCTGTGAGCCGCCTGTGGGTCCTGCTGGCCGCTGCCGCGCTGGACTGGCTCCTGGGGGACCCGACGTGGATGCCCCACCCCATACGGCTGATGGGATGGACCATCAGCCGCCTGGAGACCGGCCTGCGGCGGCTTTTTCCCAGGACGCCGGGAGGAGAACTGCTGGCTGGCGGGGTGCTGGTGCTGACCATGGTCCTGCTCTTCGGAGGGGGGAGCCTGCTGCTCCTGGCCGCTCTATATGCCCTCTCTCCGGCGGCGGGGACTGCGGCGGAGGTCTGGCTCAGCTATCAGCTGCTGGCCGCCCGGTGCCTCCGGGATGAGAGTATGGCGGTGTATCGGGCCCTGACCGGCAGGAGCCTCATGGACGCGCAGAGGGCGGTTGGCCGCATTGTAGGACGGGATACCCAGTGCCTGGACCGGGACGGCGTGACCCGGGCCGCAGTGGAGACGGTGGCAGAAAACACCTCTGACGGCGTGATCGCTCCCCTGTTCTGGCTGGCTCTGGGCGGGCTGCCCCTGGGCATGGTGTACAAAGCTGTCAATACCATGGACTCCATGGTGGGATACCGAAACGAGCGATACCTCTTTTTCGGCAGGGCTGCGGCCCGCACCGACGACGCGGCCAATTATTTGCCAGCCCGGCTGTCCGCCCTGCTCATGTGCCTGGCCGCCGCTCTGTTGCCTGGATTCCGGGGGCGGGACGCACTGCGGATCTGGCGCAGGGACCGGCGTAAGCACAAGTCCCCCAACTCCGCTCAGACGGAGGCGGCCTGTGCCGGGGCGCTGGGGGTCCGGCTGGCCGGGGATGCCAGCTATTTTGGGACGCTGGTCCGAAAGCCCACCATCGGGGAGGCGGAGCGGCCCATCCGGCCGGAGGACATCCTGGCGGCCAACCGACTGATGTACGGGACCGAGGTCCTGTGTCTGGCCCTGTGCGCCGCAGCGGCAGTGCTGTGTTCTCACATATTCAGATAGGAGGGAGCGAAATGGAGGAGAGGACCCACGGTGGCGACATCTATGGCCTGGAGCGGCCTGTGCTGGATCTGTCCATCAGCCTGAACCCCTTGGGGGTGCCGCCCTGCGCCATCCAGGCGGTGCGGGAGGCACTGGAGCGCTCTCCCGCCTATCCTGACCCCCTCTGCCGTGGCCTAAGGCGGGCCATCTCCGCCCGGGACGGCGTTCCGGAGGACTGGGTGCTGTGTGGGAACGGGGCCTCTGACCTGATCGACCGGCTGGTCCGAGCTCTGCGTCCGGACCACGCCCTGGTCCTGGCCCCGACCTTTTCGGAGTACCACAGGGCCCTGTACAAAAATAATTGTAAAGTTAAATTCCATTACGCAAATATGCACGAAGATTTCCGCTTTTCCAGCGCTCTGCTCGGAAAGATTTCCCAGGAAATTGATGCTGTGTTCCTCTGTGATCCCAACAACCCCACAGGCACACTGATCTCTCACCAGCTGTTGCGGGCCCTTCTGGCCCGCTGCCGGGAGGCCGGAGCACTGCTGGTGGTGGACCAGTGCTTTCTGGAGTTGTCTCCAGGGGAGCCGGACCGGCTGGTTCGGGAGCTGGAGGGCGGAGGGCTGCTACTGCTGCGGGCCCTGACCAAGAGCTATGCCATGGCCGGGCTGCGGCTGGGCTACTGCCTGTCCGATGACCGGGCACTGCTGGCCGCTATGGCGGAGGAGGGCCCGCCCTGGCCGGTGTCACAGCTGGCACAACAGGCAGGGGTATCTGCTTTACAGGATGCGCCAGACTGGCCATTTCGCGTCCACCAGCAGTTGGAGGAGGAGCGCCGCTATCTCTCTCAGGAACTGAGCAGGCTGCGGTTCCACGTCTACCCAAGCGACTCCAATTTCCTGCTGTTCCAGGGGGAGGAGGGCTGGCGGGAGCGCCTGCTGGACCGGGGCATCCTGATCCGGAGCTGCGCCGACTTCCAGGGGCTGGGTCCTGGCTTCTACCGCGTCTGCGTCAGGAACCGCGGGGAAAATAAGAGGCTGATCCAGGCCATTCAGCAGGAGAGGGAGGCTTTCCATGGCTAGATCCATTATGATCCAAGGGACCATGTCCAATGCGGGAAAGAGCGTTCTGGCGGCGGGGCTGTGCCGTATCTTCCGGCAGGACGGGTACTCTGTGGCTCCCTTCAAGAGCCAGAATATGGCGCTGAACAGTTTCATCACCCGGGAGGGACTGGAGATGGGGCGGGCCCAGGTGATGCAGGCGGAGGCGGCCGGCGTGGAGCCCTCTGTGCGGATGAATCCCGTCCTGCTCAAGCCCACCAGCGATGTGGGGAGCCAGGTGATCGTCAACGGGGAGGTGGTGGGCAGCATGTCCGCCGCTGCCTACTTGTCCTACAAAAAGCAGCTGATCCCCACTATTCTGGAGTCCTACCACGCCCTGGCCCAGACCCACAATATCGTCGTACTGGAGGGGGCCGGCAGCCCCGCAGAGATCAACCTGAAGGCGGAGGACATCGTGAATATGGGGATGGCCCGGATGGCGGGGGCGCCTGTGCTGCTGGCGGGTGACATCGACCGGGGCGGTGTCTTTGCTGCCCTTTACGGGACCATGGCCCTGCTGGAGCCTGATGAGCGGGCTATGGTGAAGGGGACTATCATCAACAAATTCCGGGGCGACGTGGAGATCCTCCGCCCCGGCCTGACCCAGCTGGAGGAGCTGACCCATGTGCCGGTGGTAGGGGTGGTGCCCTGGATGGAGCTGGATCTGGATGAAGAGGACAGCCTCTCCCAGCACTTTTCTGCTAGACGGGAGGGGAAGCCCCTGGACGTGGCGGTGATCCGCCTGCCACGCATCTCCAACTTCACCGATTTCGCCCCTCTGGAGCGCCATCCGGCGGTAGGACTGCGCTATGTGGACAGGGTCCAGGCACTGGGAAGGCCGGATCTGGTCATCCTCCCAGGTACGAAGAGCACCCTGGCCGACCTGTCCTGGCTTCGGCAGAGCGGGCTGGAGGGGACGATCCTCCGGCTGGTGGGAAAGGGTGTCCCAGTCATCGGGATCTGCGGCGGATTCCAGATGCTGGGCCGCACTCTGGAGGACCCCCAGGGCGTGGAGGGAGGCGGCTCCATGCATGGGATGGGACTCCTGCCGGTGGCCACCACCTTTTCTCGTAAAAAGTCCAGAGAACAGAAGTATTGTCAAGCGGATCTCCCTGACGGATTTTATGGACGGCTCAGGGGGTGTCCTCTGGAGGGCTATGAGATCCATATGGGGACCAGCGGGGGAGAGAGCATCTTCACCGTGGAGGGCCGGGTGCTTGGGACCTATCTCCACGGACTGTTTGACAGCGGTGCGTTCACCTGCGGGCTGGTGGATCTGCTCCTGGATGAGAAGGGGGTGGAGTGGAACGGAGAACAGTCCTGCACCGAGGACGCCCGTACCTTTAAGGAGCGGCAGTATGACCGGCTGGCTGACATGCTGCGGCGGAGCTTGGACATGGAGGCCATCTATCGAATTTTGGAGCAGGGCCTGGAGTAGGCTGGCCAGAGAAAGGAGAGCAGTATGATTTTTCGCTGTTCAGACCAGGGGTGCGGCTATTTTGGAGAGGGGCCCCGGCTGCCGGAGTTCTGTCCCCGCTGCGGCAAGCGGATGCTCCAGGCGGCGGAGGGGGAGATGACCGGAGATGACTGGTCTGCCCTTGGTGTCTTCTGGATCAGCCGGCCCGATGGGAAAGAGAGGGGACTGGCCTGCTTCCGCCGCTCCGCCGGAATGGGAAGCGGCTGGGGGACCTGCAACCTGGGCATCTGTATGGAACAGGGGCTCGGAGTGGAGGCCGACCCCCGCCAGGCTTTCTGGCTTTATCAGCAGGCCGTGGAGATGGGGAGCCTGTCGGCGGTGTGCAATCTGGGCGTCTGCTATGAGCAGGGGATCGGCACCACTTCAGACCAGAAAAAGGCGGTGGAGCTGTTCCGGCGAGCGGCGGAGCACGGCTCCTCCCGGGGGCAGAGGCTGCTGGCCCGCTGTCTGGAACAGGGGCTGGGACTGCCCCAGGACCAAAAGGCTGCCCTGGAATGGCTGCGGACCTCCGCCCTTCAGGGGGACGCCTCCAGCCAGGCGGAGCTGGCCCGGCACTATGAGTTTGGCATCGGGACGGAGATCTCCCCCAAGCAGGCCGTACAGTGGTACCGCCGTGCGGCTCAGGCAGGGGATGCGGACGGACAGTGCTGTCTGGGCTGGCTGATGGAACACGGAAAATGGGTGGAGCAGGACGCGGACGGCGCGGTCCAGCTCTATTCGCAGGCGGCGGAGCAGGGGCACAGCCGGGCCGCTCTGCTTCTGGGGATCTGCTGCCTCAATGGGACCGGGATGCCCCGGGACCCAGACCGGGCCTGGGACCTGCTGGTCCGGGCATGGGAGCTGGGGGCCGAGTCCGCGGCCTGCGAGCTGGGACAGATGTGCCTGAAGGGGGATGGGGTCCCTCAGAATGACCAGGAGGCGGTCCGCTGGTGGACCCTGGGGGCTCAGAAGGGGGACTCCACGGCCCAGTATGATCTGGGATGGTGCTGTGAGAAGGGCCGGGGGATCGGACAGGACTATGCTCAGGCCGCCTACTGGTACCGCCGCTCTGCGGACGGAGGGGACAGCGATGCTATGTGCAACCTGGGCTGGCTCTATGAGGCGGGTCAGGGCGTGGAGCAGAGCTGGGAGAAGGCGGCGGAGTGGTATCTGCGGAGCGCCGAGGCCGGGAGCGGCCGGGCCATGGGCAACCTGGCTTGGTGCTATGACAACGGAAAAGGCGTGGAGCAGGACCACGCCGAAGCCGCCCGGTGGTTCCAGCGTGGAGCCGAGTCTGGAGACGTACGTTCCATGTACTGCCTGGCCTGGGACTATGAGCATGGGGAGGGCGTAGAGGCCAGCCTCCCTCTTGCCGCGCACTGGTATGAACAGGCATCTGAGGCCGGAGACGCGGAAGCCAGCCGCTGCCTGGGGTGGCTGTATGAGACAGGGCAGGGCGTGGATCAGGACGGGAAAAAGGCCGCAGCTTTGTACCGCCGTGCAATGGAGGCGGGCAGCATCCGCGCCATGGGAAATCTGGCCTGGTGCTATTCTGAAGGGATCGGGGTAGAGCAGGACCAGGTCCAGGCAACAGAGCTGTATCGCAGAGGCGCGGAAGCGGGCAATCCCCGCTCTATGAGCAGCTTTGGATACCGGCTCCTCCACGGCAGGGGCATTGGGAAGGATGACAAGCAGGCAGTCATCTGGCTGCGAAGGGCTGCGGAACAAGAGCAGGACAACGCCATGTGCAACCTGGGGTGGTGCTATGAGCGTGGACACGGTGTTCCCCAGGACTGGAAGCAGGCCGTGGAGTGGTATCGGCGGGCGGCACAGGCCGGAAATACTGTTGCGATGGGAAATCTGGGCTGGTGCTATGAAAAGGGAAAAGGTGTGGAAAAAGACCCGGCAGCTGCGGTAAGCTGGTACAGGCAGGGAGCAGAGCGGGGTTCCGTCCGATCCATGTATGAACTGGGCCGGTGCTGTCAGGGCGGCATTGGAGTTGCAGAGGACCTGAAGCAGGCGTTGATCTGGTTTCACAAGTCCGCCGAAGTGGGGGATGCCGACTCCTTGGGGCTTTTGGGCTGGTCTTATGAATACGGCATCGGGACAGAACAGGATTACGCCAGGGCAGTCGAATATTACCGGTGTGCGGCAGAGAAGGGGAATGCCTCCAGCATGAACAATCTGGCGGAGATGCTGGCAAATGGAAGGGGAGGGCCCCGAAATTTCGAACAGGCTATGTTTTGGTATCAGCGTGCAGCGGAGGCAGGGAGTGTCTGTGCGCTCTATAACATGGGCTGGCATGCAGAACAGGCGGGCCGCATCGCAGAGGCGCTGGACTGCTACCGACAGGCCCAGCAGTCCGGGGATGAAGCTGCCTTTTGGGCACTGGGGCGTTTTTATGAGATCGGAATTGGAGTAGAGCAGGACCCGAAGCAGGCGTTTGCGCTCTACCAGGCGGGTGCGGAAAAGGGAAACGTCAACTGCCGCTGCCGCCTGATTCGATGTTATGCTCTGGGGATCGGAACGCCGCGTGATCCGGACACGGCCCGGCAGCTGGGGCGTGCGCTGCTCTGTGAGAAGCTGGACCCCTGGGACTTAGAGGACTATGGCTGTCAACCGGAGCTGGAGCAGCTTCGGCAGCTTATGGATACATTAGAGACCTAAAAAGCTGGAGCGGCGCATCAGAAATGCGCCGCTCCAGCTTTAGGGTGTGCAGAGCGTTTCCAGAGTCCTGCGGTCCAAAAGAGAAATGCTCCGGTATCCCAGAGCGACCAGCCCCCTGCGGGAGAATTGGTTCAGGATGCGGCTGACGGTCACCCGGCTAACAGAGATGGATGAGGCGATCTCCTCCTGGGTACAGGACACCTGATCCTGCCCAGATGCTGCGGAGAGCAGGTACTGAGCCACCCGCCACTCTGCCGGACGGAAGGCCATGTCGTCCACATGGGCGGACAGCAGCCGCACCGTCCGGGCCAGATATTTCAGCATGGCCATGGCCATGCCTGGATTACGGGTAAATTCCGCCGTGACCTGCTCCCGGTCGATGGGGACGATCTCGCAGGGGGTGAGGGCTACGGCGGAGGACACCCGGGGCAGTTCGTCAAAAAAGGATGCCTCCCCGAAGATGGAGCCCTGCTGATACAGGTTCAGGGTGCGCTCCGCCCCGTCCTCCGACTGGATGAAGCTCTTTACCTTTCCCTTTTTCAAATAATAAAAGCAGGTGGCCTCTGTCCCCTGGAGGTAGATCAGATAGCCGGAGGAGCAGCGGACCGAGGGGCGGTCCTGGGCGAAGGGACGCCAGAGCTCCACAGGGAAGTCCAGCGAAAAGGTGTTGGCGTATTCCATCGATCTCTCCTCTTTTCCCAAGAAATCCTCTTAATTGTATCATAGTTAACATTCTTTTGGCAAGAGAACCGTCATACTGGACAGGAAAAAATCACCCACAAAAGTGAGGAGGCACATTCCATGGGAATGACGATGACACAAAAAATTCTGGCAAAGGCCGCCGGGCTGTCCTCAGTCCAGCTGGGCCAGCTGATCGAAGCCAGGCTGAACCTGGTCCTGGGCAACGATATCACCACCCCTGTGGCCATCACGGAGTTTGAGAAGGCTGGCTTCACCCAGGTCTTTGACAAGGACAGGATCGCCATTGTGCTGGACCACTATACCCCCTGCAAGGATATCAAGTCTGCCCAGCTGTGCAAGCAGGCACGGGAGTTTGCCCACAAGCACAGCATCACCCATTTCTACGACGTGGGCCAGGTGGGCGTAGAGCACGCCCTGATCCCCGAGAAGGGGCTGGCCGCCCCGGGAGAGGTCATCGTGGGGGCCGACTCCCATACCTGCACCTACGGCGCGCTGGGTGCCTTCTCCACCGGCATCGGCTCCACCGACATGGCCGCGGGCATGGCCACCGGCCTGCTGTGGTTCAAGGTCCCCTCTGCCATCAAGGTGACCCTGAAGGGGAAGCTCCAGCCCTGCGTCAGCGGCAAGGATGTGATCCTGCACCTGATCGGCGAGATCGGGGTGGACGGTGCCCTGTATCAGTCCCTGGAGTTCGCCGGGGAGGGCGTGTCCTCCCTGTCCATGGACGACCGCTTCACCATCTCCAACATGGCCATCGAGGCCGGCGGCAAGAACGGCATCTTCCCCGTAGACGAGAAGACCATGGAGTATATCAACGGCCGGGTGGGCCGCCCCTGCGAGGCCTTTGAGGCCGATCCCGATGCGGTCTACACACGGGAGGTAGTCATCGATCTGGACAAGCTGGAACCCACCGTCTCCATGCCCCATCTCCCCGAGAACACCAAGGTGGTCAGCGAGGTGGCCGGCCTGCACATCGACCAGGTGGTGATCGGCTCCTGCACCAATGGGCGCATCCAGGACCTGCGGGAGGCCGCTGCTATTCTGAAGGGGAAAAAGGTGGCGGAAAATGTGCGCTGCATCGTCATCCCCGCCACCCAGGAGATCACCCTCCAAGCCATGAAAGAGGGGCTGCTGGAGATCTTCATCGCCTCCGGCTGCGCTGTCTCCGCCCCCACCTGCGGCCCCTGCCTGGGTGGACACATGGGCGTCATGGCGGAGGGGGAGCGCTGCGTCTCCACCACCAACCGCAACTTTGTGGGCCGCATGGGTCATGTGCAGTCGGAAGTCATCCTGGCCTCTCCCGCCGTGGCCGCCGCCTCTGCAGTGGCCGGCTGCGTGGCCGACCCCCGCATCTAAAGCGAACGGCGCCTCAGGCGCAATGGGGAATATAAGGTCCCGAACTCCTCATTCCTAATTCTTAATTTGTAAAGAAAGGATCGACGAACCAATGAAGGTTTACAAATACGGTGCCAACGTGGACACTGACGTCATCATCCCCGCCCGGCACCTGAACGACCCCTCTCCCGCGGCCCTGGCCTCCCACTGCATGGAGGACATCGATAAGGACTTCGCTTCCACCGTCCAGCCCGGCGACATCATCGTGGCCGGTCCTAACTTTGGCTGCGGCTCCAGCCGTGAGCACGCCCCTCTGGCCATCAAGTCCTGCGGTGTGAAGTGCGTCATCGCCCCCTCCTTTGCCCGCATCTTCTACCGCAACGCCATCAACATTGGCTTCCCCATTATGGAGTGCGCCCAAGCGGCGGAGGAGATCCAGGCCGGGGACCAGGTGGAGGTGGATTTTGCCACTGGTGTCATCACCGATGAGACCACCGGCAAGACCTACCAGGCGGCCCCCTTCCCGGAGTTTATTGACGGAATTATCAAAAGCGGCGGCCTGCTCAACTCCCTGAAGGACCGGGGGGTGGCGAAATGAACTACAAGATCGCGCTGATCCGGGGCGACGGCATCGGCCCAGAGGTAGTGGGCGAGGCGGTCCAGGTCATGGAAGCCGTGGGGAAGAAGTTCGGCCACAGCTTTACCTTTGAGGACATTTTGATGGGCGGCTGCGCCACTGACGCAGTGGGGGTGTCCTACCCCGAAGGCACCGCGGAGAAGTGCAGGGCCTGCGACGCGGTGCTGCTGGGCGCCGTAGGCGGTCCCAAGTGGGGCAGCGACAAGCCAGCGGAACAGCGCCCGGAGACGGCCCTGCTGGCCATCCGAAAGGACCTGGGGCTGTACGCCAACCTGCGCCCCGCCGCCCTGCGTCCCGCCATGGCCGGCGCCTGCCCCCTGAAGAAGGAGACCGCCGAGAAAGGCATCGACCTGATGATGGTCCGGGAGCTCACCGGCGGCATCTACTTCGGCAAGCGGGACCGCTATCAGACTGAGGACAGGGGGGAGGAGGCCACCGACCTGATGGCCTACTCAGAGCAGGAGATCGAGCGCATCGGCCGCCGGGCCTTTGAGCTGGCCCGCCTGCGCCGGAACAAGGTGTCCAGCGTGGACAAGGCCAACGTGCTGGAGACCAGCCGCCTGTGGCGGAAGGTGATGCACCGGCTGGCGGAGGAATACTCCGACGTGTCCTATGAGGACGTGCTGGTGGACAACTGCGCCATGCAGCTCGTCCGGGACCCCGGCCAGTTCGACGTGGTGGTCACCGAGAACATGTTCGGGGACATCCTCTCCGACGAGGCCTCCATGGTCACCGGCTCCATCGGCCTGCTGCCCTCCGCCTCTATCGGGGACGCCGCCCCCGGCCTGTATGAGCCCATCCACGGCTCCGCTCCGGACATCGCCGGCCAGGACAAGGCCAACCCCATCGCCACCATCCTGTCTGTGGCCATGATGTTCCGCTACTCCTTCCACCTGGCCGCGGAGGCCCAGGCCATCGAAAACGCCGTGGACGCGGTGCTGGCTGAGGGCTGGCGCACCGCCGACATCGCCGAGCCCGGCGTCATCCCCATCGGGACCCGGGAGATGGGCCGGCGCATCCGGGAAAAGCTCTGACTCAGAGAAAACACACAGACCCGGGACCCCCAAGCCAGATCCGGGAGGGGGGCCCCGGGTCCTTTTGCCCTCTGGAGGAACGGGAGTGGGAACAGGGCAGAGGAGAATTTGGTGAAAAAGCACAGAATGGAGGGAGCTCTACCCCTGACTTGCACCGTCCCCTGCCAAATTGTTCAGAATTTCAGGAAAATAACCGGAAACCACTTGCAATCCTGCAAGTCGGCGCATATAATATGCCATGCGTGATTCGCCAGAAGGAGGACAACATTGATATGAAAGAGCTTTCCAAGATCGCACTGGCTGTTGAGCCGTCCAGCACCATGGCCATCGACACTCTGTTCAAGCAGATGAAAGCCGAGGGGCAGGACGTGATCGGGTTTGGAGCCGGAGAACCCGACTTCAATACGCCGGACTATATCAAAGAGGCGGGTATTGCCGCCATCGAGCACAACGAGACCCGCTACACTCCCTCCAGCGGCACGGTGGAGCTGCGCAAGGCCATCTGCCAGCGCCTGAAGGCCGACTGCGGCGTGGAGTACACCCCCCAGCAGATCTCCGTGTCCAACGGCGCCAAGCCCTGTGTCTATGTGGCCCTGAGGGCCCTCATCAACCCCGGGGACGAGGTCATCCTGCCCTCTCCCTACTGGGTGAGCTACTCTGAGCTCATCAAGATGACCGGCGGCGTGCCTGTTATTGTGGAGACCCGGGAGGCGGACCATTTCAAGCTCACCGCCCAGGAGCTGCGGGACGCCATCACCCCCAAGACCAAGGCCATGATCCTGAACAACCCATCCAACCCCACCGGCATGATGTACAGCCGCAAGGAGCTGGAGGAGATCGCCAAGGTCTGCGTAGAACAGGATATTTACGTGATCTGCGACGAGATCTATTATCATCTGGTGTATGATGGAGAGGAGTTCGTCAGCCTTGCCTCCATCAGCCCGGAGATCAAGGAACGCACCCTGCTGGTCAATGGTGTTTCCAAGTCCTATGCCATGACCGGCTGGCGCATCGGCTATGTGGCCGCTAACGACCAGGTCTCCAAGGTGATCGCCAACTACCTCAGCCACTGCACCGGCTCCCCCAGCTCCATCTCCCAGAAGGCCGCTGTGACCGCCCTCACTGCCTCCCAGGAGAGTGTGGAGGTCATGCGCAAGGCTTTCGAGCGCCGCCGTGACTACATGGTGGAGCGGATGAACAGCATCGAGGGCGTCAGCTGCATCAAGCCCCACGGCGCTTTCTATGTGATGATGAACATCGAGAAGCTCATCGGCCAGGAGCTCCACGGCGTGGTCATCCGGGACGCGGACGATTTCGGCAACCTCTTCCTGAAGTACGGCAAGGTGGCTGTGGTGCCCGGTACTGGCTTTGGTGCCCCCACTTTTGTTCGCTGGTCCTATGCCACCTCCATTGAGAACATCAAGGAGGGCCTGAACCGGCTGGAGCGTTTCCTGAAGGGCGAGACCATCTAAACATGACGAAACAGAGCGGGAGCACGGACAGACCCATGTCCGCGCTCCCGCTTTCCTCTCTTAAGTTTTCGTGAAAATTTGGGAAAGCACTGGCAATCCCCCGGGGAGTACGTTATAATATTTGATACAAGCGGGCAGGGGAGAGCTGCCCAGATTCTAAATAAAATGAGGTTTGATGCAAATGCCGACCAACGCCTATGAAAGTCCGCTGTCCTCCCGATATGCCAGCGACGAGATGCTGTATCTCTTTTCCGCTGACAAGAAATTCTCCACTTGGAGACGTCTGTGGGTCGCGCTGGCCCGGGCCGAGATGGAGCTGGGGCTCCCGGTGACCCAGGAGCAGGTGGATGAACTGGAGGCCCATATCACTGATATCGACTATGAGAAGGCGGCCCAGTGGGAACGGAAGCTGCGCCATGACGTGATGGCCCATGTCCACACCTACGGTGAGCTGTGCCCCAAAGCCATGCCCATCATCCATCTGGGGGCCACCAGCTGCTATGTGGGGGACAATACCGACGTGATCCTCATGCGGGAGGGACTGGAGCTGGTCCGGGCCAAGCTGGTAAAGGTCATCGCCCGGCTGGCCAAGTTCGCAGAGGAGTATAAGGCCCTGCCCACCCTGGGCTTTACTCATTTTCAGGCTGCCCAGCTGGTGACGGTAGGCAAACGGGCCACCCTGTGGATGAACGAGCTGCTCATGGATCTGGAGGAGGTGGAGCACCGCATCTCCACCCTGAAGCTGCTGGGCTCCAAGGGGACCACCGGTACCCAGGCATCCTTCCTGGAGCTGTTCGAGGGGGATCACGAGAAGGTCAAGGAGCTGGAGCGGAAGATAGCCCGTGAGATGGGCTTTGACGCCGTGGTCCCGGTGAGCGGCCAGACCTATTCCCGGAAGATGGACTACAACGTGGTGTCCACCCTGTCCGGCATCGCTCAGTCCGCCAGCAAGTTTGCCACCGACATGCGGCTGCTCTGCCACCTGAAGGAGGTGGAGGAGCCCTTTGAAAAGAACCAGATCGGCTCCTCCGCCATGCCCTACAAGCGCAACCCCATGCGCTGCGAGCGTATCTGCTCCCTGGCCCGTTACGTCATGGTGGACGCGGGCAACCCCGCTGTCACCACCGCGACCCAGTGGTTCGAGCGCACCCTGGATGATTCCGCCAACAAGCGCCTGTCTGTGCCAGAGGCCTTCCTGGCTGTGGACGCCATCCTGAACATCTACCTGAACGTGGCCTCCGGTCTGGTGGTCCATCCCAAGGTCATTGAGCGCCACGTTCTGGAGGAGCTGCCCTTCATGGCCAGCGAGAACATCATGATGGATGCGGTGAAGCGGGGCGGCAACCGCCAGGAGCTCCACGAGCGTATCCGTGTGCTCTCCCAGGAGGCCGGGCGGAATGTAAAGGACCTGGGCCTGCCCAACAATCTGATCGATCTGATCGCAGAGGACCCGGCCTTTGGTATGAGCCGGGAGGAGCTCACCGCCCATCTGGAGCCCAGCCGCTACATCGGCCGCTGCCCCCAGCAGGTGGAGGAGTTCCTGAAGGAGCAGGTCGCCCCCGCTCTGGCCAAATATCAGGACTGCCTGAAGGATGAGGACACAGAGCTGAAAGTCTGAGAAAAAGGAGCTGCCCACGTGAACAAGAAGCCGCAAAATCCATACTTTTTTGCCGGCGTGACTGCATTTCTGGTCATCGCCGCCGCTATCCTCGTCTTTTTTGCCGTCTTTCACTTCAAGGGCATCCTGAGCTTTCTCTCCACGGTCAACCGCATTCTCCGTCCCATCTACTACGGAGCGGTCCTGGCTTTCCTGTTGCTGCCCATCCACCGGGCCATTTTAAGATTTCTCACCGGACTCACCCCGGACAGCCGCCTGTCAGACCGGCGGAACCTGAGCTTTCTCAACGCAGTGGCCATCATCCTCAGCCTTCTGTTCGCCGCCCTAGTCATTTATATCCTGCTGGCCATGGTCCTGCCCCAGGTCTATGAGAGCGTGGTAGGGCTGGTCCAGTCCATCCCCGGCTATTTTATGACCCTCCAGGAGCGGCTGATGGAATTTTTGGCCAATAACCCGGACATTCAGACAGCGGTCATGCCTTACTACAACTCGGTAGCTGTGTCGGTGGAGGAGTGGCTCCAGTCCGATCTGCTCCCCAATCTGGAGTCCGTCAACAGCTCTTTGTCCTGGTTCCAGCAGGAGATCGTTCCCCGGCTCACCTCCATGTTCTCCAGTGTGTCCGCTGTGTTCATCGCCCTGCTGATGCTGGCCAAGGACCTGCTGATCGCCGTTATCGTCTCCGTCTATCTGCTGGCCAGAAAGGATATCTTCTCTGCCCAGGCCAAAAAGATCGTGTACAGTGTGTGTGAGACCCGCTGGGCAGACCTGATCGTGGAGGAGGTGCGCAATGCCTATCGCATCATGAGCGGCTTTATCAACGGCAAGCTGCTGGACTCCCTCATCATTGGGATCATCGCGCTGGTGTGCTGCAATCTCTTTAACTTCCCATACCCCGCCCTTTTGGCGGTCATCATCGGTGTGACCAATGTCATCCCCTTTTTTGGCCCCTTTATCGGTGCCATTCCATGCGCCCTGCTGATCCTCATCATCAGTCCTATCCAGTGTGTTTATTTCGTGATCTTTATCCTTGTGCTCCAGCAGTTTGACGGGAATATTCTGGGCCCCAAGATCCTGGGGGACTCCACGGGACTGGCCAGCTTCTGGGTGCTGTTCTCTATCCTGCTGTTCGGCGGGCTGTTTGGATTCGCTGGCATGGTGCTGGGTGTCCCGGTCTTTGCCATGTTTTACAGCGTGGTCAACCGTCTGGTACGCTATGGGCTGGGGAAGCGGAAGCTCCCGGTGGAGACCCAGGAGTATCTGGGACGGACCGGGCCTCTCTCCAGGCCAAAGGAGTGACCCCCTGTGAATAAAACAGCGATTTGCGGCCTCAGGGCGGCCCTGGTGATCGTCTTCCTTTTGATCCTGCTGGCATTGGGTGCCCTGATCCTTGTGGGAAACTATTTCTACACCTTTGCCCTGGACCCTAACGCCAAGGGCGGCTTCGGCTCCGCCGCCGGGATCGTGGACAGCGAGTACACCCGCTGGCTGCTGAAGGACAGCCGTGACGTGTCCCTCATCAGTGATGACGGCCTGGAGCTCCACGCCTACCGGGTGGACGGAAGCGTCCCTCACCGCTACGCTGTCCTCTGCCATGGCTATCAAAACAACGCCACCGGCATGGCCTCCTATGGCAAACATCTGTTTGATTTGGGCTACACGGTGCTGCTCCCCGACGCCAGAGGGCACGGAGAGAGCGAGGGAGACTACATCGGGATGGGGTGGCCGGAGCGCCGGGATGTGGTCCGATGGTGTCAACAGCTGATCGCGGAGGACCCGGAGGCGGAGATCGTGCTTTACGGCGTCTCTATGGGCGCTGCCACCGTGATGATGGCCTCCGGTGAGGCGGATCTGCCTGTCCAGGTCCGGTGTGTGATCGAGGACTGCGGTTATACCTCTGTCTGGGATGAATTTTCTGGCCAGCTGAAGGAGCTGTTCGGCCTGCCGCCCTTCCCCGTTCTCAACGCTGCGGATCTGGTCTGCCGTATCCGGGCCGGCTACAGCATCACAGAGGCCAGTGCCCTGAGACAGGTGGAGCGCTCTGTCACCCCCACGCTCTTCATCCACGGAGAGGAGGACACCTTTGTTCCTTTCTGGATGCTGGAGGAGCTGTATCAGGCCGCCTCCTGCGAGAAGGAGAAGCTGGCCGTCCCCGGCGCCGCTCACGCGGAGTCTGCCGCCGTGGCGCCGGAGCTGTACTGGCCCGCGGTGGACGCCTTTCTGGCGCGGCATATGGCCTGATTCAGCGAGATAGAAAGAAGCCCTGCAGGCAATGCCATGCAGGGCTTCTTTACTGGAAACCTATTACAGGCTGGTGGTCAGCACCTTTTTCAGGCGGGCAAAACGGGGGAGGGCGTTCTCCTTGGGGGCATCGGTCTCTCCCTGGATCAGGGGCAGCACATAGTCGATGAACTCTTGAGTCACACCGTTCCCGGCCTCGTTGATCCACGCGCGGGGGACCTTCTTCTCAAAGTTGGCCACGATATCCAAGGGCTCCAGGACGGTCTTGCATGCATAGCTGCCATCCCGAGTGCACTGGAAAGCCACCATCTTGTCAGTAAAGCCCTCAGCGGCGGCCTCCACCGCAGCCTGGCCGGCCAGATATGCCTCCTCCACATCGGTCTTGGAGGCCAGATGGGACCCGCAGCGCTGGAGCAGGGAGAGCTCGATGCCGCGGACCTTGGCCCCCAGCTTCTGCTTCACGGTCTCGGCCAGCATGGAGGCCAGACCGCCCAGCTGGGCGTGTCCGAAGCCGTCAGTAGCGGAGGTCTTAGCCTCGGAGACGAAGGTGCCGTCGGCGTAGTGGATGCCCTCGGACACGGCTACCATGCACTTGCCGGTCTTATCGTAGACGGCCTTCACATCGGAGAGGAACCGGTCCATGTCAAAGTCGGTCTCGGGCAGATAGACCAGGTCGGGACCGCAGCCGGTGAGGGAGGCCAGGGCGGCGGAGCCGGCCAGCCAGCCGGCGTGGCGGCCCATGATCTCGATGATGGTGACCATGCCGGTGTCATACACGTGGGCGTCCTGCCACACCTCGGCGCAGGAGGTGGCGATATACTTGGCCGCGGAGGCAAAGCCGGGGCAGTGGTCGGTGCCGTTCAGGTCATTGTCGATGGTCTTTGGAACACCCATGATGCGGCACTCGTAGCCCACTTTCTGCATATACTTGGAGATCTTGTTGCAGGTGTCCATGGAGTCGTTGCCGCCGTTGTAGAAGAAATAGCGGACATTGTACTTCTTGAAGATCTCCAGGATACGCTGGTAATCGGTATCATCTACGTCGGGATCCGCCAGCTTGTAGCGGCAGGAGCCCAGGGCAGAGGAGGGGGTGTATTTCATCAGGTCCAGCTCAGCGGGGTCCTCCTGAGCCATGTCGTACAGCTTGTCCTCCAGCACACCCTTGATGCCGTGGGCGGCGCCCAGCACCTGAGTGATGCAGGGAGTCTTCAGGGCGGTCTGGATGACGCCCTGGGCACTGGCGTTGATGACGGCGGTGGGGCCGCCGGACTGGCCGATGATACAGGCTCCAGTCAGTTGATTCATGTTGGTTGCCTCCTTCAAAAATCTTGCAGCGGGATTGGAAAACTGCACATCTCTTTATTGAAAATTCCAAAGTAAATCATACCATGTCCTATTGTATTTCGCAATTGGAAATGGTACAATATAACATGTAAATTTGAAGAAGGAGATGGTCATTATGCCACTGGTAACGACCACTGAAATGTTCAAAAAGGCCTATGACGGCGGATACGCTATCGGCGCGTTCAATGTCAACAACATGGAGATCGTCCAGGGGATCACCGAGGCGGCCAAAGAGGTCAACGCCCCCCTGATCCTCCAGGTCTCCAAGGGCGCTCGGGCCTATGCTAACCATACCTATCTGATCAAGCTGGTAGAGGCCGCCATCGCTGAGACCGGCCTGCCTATCTGCCTGCACCTGGACCACGGCGACAGCTTCGAGCTGTGCAAGTCCTGCGTGGACGGCGGTTTCACCTCCGTGATGATCGATGCCTCCTCCAAGCCCTTTGAGGAGAACATCGAGATCACCAAGAAGGTGGTGGAGTATGCCCACGACCACGGCGTAGTGGTGGAGGCCGAGCTGGGCGCTCTGGCAGGCGTGGAGGACGAGGTCAA
The DNA here is from genome assembly GCA_003112755.1 of Lawsonibacter asaccharolyticus. Classification (NCBI taxonomy): domain Bacteria; kingdom Bacillati; phylum Bacillota; class Clostridia; order Eubacteriales; family Oscillospiraceae; genus Lawsonibacter; species Lawsonibacter asaccharolyticus. Next base: position 3,046,951 of record BFBT01000001.1, on the reverse strand, counting down.
TGTGTCTGCCGAAGACTCCCATTACACCCGTCCTGAAGAGGTGGAGGAGTTCGTCTCCCGCACCGGCTGTGATTCCCTGGCCATCGCCATCGGCACCAGCCACGGCGCTTACAAGTTCACTGCCGCTCAATGCACCCGCAATGAGAAGGGGGAGCTGGTTCCCCCTCCGCTGCGCTTCGACATCCTGGATGAGATCGTCAGGCGCCTGCCTGGGTTCCCCATCGTGCTCCACGGCTCCTCCTCCGTGCCTCAGGAGTTTGTGAAGATGATCAACGAGAATGGCGGCAAGATGCCTGACGCCGTGGGCATCCCCGAGGATCAGCTGCGTCAGGCCGCACGGGGCGCCGTGTGCAAGATCAATATCGACTCCGATCTGCGTCTGGCCATGACCGGCACCATCCGTAAGTATTTTGCCGAGCATCCCGCCGACTTTGACCCCCGGCAGTATCTGAAGCCCGCCCGCGAGAACATCAAGCAGCTGGTCAAGCATAAGCTGATCAACGTGCTGGGCTGCGACGGCAAGGCCTGATCGAACTTCTGCCTTTTGAAAGGGGAGCGCTTCGGCGCTCCCTTTTTTCATACCTAGTTCGCCAAAGCCGCCCCGTAGGCCCATGGTGAGAAGAAGGAGACAGAACTTTCAGGTGAGATGAACCCGGGACCGTTTTCTGCATAGAATGGGGGCAGGAGAGGGGAGAGGTCCTTTGCACGATATCCTGCCCTATGACCGCGGGGCTGCGGTGCGCTATGCCCACCGGTGGGCGTATGATCGGAATCCGGCGTACTACGATTTCTCTGAACTGGGGGGAGACTGCACCAACTTCGCATCCCAATGCCTTTATGCTGGGAGCGGCGTGATGGACCATACGCCTACCTTCGGATGGTACTACATCAGCGGAAATCAGAAATCTCCGTCCTGGAGCGGCGTGCCCTACTTTTATAACTTTTTGACCCGAAAGGACAGCAGGCCGGGGCCCTTTGGCACGGAAGCCGGACTGGGTGAACTGGAGCCGGGGGATTTTATCCAGCTCAGCTTTGCCGGCGGCGTCTTTGCCCATGATCCTATCGTGGTGGAGATCCGGCAGCCGGCCTTTCCCGACACCATTCTGGTGGCCGCCCACAGCCAGGACGCCGACTTCCGGCCGTTGAGCACCTACCCATATCAAGCCCTGCGGGGCATCCATATTCTGGGGGTCCGCCCCAGATAAGCGATAGACCTCCTAATTGGTTTTGGGAGGTCTATCGCTTTAACGCTCTATGGGGAGGCCATTTTCATCAAAGGTGTTTTTCAGCAGGGCATCCACCAGAAATGCGGAGATACACAGAAATACCATCTGTCCGCCGATCAGCCACAGTACAAAGGAGGAGGCACTCTCCCGGAACACAACCATAAGCACTGCGGACAGGATGCTGAGAAGGAGTCCGATGCGCAGCCAGAGCTTAGAGATGTGCCGGTGGGCGAAGGCCCAGGTCTCCTCGGTTTTGCTGGAGAGGGCGGTGCGGTAGGCTAGAAAGCCACCGTCCCGCTTGGGGGGATGGATGCGCCAAATCAGCCCCACCACCGCCATCAGGACCGGCGTGAGCATGGCAAAGACGAACAGTACATAATACATGGGTCACGAACTCCTTTTTTCTTCCTGTTCCATGATCTCTCTTTGGGCCCGCTTGGTCAGCTTCTGGAATACCAGTTCATAGGACATGCCGCAAAAGTCCCGCAGCACGTCGTCCGGGAGAGCCCCGTCCAAATAGACCGAGTTCCAATTCCGCTTATCGCTGTAAAAACCGGGCACTACCTCCGGGTACTGCTCGCGAAATGCCTCGGCCAGCCTGGGATCGCACTTCAGGATCACCATAGTCCGCCCAGCATGGGCGGCGTGTTCCGGTCCTGGGGTGCAGACGGCTGCAAACATCCGCCCGCCTACCAAATAACGCTGCCACTGCCATTCCAATTTGTAGTCGGTGACGGCACCGGGCATGGACAGCAGATAGCCCTCCAGCCAGGAATATCGGTTCATGTCTCGTCCTCACTTCCCCTTTTTTTCTTCTTTACCATCCCCAGAGGATTGGCACGGGCTGCGGTGCGCAGATCATCGCTGTCCACGTGGGTGTATATCTGGGTCGTGTTCAGGTGGTCGTGGCCCAGGACCTCCTGCAAAGTGCGTACGTCTACGCCGTTTTGAAGCATCAGAGTGGCGGCAGTGTGGCGCAGCTTATGGGCGGAATACTGGGTGCTGTCCAGCCCGGAAGCGGCCAGATGCTTTTTCACCAGCTTGTGCACCGCAGCGCGGGAGATGCGCCGGCGGTTCTGATGGGTGATGAAGAGGGCCTCCTTATCGATCAGTGCCAGCATGTTCCGCTCTGTCAGCCAATCCTGGAGAGCCTGCTGACAGGCTTCGTTGAGAAAGAGGACCCGTTCCTTGTTGCCCTTGCCCAGGACTCTGAGCTGATCGCCCCGGACATCGGTCACGTTCAGGCCGACCAGCTCTGAGATCCGCAGGCCGCAGTTCAAAAACAGGGTCAGGATGCAGTAATCCCGCACAGAGTTAGCTCCGTCTACCGACTCCAGCAATTCCACGCTCTCTTCCAGATCCAGGTAACGGGGCAGTGACTTCTTGAGGCGGGGGGAATCCAGATCCTGCATAGGGTTCTCAGTCAGCAGCTTGGCCTTGTTGGTGAGGTACTTATAAAATGAGCGGATGGTCGCCACCTTGCGTGCCCGGGAGGACGCAGACAATCCATAGCTGGTGTCTGGGCTGTTCGGATGGGCCGCGCGGTCTCGGCTGAGATAGCTCATATAGGCGTAGACGTCGGTCAGAGTGACGGAGCGGATGAGTTGGATGTCCACATCATCGATGGGGATCGATTCCATGGGCGTATCCTTGGGGACAAGCCGTTTTTCCAGCTTGAGATAGCGGAAAAAGCTGCGCAGATCCAGAAAGTATTCGTCCACGGTTTTTGGGGAGTGGCCCTGGATGGTCTCATGATAGACCAGAAAATCCCGAAGGATGGGTGGTGATTCTGAGCGGTAGTCCAAATCGCAGCCTGCGGGCCTGGGATGGGTGAAAACACGGTTTTCTCCTATTGCTCCTCCTCTCAGGTCAACAAAATTTTTATTTTGTTGACCTGAGAGTCTTCCCGCAGTACCTCCCTTCGCAGTGCTTCCCCTGCATCATACCACACCGGCGGAGCGGTCGCAAGCCCTGCGGCCGGCTTTTGCCGCCTTGGCCTCCAGGGACGCCTGCAAGAGCCGGTCGGCCATCGCATAGATCATGCGCACGAAAAGACCGCATCAGGAAGCTAGAGTCTTTCTGATGCGGTCTTTTCGCATAGATATCTCTCATCTGGGCACACTGATGACCATGATATCATGGCCCGCATTTCAGCCAAACAAAAAGAAAAAGGTGTGATCTTTTGAGCCTGATCGTCTGCACCGACCCCTGCGTCTACCAACAGGACGGCTACTGCTCTCTGGCCCGGGCGGCATCCTGCGGGAGTACCGGCGGGAGCGGCTGTGTCAACTTTGTTCCCCGCTTACAAAATGGCGGCCAGTGCTTCCCGGATGTTGGCCACCCGGATCACGTCCAGGCCCTCCGGAACAGACAGCTTTCCTTGGACCCGTTTCGGGATCAGGCATTTGGTAAATCCCAGGCGCCGCACCTCACTGAGCCGCTGTCCCAGGGCACTCACCGCCCGCAGCTCGCCGGTCAGGCCGATCTCTCCGATGGCGGCCAAGTCGCTGGGAACAGGCCTGTCCCGGAAGCTGGAGGCAAAAGCGATCATAGCGGCCAGATCAGCGGCGGGCTCCTCCAGTGAGAGGCCGCCGATCACGTTCACATAGGCATCGCAGCCGCTGAGCATCAGTCCGCCGCGCTTTTCCAGCACCGCCAGCAGTAGCATGGCCCGGTTGTAGTCCACCCCGTTGCTCACCCGGCGGGGATTGCCCAGGCTGGAGGGCACCACCAGCGCCTGTACCTCCGCCAGCACTGGCCGCACCCCCTCCATCACGCAGGTGACGCAGGTCCCGGGGGCGTCGGTGGGCCGCCCGGCCAGCAGGGCCTCCGACGGGTTGGGCACTTCCGTCAGTCCCGCGTCTGCCATCTCAAAGACGCCGATCTCATTGGTGGCGCCAAAGCGATTTTTCGCCGCCCGGAGGATGCGGTAGGCCATCTGCCGCTCTCCCTCAAAATAGAGAACGCAGTCCACCATATGCTCCAGTACCTTAGGGCCGGCGATAGATCCCTCCTTGTTCACGTGGCCGATGACAAAGACGGTGATCCCCTCCCCTTTCGCCAGCTGCATCAGGGACATGGTACACTCCTTCACCTGGGAGATGCTTCCCGGCCCCGAGCTGATATCCCCGTGATAGAGGGTCTGAATGGAGTCCACGATGAGCACATCGGGCTGGAGGCTGTGGACTGCGTCCAGCACGTGTTCCAGGTTTGTTTCCGACAGGAGATAGAGCCCCTCGCCGGCCACGTTCAGCCGCTGGGCCCGCAGCTTGATCTGCCGCTCTGACTCCTCACCGGATACATACAGGACCTTGGCGAACCGGCACAGGTTGTCGCAGATCTGGAGCATCAGGGTGGATTTTCCAATGCCTGGTGCGCCGCCCACCAGCACCAATGAACCGCGCACCGCTCCGCCGCCCAGCACCCGGTCCAGCTCTCCCATCCCGGTGCGGAAGCGCAGCTCATCGGTGACCTCTACCTCTTCCATGGACTTAGGACGGCTGAGAGGGACGCCGATACCGGATGTCCCCCGGGCGGGCCCTCCCTTCCTGGGGGCCTGTTCTGCGGGCCGCTCCACCACCGTATTCCAGGCCCCGCAGGCCGGGCATCTCCCCTGCCACTTGGGCGTCTCATTTCCACATTCCGTACAATAAAATACCGTCTTGGCCTTCATATTTCATCCTCAAATCTCTGTGGTATGGGCCGTGATCCGCTCCCCCTGAAAGGTCAGGCAGGCGCTGGCCAGGGCTGCGGCGATCTTGGTCTGATAGACCGGGTCTCGGAGCCTGGCGGCCTCCTGTGGATTGCTGAGGAAGCCGCACTCCACCAAAATCGCCCGGTTGTCAATGTGATTCATCAGATATACTGTGTCTGGGATCTGCTTGGCCTGCCTGCCGTTGTCCGGGTCCAGCGTTTGGCGCAGGATCTCCTGGGTGTATTCGGCCAGTGCCTGGGAGCCCTCTGTGGGTGCGTAGAACACCTGTGCACCGTCGTAGCGGCTCTCCGGGTAGCTGTTTTGGTGGACACTGATCAGGGTGGCGCCGGACAGATCCTGGACGGCCCGGGTCCGGTTGCGCAGGTCCGAGGACTTCTTCTCCTTCAGGGAACCGGCCTCCGGGTCGTGCAGGGAGATATCCTCCCGGCGCAGCATGACGGGGGCGGCACCGCAGAAAGCCAGGATGTCCTCCAGCCGAAGGGCTATGGCCAGGTTGATGCCGCTCTCCTGGGTGCCGTCTGCCGAGACCGCACCGCCGTCCTCTCCTCCGTGGCCGGCATCCACGATGAAGGGGCCTGTCTCTGTGCGGGCAGCGGCGGAGACAGCCTCTCCCTCTCCGTTCGGAGACACGAAGGGGGCCATACACAGCAGTACCGCCAGGACGCACAGGACCGAAATGACATGTTTCATATTGGCATACACCTCCCGTCCATCCTATGGCCGGGAGGCCGCTTTCATGTTATTATACCGCAGATAGGTCCAAAAGGCAAAGGCTCATGCTCACATTTGCTGCAGTATTTTGGAAAGGACTATGAAGCAGTTTTCTCCCAGTTGACATAATATAAGAGGGCGGGGCGCGATTGGAGCGCCCTGCCCTCTTATTTGTTACAGGATGATGCAGATCAGTCCGCCGGAGCCCTCGTTGATGATGCGCTGGAGGGTCTCCCGGAGCTTTTCCCGGGCGTCCTCCGGCATCCGCTTGACCTTGGTGTTCAGGTCCTCCCCCACCAGCTCGTAGAAGGATTTCCCGAAAATGTTGGACTGCCAGATCTTGGAGGTGTCCCCCTCAAATTCCTGGAGCAGATAGTGGACCATCTCCTCGCTCTGCTTCTCCGTACCCACGATAGGGGCAACTTCGGTCTCAATATCCGCGCGGATCATATGGATGGAGGGGGCGCTGGCCTTGAGTCGGACGCCATAGCGTCCCCCCTGCCGGACGATCTCCGGCTCCTCCAGCACCAGGGAATCGATGGAGGGCACCACGATGCCGTAGCCGGTCTCCTCCACTTCCTTCAGAGCGTCTGCCACCTTGTCATATGCTGCCTTGACGCCAGCCAGCTGGGTCAGCAGAGAGACCAGATCCCCGTCGTCCTGGATCTGGAAGCCGGACTGCTGGGACAGAGTGTGGTAGAACAGGGCCCTGGGCAGGTCCAGTACCGCAGCGGCCAGCCCGGTGCCTAGGTCGATGGAGGTCACCCGGGCGTCGCTCACCTCCTCGCACTCCTTGATGGAGCGGACCGTCTGCTCCACGTCCCGGATGCGGTACAGGTCGGAGGCCCCCTCCCGGATGGCGGTGTACAGGGCAGACTTGATGGGATGGTCCTGAGCCAGGGCGTCCACCCAGGGGGGCAGGAACAGGTCCAGCTCCTTCACCGGGAACTCGTAGAGCACATCCTTCAGGACGGTGTTGATGTCCCCCTCGCTCAGCTCCAGGCAGTTGAGTGCCCGGCAGGCCACCCCGTACCGCTGGCTGATGTCCGCTTGGATGGCCTGGGCCCGCTCCGAGTTGGGATAGGCGGAGTTGAGGAGGACCAGAAAGGGCTTCCCCAGCTCCTTCAGTTCCGTGATGACCCGGTCCTCCGCCTCCAGATAGTCCTCCCGGGGGATCTCGGTGATGGTCCCGTCCGTGGTGATGACGATGCCGATGGTGGAATGTTCCGCAATGACCTTCCGGGTGCCGATCTCCGCCGCCTCCGACATGGGGATCTCGTGATCGAACCACGGGGTGGTCACCATCCGCTGGGTCTCTCCTTCCAGATGTCCCACCGCTCCCTCCACCATGTAGCCCACGCAGTCGATAAGCCGGACCTGGAAGGCGGCGCCCCCCTCCATTGTGACAGCTACCGCTTCCTCCGGGACAAATTTGGGCTCCGCCGTCATGATGGTACGCCCGGAGCCGCTCTGGGGCAGTTCATCCCTGGCCCGCTCCCGGCGGTACACATTTTCAATGTTGGGGATGACCAGCGTCTCCATGAACCGCTTGATAAATGTGGATTTTCCGGTCCGGACCGGCCCCACGACGCCGATATAGATATCGCCCTCGGTCCGAAGCGCGATATCCTCGTAGATTTTGCGATCTTCCACTGAAATTCCTCCTTCGGCCGAGCAAGCCGGTGATTTCCTTACAGTGTATGGGGATAAGCTGTGGAATATGACCTTGCCGCATAGCTTTTCCAGCCTTTGTTTGAAAAAGGAGCCGGACCGCAGGCCGACAGGCCCGGTCCGGCTCCTTGCCGATGAGATCAGCGTACCCGGGGGATCAGGAGCATCCTGCCCGTGGGCAGGCAGCCCTCCTCCAGCTCATTGGCTTGGGTGATCTCCTCTGTGGTAGTACCGTACGCTTTCGCAATGTCCCACAGCCGCTCTCCCGGAGCGGCCATACGCAGCACCACCGAGGGCTGTGTCCCGTCCGGCTTGGCCCGTTCCTCCCCCAGACGCGCGGAGGAGATAGCGGCCTGCCTGCGCTCCGCCAGACAGAGGCAGTGGAATTCCAGAGTGAAGCGCACCTCCAGTCCGCCGGCCGCCGGCACCACGGCCAGTTCGCCTGGGGCGGTACACCAGCACTGACACACCGCCTGGACCGGGCAGTCCAGCCTGCAGTCCGTCTGGACGGTGCGCTGGATAGACTGAAGCTCCTCCCCGTCATCCAGATACAGGGCCGTGATGAGTACCTCTGCCGAAAGGATCATCTGGTCGCCCTCCCGGCTCTGCCGGATCTCCCCTAGGGACAGCCACCCGTCTATGGCGTTTCGTACCAGGGTGGTGGTCTCCAGGATCTCACGGACGCTCTGGGGCCGAATGGACTGATCCACCACCTGGCGCATGGTGTGTTCCTCGGTCTGGACCTCCAGCATCCATCCGGTGCTGTAAATATCCTGAAGCATGGTGACCGGCCGCTGGCTCCTCACCACCGCCTGGGCCAGGAGCTCCAGCGTCACCTCGGCAGAGCCCACCGTTGTCCCAATGGCGGGGGCATTCAGATCGGTAAGGACGACCCGCACCTCACATTCCGCGTCCTCTCCGGCCCCAGGAACTTCGATGATCTGAGAAAAGGGCATGGACTCCCTGGCTGTCCGAAGGGTCCCGTCCGCGTCCCGCAGGAGGGCGTGGAGCTCCACACTGCCCTTGAAGATCAGCTTGCTACCAATGAGGCGGCTCTCCTCACAGGATGGCTCTCCCCGGAGGCTGAGCAGCTCACCACCCTCTGATAGCCCCAAGTCCACACCATCTGTAAATGTAAAGGGTTTTTCCTGCACGGCTATGATCTGATCGGTGGTCTGCTCCTCCTGGAGCTGGCGGATACCATGTTCCTCCGCCGACTCTACCCCTTGGCATATGGTGCGCTCACAGGGCTGGCAGGCCCTGATCTCCACGGCCAGGTCCACCCGGAGCAGGATCTTTCTGGGATTCAGCACCCGGGCCTCCGCCCACCGCAGGCGGGGATCGGCCAAAATGGTCCCCTGGGAGGTCAGGCCGGGGGCCTCGACCTGGCAGGTGAAGGGGACGCTGAGCTCCATATGGCGCAGACATCCCCCCGTCTCCGGCAGATACAGCACCGAGGCGCGCACCATGCCGGAGACGGTGGCCATTCCCTCCCGGGCCTGTTTTCCTGTGAGGCACGCCTGACCGCATACCTCAACGATGCGCAGAATGTCCGGACAGGCATCCGGAACGATAGCCTCCTGGGTCTCCTCCTGACAGATGGTGACGTCTGCTACGGTCTCAAAGCAGTGGATCGCATCTCGTTTGAGCTCAAGCTCCATAATCGTCCTCTCCCTTACAAATCGAGTCGGCGCGGCCTGGGCCGCCGCGCCGGGTCAGCCATTCCGCTTTGGGACCACTATATGTACAGGCAGGGACAAATATGCCACCCTCAGAAAAGGACTCAGTGCCCCCTGGGCCCCGGGATCACTTCAGGCCAAACAGCTTCCGCAGCAGACCCCGCAGACATCTGGGAGAACGTACCACGACGATGCCCATAAGAAAGCCTCCCCTCCGCATAGACTGGCCGTTTTCCGGCTAATCCAGTCTATGCACGGGGAGGCGATGTGTCACTGTTCCACTGATAAAATTTTATCGCGCCCAGTCCGGGATCTGCTTGGCCTGGTCGTACAGGCGTATATAGCTGGCGTGGCGGCTGGGCTGGATCGCTCCGGCCTCCACCGCCTTCAGCACCGCGCAGCCCTTCTCCTTCACATGGGAGCAGCCGGTAAACTGGCATTTTCCCAGGTAAGGGGCAAACTCCCGGAAGCAGCCCTCCAACTCCTCCTTGCGGCAAAGCTCCATGCGGTCCGTATCAAAGGAGGAGAACCCCGGGGTGTCGGCCACCAGAGCCCCGCCGCTCAGCCGGTAGAGCTCCACATGGCGGGTGGTGTGCCGACCCCGCCCCAGCTTTTCGCTGATCTCCCCTGTCTGCAGGGCGATCCCAGGCTCCAGTGCATTTAGGATGCTGGACTTACCGACGCCGGAATTTCCTGTGAAGGCAGACACCTTTCCAGAAATGACCTGCCGCAGCTCTTCGATCCCCTCGCCGGTCTCCGCGCTCACCTTCAGGGTGGTGAAGCCGGCGGAGGTATAGATCTGGTACAGGTCCTCCCCCGGCACCAAGTCCCACTTGTTGACGCAGATGACGCTGTCACATCCCCGGCGCTCCGCGATGGAGATCACGCGGTCAATGAGGAAGGGATCGGTGGCAGGGACCGCCTGGGACACGATGATGACCAGTTGGTCCACGTTGGCCACCGCCGGGCGCTGGAACTCATTCTTTCTGGGGAGAATCCCGTCCAGCGAGCCGCTCCCGTGTTCCAGCGGGGTAAACAGCACCCGGTCACCCACCAGAGGGGTCACCTTCTCATGGCGGAACTTCCCCCGCCCCCGGCAGGCGAACAGCTGAGTCCCGTCGTCCACATAGTAGAAGCCGCTGAGGGCTTTTAAAATCATTCCTTCTGCCATATCACTCGTCAAAGTTGACCGTGACGCCGTGGTCCAATCTCCCATTGAAATAGACGTTGTATGTCACTTTCCCTGTCCCACTGACCGGTACTGACACAGCCACTTCCATAAGAGGGTTTACATCCCGGTTATAAACTTCCTTTCCGTCGTCGCTGGTGACCATCACATTGATGGACTGGACAGGGTCCGTCTCATCCACCACCGGCAGGTTGATGGTGAGTGTCTTGGTTGATGTCTGAGGAATGTCCGGGTTCTCAGGCCCTGTACTGACGGTAAGGTTGACCTTGCTCCCCTCTTCCACCTCTGTACCAGCCTCCGGCCACTGTTCCACTACCTTTCCCTCCGGTACTGTTTCACTGGAGACATGCTCTATCTCACCCACCTCCAGGTTCATCAGACGGATCCGGCTCTCCGCGTCGCTCTGGGCCATGTCCGCGAAAGAGATCAGCGTGACCTTGGACGCCTCAGGCCCCTTACTAACCACCAGATGGACGCTGTCCCCCGCCTTGAGTTCGGTCCCCTCCGCAGGGGTATAGGAGATGATATAGTTGGCGGGCACCTCATCATCGAACTGATATTCGGGGGCCTCCACGCTCAGCCCCATGTCCCGCAGGGTGGCCAGGGCCTTCAGATATTCCTGGTTGGTGACATCGATCATCTGGATCACCTCAGGTCCACCGCTCACCGTCACCGTGATCTCTGCGTTGTTGGACTTCACGGTGCTCCCGGCAGCAGGGTCCTGCCTGAGGATCGTCCCCGCAGCCTCCTCGCTTTCCACCGTCTGGCCAACGACGATGTTGAACTCCTGTCTCAGCTCCGGGTCCTGAAGGACCTCCTCATAGGTGTAGCCCGTCAGCTTGGGGATGGTATAGTCCGGCGAGGGCATCAGAATGGAGGAGATGAAGAACTGATACATGAAGTAGAACAGTCCCGCCACAAAGGCCAGGATGACAACGATGGCCGCGATGATGGGCCAGTTTGTCCCTCCCCGCCGGCGGTCCCGGCGCCTGGGACGGTTCTCCGGCTCCTCCTCTTCCTCCTCCGGCTCCTCGTAGCGGCGCCTGCGGGGTTCAGGCTCCGGCACACGGCTGCGCACCGGCGTATGGGGCGTGCGGATCTGAGTCATGGCGCCCTCTTCCGGCTCCTCGGGCACGAACTCGCTCACGTCGTAGTCAAAGTTGATGCTGGGGTTCTTACGGAACTCTTCCAAGTCGGCCAGCATCGCGTCTGCGGAGGGATATCGGTTGTCCGGGTTGGGAGCCATGGCCTTCATGGTGATGGCCTCCAGCGCCTCTGGGATGGTAGGGTCCAGCTCACGGGGGGAGAGTGGGATGGAATTGATGTGCTGGATGGCCACGGAGACCGGAGTGTCCCCCTCAAAGGGCAGGCGGCCAGTTATCATCTCATAGAGCACCACCCCCGCAGAGTACAGGTCGGAGCGGGCGTCAATATGGCTCCCTCTGGCCTGCTCGGGGGAGATATAATGGACGGAGCCCAGCGCCTCCTGAGTCAGGGTGCTGTGCCCGCCTGAAGCCACCCGTGCGATCCCGAAGTCGGCCACCTTCACGCTGCCGTCCCGCAGCACCATGATGTTGTGGGGCTTGATGTCCCGGTGGATGATGCCCCGGCTGTGGGCGTGCCCCAATGCCTTGACGATCTGGGTGATAAAGTGGAGTGCCTCCCGCCAGTTCAGCTTGTTCCCCTTTTTCTGCATATACTGCTTCAGGGTGATACCGTCGATCAGTTCCATCACGATGTATTCCAGGTCGGAGGAGCGGCTGACGTCATAAACGGCCACGATGTTTGGGTGGGAAAGCATGGCTACGGCCTGGGACTCGTCGTGGAAGCGGCGGCGGAACTCCGCGTCCTGGGCCAGATCTTCCCGAAGGATCTTGATGGCCACCAGCCGGTTGAGCCGGTGACAGCGTGCCTTGTACACCCGGGCCATGCCCCCGGTGCCGATGATCTCCAGGATCTCATATCGATTATCGAGTAATTTACCTATGTATTGATCCATGGTAAATCGCCTCCTTTGTCGCTGTTATTCGTACTGAATCAGGACCGCCGTCACGTTGTCCGGCGCGCCCCGTTTCAGGGCGATATCCAGCAGCCTCTCACAGCAGGTGACCGCCTCCCCGCCGTGGATCACCTCATAGAGCAACTCCTGGTCGGTCACTACATTGCTCAAGCCGTCGCTGCACAGCAGCAGGTAGTGGCCGGGCAGGGCCTGAAGATAGAAACAGTCCGCCCGAAGATGGGACTCCGCCCCCAAGGCGCGGGTGATGAGATTCTTATGAGGATGGACTCTGGCCTGATCTCGGGTCAGATCCCCTCGTTCCACCAGATCTTCCACCAGCGAGTGGTCCCTGGTGACCCGGGTGATGCCTTCTGGGGTGACGTGATAGGCTCGGCTGTCCCCTTCGTTGAGGATAACTGTCTCGTGGGGCCCCGCCAGGGCTGCCACCAGGGTGGTGCCCATCCCGGAGCACTCCATGTCCACATTAGAGCGGTGGAAGACCTCGTCATTGGCGCGGGATGCCGCCCGCTCCATCCGGACCCGGTCAGACTCGTCCTCCTTTCGTGAAAGGAATTCCTCCATAAAGAGCTCCACCGCCATGGTGCTGGCGATGTTGCCCGCCCGGGCGCCGCCCATGCCGTCGCAGACCAGCGCAATGATCCGGCCGTCCGGCAGGGTCCGGCAGGCAAACGCATCCTGGTTCTGCTCTCGTACCATTCCCCGGTGGGTGATCCCCCATACATTCATGGAATATCTGCCTCTTTCCTGCCGTCATTCCGGCCGAGTGTCTGAGCCATGGCCTTTCGGCGCAGCTGGCCGCAGGAGGCGTCGATATCGCCTCCCAGCTTGCGGCGCACCGTAACGGTCACGCCGTGCCCCTCCAGGCGCCGCTGAAAAGCGGCCACCCTGCGGCTGGGCTTCAGTGGACTCTCCTCCACATCATTGAGCGGGATCAGGTTGACATGGCCGGGTGTCCCCTTCAGCAGCCGAGCCAGGAGATCAGCCTGCCAGTCAGAGTCGTTGACCCCGTCGATCATTGCATATTCGTAGGAGATGCGCCGTCCAGTGGTCTGGAAATACCGCCGGCAGGCTGCCATCAGCTTTTCCACGCCCACGCTCCGGTTCACCGGCATCAGACGGGAGCGGGTCTCATCGTCCGGCGCGTGGAGGGAGACCGATAGTGTTAATTGTAACCTATGTTGGGCCAGTTTGTCAATTTGATCCGCCAGCCCGCAGGTAGACAGGGAGATGTGACGCATGCCGATGTTCAGACCATTGGGCTGGTTGACCAGTGTCAGGAACTTCAGCACCGTATCCATATTGTCCAGGGGCTCCCCGATCCCCATCAGCACGATGTTGGAGACCGGCTCCCCGCTGTCCAACTGGGTGAAGAGGACCTGGTCCACCATCTCTGCCGGCGTAAGGTCCCGTACCTTGCCTCCCAGGGTGGAAGCGCAGAAAGCACAGCCCATCCGGCAGCCCACCTGACAGGAGATACACACAGTATTCCCATGCTTATACCGCATCAAAACTGTCTCGATACAGTTTCCGTCTGACAGCCTCCACAGGTATTTGATGGTGCCATCCTGGGCAGAGACCTGCTTTCTGGCCACCTGGGGAGCTGTAAGAAAACAGTGCTCCTCCAGCTTCTGCCGCAGGACCTTGGGGAGGTCGGTCATTTCGTCAAAGGAGACGGCACCTCGATAGAGCCACTGAAACACCTGCTTGGCCCGGAAGGCGGGTTCCCCCTGCTCCCGGAACCAGGCGGCCAGCTCCTCCGGCGTCATGGATTTGAGATCGATCAAAGGGCTTCCTCCCTCTTTTTCATGCGGCTGATAAAGAAGCCGTCCGTCCCCTGTATGTGGGGCCACAGCGTCAGCATCCAGCTGCTCCCCTCCGCTCCGGGGACGCCAGGCAGCTGGAAGGGCTCGGGTCCAAACTGGGGGTGCGCCTCCAGGAAGGCGGACACCACATTCTCATTTTCCCGCCGTAGCAGCGTGCAGGTGGAGTAGAGCAGTGTCCCACCGGGCCGCACATAGGAGGAGACGTTCTCCAGGATTCGGCGCTGTACGCTGGGAAGGGCTGCCAGGGGCTCCGGGTCCTTGTAGCGGATGTCCGGCTTCTTCCGAATGACGCCCAGACCGGAACAGGGGGCGTCCACAAGCACCAGATCAAAGGCACCCTCCCACTCCGGGCGGTGGACGCAGGCATCCGCCGTCATAGGCGTGACGCAGTCCAGGCCCAGACGGGCCGCGCCGTTGGCGATCAGCTTTTTCTTGTGGGGGTGCAGGTCGCAGGAGCACACCGTTCCCCTGCCCCCCATGGCGATAGCTGCGGCAAAGGACTTGCCGCCGGGCGCCGCGCAGGCATCCAGCACCCGCATCCCCGCGGCAGGGCCTGCTGCCGCCACCGCCAGCCGGGAAGCTGGGTCCTGGATGTAGAAGAGACCCGCCTGAAACTCCGGCAGCTCCTCCAGATTCCCGGTCCCAGACAGGAGGATACAGTCTGTCAGCCAGGGGTGTTCCTCTGCCCGAACCCCTCGCTCCTCCAGGCGCAGGCGCAGCTCCCGGGCGTTGATCTTCAGGGTGTTCACCTGGGCCGCCGTGGCAGGCTGCGCATTGTTGGCCCGCAGCAGGGCCGCAGCGCCGTCGTTCCCCAGAGTCAGCAGGAATTCCCGCACCATCCACGCCGGATGGCTGTACAGGATGGACAGGTACTCCACCGGGTCCCGCTGGGGGATGGTGGGCAGACGCTCCAGGCTCCTCTCCAGACTGCGGAGGATGCCGTTGACCATCCCCGCCGCCCGGGGGTTCTTGCAGTAGGCTCGGGTCAGCTCTACGGACCGGTTGACCGCTGCGCTGTGGGGAATCCTGTCCAGAAAGAGCATCTGGTAGGCCCCCAGGCGCAGGGCCTGGACCACCCGCCCCTCCATCCGCTTGAGGGGGAGATTGGAGAAATGGGCCAGATAGAAGTCCAGGAGCATCTGGTTCTGCAAAACACCGGCGCACAGCTGGGTGGCCAGCGCCGCGTCCCGGCTGTCCAATCCGGCCGCCGATATCTGCTTTTTCAGGGCGCCGTCCGACCATCCCCCCTGCCTCTCACAGGCGTTCAGGGTGAGGAGCGCCGTTTCTCGGGCATCCACAGGGCTTCACCTCCCGCTTTTGAATGGGTCTCAATCCTCTTCCGCCGAAATAGGGTGTCCTCTCAAATAGTCTGCCGCAGACATCCGTCGACTGCCAGGCGCCTGAAGTTCTGTCAAGCAGAGCACCTTTCCATCTCCACAGGCGACCCGGATGCCCCGTTTGTCGGCAGAGAGGATGGTGCCGGGCCGCCGGCTGGTGGACTCCCCGGTCTCTCGACCGCCAAACACCTTCACCACACCAGCACCCAGCAGGTCGGTGCTGGAGGCAGGCCAGGGGATCAGCCCCCGGATCTGGTCGTGGATCTCACGGGCCGGGCGGGTCCAATCAATGGGAGAGAGCTCCCGGGAAAGCATGGGCGCATAGGTGGCCCGTTCCCCGTCCTGGGGGGTACGCTCCGCCGTTCCGGCCTCCAGCCGGGACACTGTCTGGACCAGCAGCCGGGCGCCCAGCCCGGCCAGCCGATCATGAACCGACTCCACCGTCTCTTCGGGATCGATCGGGGTGGACGCCTGGGCGATGATGTCCCCCGCATCCAGCTCCTGGGCCATATACATGATGGTGACACCGGTCTCCTCCTCACCGTTGAGCACCGCCCAATTGATGGGGGCAGCCCCCCGGTACTTGGGGAGCAGGGAGGAGTGCACATTGATGCATCCATTGGCCGGCAGCTCCAAAATTTCCCGGGGCAGGAGACGGCCGTAGGCCGCCACTACGATCAGCTCAGGGGACAGCTGGCGGATCTCCTCCAGGGCAGTGCCGTCCTTGAGAGTAACAGGCTGGAAAACAGGAATATCATGTGCAAGGGCTATTCGCTTTACAGGTGGTGCCTGGAGCTTCATTCCCCTGTTTTTCGGCCGGTCCGGCTGGGTGAATACGCCGCAGATGGTGTGTCCTGCGGCAATCAGAGCCTCTAGGGACGGGACAGCGAAATCCGGGGTGCCCATAAAGAGAATCGTCATTTCCCCTGCTCCTCCAGCATGGCGTCCAGCTCCTCGGTGGTGTAGATCCGGTCGGCCAGATCCGTGTAGAGCTGTCCGTCCAGGTGGGCCAGCTCGTGGCAGAAGCACCGGGCGGTCATGCCTGTCCCCTCAGTCTCAAACTCATTTCCGTTCCGGTCGTGGGCCCGGACCTTCACCCATGCGGGACGCTTCACATAGCCCCAGTAACCGGGCACGGAGAGGCAGCCCTCCAGGCCGTCCTCCTCCCCCTCGCTGGCAATGATCTCAGGGTTGATCAGCTCCAGCATCTCCTCCTGGTCGTTGACCACCAGGACCGCTCTGCGCAGGATGCCCACCTGGGGCGCGGCCAGGCCCAGCCCGTTGGCCTGGGCCAGGGTCTCCCGCATGTCGTCCAGCAGATCCCACAGCTTTTGATCGAAGCGTGTGACCGGATGGCAGTGTTTCTCGAGGACAGGGTCCCCCTTTTTGATGATCTCTCGAAGCGCCATGAAACATTTCTCCTTTGCATAATCAATCCATGGGATTCAGGTCGGCAAATACAGAAGTCCCCCGGCTCTCCCGGTCCTGCCGCACCGCCCGGAGGAGGGCGGCGATCAGGGAACGGAGAGGGCGGCTGTCCTGTCCGACCAGTGTGAGGCGGTATCGATACCGGTTGTTGACTCTGGCGATGACTGCCGGCGCGGGACCCAGCAGGCGGAAGGACTGATCGGGCAGTTTGGGGAGCTCTCTCTCCAAAAACTGCCTCAGCCGGGTGCACACCCGGAGTACCCCCGCCTCGTCGGGGCCGGAGGCGGTCAGCACCAGGATGTCCCGAAAGGGCGGCTCGTCCCGCAGGCGGCGCAGCTGGATTTCCTGCTCATAGAAGCTGTCATAGTCCTGGCCGGCGGCGAAACGGATGACGTCGTTGTCCGGGGTGTAGGTCTGGATCACCGCTCTCCCCCGCTTCTCCCCGCGGCCGGCCCGGCCCACCACTTGGGTGATCAGAGAGAAGGTGCGCTCCCCGGCGCGGAAGTCGGCGGCATAGAGGGACATATCTGCGTCCACCACCCCCACCAGGGTCACATTGTCAAAGTCCAGCCCTTTGGCCACCATCTGGGTCCCAACCAGGATGGGGACGCGCTGTTTCTGAAATCGGGATAGAAGCTCCTCGTGGGGGTGGGCGGCGGAGATGGTATCCGCATCCATGCGGAGGATCTCGATCCCGGGAAACAGTGCCTCCAGTTCCTCCTGGACCCGCTGGGTCCCCACACCGATGAAGTTCATCCTGCCGCCGCAGGAAGGACACGCAGGAGGAAGGGGCTCAGAATAGCCGCAGTAATGGCACATCAGCCTTCCGTTGGCGGAGTGGTAGGTCAGCCGCACCGAGCATCGTGGGCACTCCGGGACCTGTCCGCATTCCCCGCAGGAGACCATGCGGCTGCTGCCCCGGCGGTTCAGGAACAGGATGCTCTGCTCCCCGCGTTCCAGGTTGCAGGCCAGCTCCCGGCGCAGCTCCGCACTGATGGCGGTGCAGTTCCCCGCCCGCAGCTCCCGCTTCATATCCACAATGCGGACCTGCGGCATGGCCTGTTGGTTGAAGCGTTGGCTCAGGGTAAACAGACGGTAGCGCCCCTCCCTGGCCTGGTACATGGACTCCACCGCCGGGGTGGCTGAGCCCAGAAGGAGCACCGCTCTATGCTGGACACAGCGGTATTTTGCCACGTCCCTGGCATGGTAGCGGGGGGCGTTCTCTGATTTATAGCTGCTCTCCTGCTCCTCGTCCAGCACGATCAGCCCGATGTGGTCCAGAGGGGCAAAAACAGCGGAACGGGTGCCCAGCACCACCCGGGCCGCGCCGGAACGGACCCGCTTCCACTCGTCGTACCGCTCTCCGCTGCGCAGGGAGCTGTGGAGCACCGCCACCAGCTCCCCAAAGTGGGAGGCGAACACCCGCAGCAGCTGGGGCGTCAGAGATATCTCCGGGACCAGTACCATGGCGGTCTGCCCCCTGGCCAGCACCTCCTGGATCAGGCGGATATAGATTTGGGTCTTTCCGCTGCCGGTGACGCCGTACAGCAGGGCGGCGCCCGCCTCCCCCCGGAGGCAGAACCGGTCCAGGCCGCGGAAGGCCGCCTCCTGCTCCTGATTTAATTCCACCGGTCCGGCGGGCTCCACGTCCTCTACCCGGACCCTCCGGAGCACCTCATGCTTCTCCAGGGTGAGGATGCCGCTCTTTTCCAGAGATCGCAGCGTGGCGGGAGAGGCGCCGGTAAAATAGCAAAGCTCCTTGGTGGAGGCCGCCCCCAGAGTGCAGAGGAGCTCCGTCACCGCGTAGCGCAGGGGAGCTCGCTTCCGTCTGGAGGCGACCAGCTCCATGGCCTCCTCTGCCGGCATATTCAGCACGGCCAGCCGCTCTGTCTTGTCCCCCACCACCCGCTGGGCGCTGGTCTCCAGTACCGCGATCTTCCGGTCCAGAAGGACCCGGATGGCGGGGGTGGGGTCCTTGGCGCCAAAGGCGGTGTGGATCTGGGTCATGTCCCCGCTCCCCCCCCAGCAGCAGAGCATCTCCGCCAGCCTGGCGGCAGCTGGAGCGTCCGAGAGCAGATCCCAGATCTGTTCCGGCTCCAGCCCGGGGACTAAGGTCACGCTGTCCCGCAGGGCAAAGTACATCCCCGCCGGGAGCATGGCCTTCACCGCGTCGCTGACAGTGCAGAAGTACCGCTCCCGCATCCACAGGGCCAGCTGGATCCCCTTTTCATCCAGGACGGGAGCGTCGTCCAGACAGGACAGCACCGGCTTCAGTGTGGGTGTGTTCTCCTCCTGCCGTTCCAGGGAGAGCACGATGCCATCCGACCCACGGTTTCCGCTCCCGAAAGGGACGGCCACCCGCATCCCGGGCAGTACCTGTCCCTCCAGCTCCGGAGGGACCAGATAGTCATAGGGCTTGTCGATGGCGTAGATCGCTTTGGATACCGCCACCTTGGCCACCACTCTCCCGATACCGATCCCCTCCTCTTCTGTACAAGGCAAAGCAAGCGTGGGAAGCCTCCCTCCGCTTGCTCCTCACCGCCTGCTTACGATTCAGACACGTCCAGCTGACCCTCCGCTACTTCGCGGATGGCAATGCTCACCGGTTTGTCGTCCAGAGGGACGCCGGCGGTCTCCGCCTCGCTGGCAATCTGCCGGGCGCGGCAGGCCACCACATTGACCAGCTGATAGCGGCTGGGCACCTTAGCCAGCAGATCTCTCATAGCAGGATAAAGCATCATAACGAAAATTCCCCTTTCAAAATGTTTCTGCGGTTGTCCACCCGGCACTCATTGGCCACCAGGATGGCCTCGATTTCCTCCACTGCGTTGGAGACCTTGTCGTTGATCACCAGATAGTCGTAGGTCGGGATCTCCCGGAACTCTATCTTCGCCTTCTCCAGCCGGCCGGCGATCACGTCCTCGTTGTCCGTGTTCCGGTTGTGGAGACGGCGGGAGAGTTCCTCAAAGGAGGGCGGGATGATAAAGATAAAGATGGCTTCAGGGCATCGGGCCCGAACCTTTGCCGCCCCCTGCACCTCGATGTCCAGCAGAACGTCGATGCCGGCGTTCAGTTTTTCCTGGATCATCTTCAGGGAGGTGCCGTAGTAGTTGTTCACATATTCCGCGTATTCCAGCAGCTCCTGGTCCGCGATCATCCTCTCGAACTCCGTCCGGGAGACGAAGTTGTAGTTGATCCCGTCTGCCTCTCCCACCCGGGGCTGGCGGGTGGTGTAGGACACAGAGAAATAGATCCCCTTCCGCTGGCCCAAAAGCTCTGCGATCACGGTGCTCTTACCCACACCGGATGGACCGGACAAAACGATGAGCTGTCCCTTCTCTTTCTTTTTGGTCATTCCTCATCCTCCTCTGCTTCAGGGGCCTCCCGGCTCTCCAGACGGCTGGCCACAGTGTCCGGCTGAAGCGCTGAGAGAACCAGATGGTCGTTGTCCATGATGAGCACCGACCGGGTCCGGCGGCCGTAGGTGGCATCGATGAGCGTGCCCCGGTCCCGGGCCTCCTGCACCATGCGCTTGATGGGGGCCGAATCCGGCGACACGATAGCCACCAGCCGGCCGGCGGAGATCATATTGCCAAATCCGATGTTGATGAGCTTCAAATGTCCCGCCCCCTCATTCGATGTTCTGGACCTGCTCCCGGATCTTCTCGATTTCAGCCTTGATATCCACCACATAGCGGGCGATCTCGATGTCGCTGCACTTCGAGCCGATGGTGTTGGCCTCCCGGTTGAACTCCTGGATCAGAAAGTCCAGCTTGCGCCCGGTGGCTCCGCCCTGAGCCAGCATGTGCCGCAGCTGCCCCAGGTGGCTGCGCAGGCGCACCGTCTCCTCGTCCACCGCCACCTTGTCAGCAAAGATGGCCGCTTCTGTGAGGATGCGGGCCGGGTCCAGCTGGGTGTTGGCCAGCACCTCATTCATTTTAGCCTCCAGACGAGCCCGGTATTCCTCCACGGTCTGGGGGGATCTCTCCTCCACCAGGGTGACCAGGCGTTCAATGGTGTCCGCCCGGGTCAGGATGTCATCAGATAGCTTCTGGCCCTCCCGGCTGCGCATCCGGTCAAAGTCGGACAGCGCCTGTTCCATGACGGCACTGATGTCCTGGGCGACCTGCTCCGCATCCTCCTCTTCCTTCTCCACCAGCAGCACATCGGGAAATCGGGAGAGCAGGGAGACGGAGATGTCATCGGACAGCCCATAGCTCTGGGCCAACTCCCGCAGGGCAGCGCAGTATCCGTCCGCCACCGGCCGATTGATGGAGACCTTCACGCCGGCGGCGCCTGCGCTGTCTATTGTGACGAAGACATCCACCTTTCCCCGGGAAATGGAACTCTGGACCTGAGACTTCAGCCCATCCTCCGCAAACAGATAGAGCCTGGGAATGCGGATAGAGCAATCCAGATATCGGTTATTGACGGAACGGAGCTCCACCGTGATGGTACGCCCGTTCAGGCTCTGCTCCGCCCGGCCGTAGCCGGTCATGCTTTTCACCATTGGTGCGGTTCACTTCCTTATTTTGATTTCAGCGGCGGCGCCCCGGCATCCGGGCCATCACCAGCGCGATCAGGCGGGACAGGCCCACGTCATAGAGGACGAAGATCAGATTCCCTGCCAGATAGAGCAGCCAGGTCCTCTCCCCCAGCCACACAGGGGGATCGGGCAGGAACAGCGCCCGCAGCGCGAACCAGAAGAGGGACAGGGCCGCGTTGAAGCAGGCCAGCTTGCACAGCCACTCCAGGGGCAGGCGCCGCAGGCCCTCGATGTTGTTTTTGACTACCGGGTAGAGCCCTAAGAAGATCAGGTAGAGCAGAGCGACCCCCTTGTCCGGCAGCAGGAACAGCCCCAGCAGGGCGGATGCGGCCCAGCACAGATAGCCCGCCGCCCGTCCGGCGGCCAGCACCGCGGCCACCGGGAACAGACCGGCCGCGCCGGTCAGGCCGATGCGCCCTGACGGAACCATACAGGCCAGCCAGAGCACGGCCAGGCTCCCAGCTGCCAGGACCCCGGCAACCGCGGTGCGGCGGCTGGTGGTGTGAAAAGAGGCCATCTCAGCAGTGCCCCCCTCCGCACAGGCAGTTCAGGCACAGCAGGCTGGTGCAGCAGTCCAGACCGTCCATCCCTCCGCTGTATCCGTAGGGGCGGTATGCCTGTCCCCCCTGCTGCATCATGGCCAGGGCCTGGCGGTACTCCATGTTCCCTGGGTCCATCTGGCAGGCCAGGGAGTAGTTCTGCATCGCCTCATCCAGCCAGCCCTTCCGGTAGGCGATGCTGCCGGAAAGGAAATACCACTCCCCGTTTTTCTGGGGCACCTCGTTGAGCAGGCGCTCCGCCGTCCCCAGATCTCCGCTGTTGATCAGGTTCCGGATGCGGGCGTAGGTAGGGTTGGCGGAGCCGCTCTGTTGATGACTGTATTGGTATCCGCCGCCATAGCTCTGCCCGCCGTATCCGCCGGACGGACGTTGATAAGAGCCCCCACCTCCGCTGCGCTGCTTGGTGATGGTCTCATAGGCCTCGTTGATCTCTTTCATCTTCTCCTCAGCCAGATCGGCCAGGGGATTGTTCTGATAATTGTCCGGATGGTACTTCCGGGCGAGCTCACGATAGGCCTTTTTGATCTCTTCATCGCTGGCATTGGGGCTGACCCCCAAAACACTGTACGGATCGTTCATGTAGGTTTTCTCCAAATCTTTTCTTTTTTCAGACGGGACCAGCTGCCATCAAAGACGGCCTGCTGGATCATGGGGAGCCCCAAATAGAGGATATTCTCCAGCACAGGGGTTCGGCAGCCAAAGTCCGGCACGCAGAACGCGGAGCGGGCCAAATTTAGGGAGTGCTCCAGAGTCAGGGCCAGCGCCTGGTCGTCCCCTCCCTCCCCATATCGGGCGCGGACAGGGTTATAGCAGCCGGAGGCGCGGTCCTCCTCCAGATCGTCCCGGGCGTCGATGAGATAGATCCACCGCCCCAAGTGGTAGAGGAGCTGCTCCAGCGCCCGATCCCGGCTCCGGTCCTCAGAGGGGGGCGCGGCTGCCTGGAGGATGCGGGCGAAGGTGTCGGCCGTCCGGTCGATTGAGGGGCAGTTTTCTGCCTCCAGCCCTGTCAGCTCCTCCAGGCAGGAACGGACTGTCCGGTCAAATTCCGGCCGGCAGACCGCCGCCTTTCGGTAGGCGGGAGCTAGGAGCAGGGCCAGCCCTCTGGCTGGCAGGCCGCTGAAGGGGCCGTCGTCCCGAGCAGAATCCCGCAGCTTCCAGTAGGTTAGGATGATGCTCTCGTCCGCCGCCGCCTCCAGGGCCGGATCAGCGGGACACATCTCCTTTCTGGCCAGCGGATTGGCGTGGCACCTGCCGCGGCAGGGGACGAACCGCTGTTCTGCCGGCCAGAGCAGCAGGGCCAGAAAGGTGAAATCAAAATTGAGGAACATGGGTGCCAGCAGGCCGTATTTCCGCCGCAGTTCCCGGCAGAGCCCACAGTATGTGGCACGATAAAGGTCAAAATCTTTACACTTCAGTTCCTCCCGGACAGGCCGGACATATCCAAACACAGGGCTCTCCTCACACGCTGTGAAGATACCCCAGCACGGTGAATTCCGGGGTCTTCCGCCGGGTGATGGTCCGGTTGATCAGGACCGCCGGAACGAAGCCCAGGACCAGCCCCGCGGCTGCCATTCCGATGGAACCCCCGTCTCCCAGACCCAGAAGTCTGCCGATGAGGTATCCCCCCAGAAGAAAGACGCAGGGGAGGAAAAAGACCAGAAGGGCGAAGCCGATGGCGCTGCCGGAGGCGGGCTCCACCTCCACCCAGTCCCCCGGCTTGGCCCCCCCCTGCGGATCAGAGGCCAGGGCCAGGATCTCCTCCTTGGGGCGCTGGGGGCATCCCTCGCAGCTGGAACAGCTCAGGCCGCACTCCATTTGGCGCATAAGGGACACCTCCACCACACCGGGATGGACCACTTTTTTTACAATGGCATTTTGACTCATGATGCTGCTGCCTCCAAAGTTTTGCCTCAAAAACCGTTTTTACTATCTGCTGATGTTGACCACAACAGAGTACTCTCCAATGACGCCTACCTCACTGTTATAGTCCAGATACACTCTGGCTGGGACGGAGACGGAGCCCACCGTCATCACATTGGACAGGTCTGCCACGATGCGCAGCTGGCTGGCGGAGATGTCCTCCAGGCGCTCCTCGCTGCCCCGCACCACCACAGAGCAGGACTCGGTAGCCACCTCCACATGATAGCCCTCCGGTGCATTGTCATAATCGATGTTGGTCACGTTGAAGGTACGGGTGGACAGGCCGGATATGGTCACCGTGACGACGGCTTCTGTGATGCCGCTGACGTTCTCCAGGCTGGAGTCCAGCTCGATGGGTAGGGTGAAGCTGTTGGTCCCCACCACTTTGGACAGGTCGATACTGCCCAGCGAGATCTCCTCTACCTTGGACACGTCCTCCTCTGAGCCGGCGATGGTGATAGAGTCCGGGAAGATGATGGCCGAGGTCACATCCTCGCCGGTGGCACCGCCGCCCGGCGTGTAGTCTACGGTCAGCTTAACTTCCTTCACCACATAGACCGGCATGGTCACATAGGTGGTATCTGTGTCCATGTTGATCTCCAAATCGGTCAGCTCGTTCCCTTCTGCGTCCAGCAGGACGAGAGGAACATTGCCGGAGAAGCGGGTGTTGAGCTCTTCGCCCTCCAGCACCGCCTCCACCTTCGCCACCCTGGAGACCGCCTCCTCCGAGCCACTGATGGTCACGGTCTCTGGACTGATGGTGATCTGGCCCGCCTGGTAGCCCGGGGCGATACTGGCCTTCAGCACGGGCTGGATCTCAAAGGTCTTGGAGTACAGCCGTGCCACCATAACGGTGATAGCGGCAGGCTCCTGAGACTCCTTGGTGATCTCCGCTGTGCTCACGTCCCGGGGCCAGTTCACGTCATACTGGAGGATCTGCTCCCCCTCGGTACACTGGGACACGTTCACGGTCACGCTGAGATTGCGGTTGCTCAGCTTGTTCAGGATACTGATAGGGGCGGTGATCTTCAGGTCCACCGCCGTGTCAGAGACCGCAGTGATAGTGAGCCCCTGACTCTCCAGGATAGTCTCTCCCGTCAGGGTCACTGGTACGTTGTAGATCGTCCGGCTCCCCGGGGGGTCCAGGTCGTTGCGGACGTACATCCAGAAGATCACGGCCAAAAAGACGGAGATCAGGACAAAGACCCACTTGCTGTTCTGGATACGCTGGATCATTCTGTCCCCTCCTTTTTCCCTCGGTTGAACAGGGCGGCGACCAGGGGGAAGAGGTCGCTCTTCTTCTCCCCGTCATCCTCGTCCGTCTTCAGTTCATTACGTAGCAGGCGGTCCAGGGTCTCAGGGGCCAGGTGGCGCTTGAGCATGCCGCCCACCGCCACCGAGATGGAACCGGTCTCCTCCGAGACGATGGCTACCACCGCGTCAGAGTGCTCGCTCATGCCGATGCCTGCCCGGTGGCGCATCCCCAGGTCACGGCTGAGGTTGGTGTTGCCTGAGAGGGGCAGCATGCAGCCAGCCCCCACGATGCGGCCGTTACGGACGATGACCGCCCCGTCATGGAGTGGCGCCTTGTTCCAGAACAGGTTCTTCAGCAGTTCGCTGGAGACGGCACAGTCCAGCGCCGTGCCGGTTTTGATGACCTCGTCCAACAGGTTGGCCCGCTCAAAGACCATCAGCGCCCCCACCTTGTCCTTGGACAGGGAGGTATATGCCTCCACAGTCTGGGAGATGGCGCTGTCGATGTCGTGGGCGGCCTCTGGGGGCTGGACGAAGACCTTGCTCATCCTGCTGCTGCCTACCCGCTCCAAAAAGCGGCGGATCTCCGGCTGAAACAGGATGACCAGCACCAGAATGGCGTACTCCACTACCCGGTTGAGCACGAAGCTGGTGGCGTATAAGTTGAACTCGGCAGAGGCCCAGATGGCCACCACCACGATCATAATCCCCCGGAGCACCCGCCCAGAGCTGGTCTTCCGCACCATCCAGAGTAGTTTGTATATGACGATAGACAGGATCGCGATATCCACCAGGTCGGACAGGCGAATGGTCTGAACGACTGCCGGCATCCTCTGTATGAGTTCGCTCATGGAATCTCCTCTTTTCAAAAGGCCCGCATGGGTCTGCCCAATTACCTATTTGATAATTATACGATATTCCGCGGAAGTTGGCAACATGAAACGAGAAGGAAAGAATGAAAATTTCATGAATATGTCTCCCGTCACCCCTGACGCCGGATAGGCTACAGGGCAGGACCTGCCCTGGGCTCCGGCCGTTCCGGCAGGAGCCGGACAGAAAAAATGCCAGGGATCTCTCTTCAAGATCTCTGGCATTTGACGCCTTGTAAGGTCTTACGGCTTTTCGGTGAGGATCTGCCTCAGCTCTCGGACGAAGCGTGGGATCTCCTGGGGGACGTTGAAGGCGGAGACGCTGGCCCGCACGGTCCCGGTCTCCAGTGTCCCAGCTGTCCGGTGGGCCAGCGGGGCGCAGTGGAGCCCGGAACGCAGGGCGATGTCCCGGCGGCCCAGCGCCTCCCCCAGCTCCTCACAGTCCATCCCCGATACCCGGAAGGAGAGTACTCCGGCCTGCTGGCTGGGGTCTTTGCTCCGGAACACCTCCACCCCCGGGAGTTGGGCGAGAGACTCCCCCATCTGGACGGTCAGGGCCCGCTCATGGCTGCCGATGGACTGTACCCCCTGCTTTTCCACGAAGCGCAGTCCCTCCAGCAGCCCGGCGATCCCGGCGATGTTGTGGGTCCCCGCCTCCAGACGGTCGGGCAGGAAGTCCGGCATCTCCTGCCGGATGGATTCACTTCCCGTGCCCCCCTCCAGCAGAGGCGGCGGGGTCTGTCCGCAGAGCAGAAGACCGGTCCCCTGGGGGCCGTACAGCCCCTTGTGGCCCGGCATGGCGATGAAGGCTGCCCCCAGTTCCTCCAGATGGACCGGGAGGCAGCCCGCTGACTGGGACGCGTCCAGGATGAAGGGGACCCCCCGTTCCCGGCAAAGCCGGGCCAGCTCCTGGATGGGGAGGATCATTCCAAACACATTGGATACATGGGTGAATACAGCCGCAGTCACCTCCGGGGTCAGGGCCTTTCGGAATGCCTCCACGGTCTCCTCCGGCCGGAACAGTTGTCCGGCCGCCACCCGGACCGTCACATCCGGGATGGCGTGGAGCGGCCGGGTGACCGCGTTGTGCTCATATCCGGAGATGACCACTGTCCCTCCCGGACGGACCAGGGCCTTTATGGCGATATTCAGGCCGTGGGTGGCATTGTTGGTAAAGACCACCTGTTCCAGCTTGGGGACCTGGAACAGGCGGGCTGCCGCCTCCCGGCAGGCAAAGGCCGCTGCTGCTGCGTCCATGGCCGGCTTGTGACCACCTCGGCCCGGACTGGCATAATGTGAGATGGCGTAGGAGCAGGCGCGGGCGACCGCAGGCGGCTTTTGCAGAGAGGTGGCCGCGCTGTCCAGATAGATCACAGCTGCACCTCCTTGTAGCTGCCGTCTCCCGCCGTGATATAGACCCGGCGGGGGTCCAGCTCTGTTCGGTGCAGTATTCTTAACGCATCGGGCAGATTCCGCTGAGAGACCTTCACGGAATGACTGCACCCCTCCCCCGCGATGCTTTTAGGGGAGCGCATGATATGAGCCGTGATCCCTGCCCGCTCCAGGGCGGAGGCGGTCCGCTGTGCGTAAGTCAGGGATCGGCACACGATTAGATAATAGAGCATGGCATAGTTCCTTTCCTGGAGTACGGGTGGCCGCAGCCGACGGCGCGGCCGGGAGGGGATACCCTCTCAATACAATGTATGCTGGCAGCGGGCTGCCGGATACTGCGGTCTGGATGCGCCTGCCCTGCATTAAATTTTTTCAATTTTGAATGAAAAAGCATCATTTGACTTTTTGTGTGATTTCCCCTATATTGAGTCTATCAAATCTGAAAAGCCCGTGAGCCTTTCACAAATCATGAAGGAGGAACTTTCTATGAACAAGCAGGTAAAACCCGTGGTCATCGGCACCATCGGAGCCGGCTATGCCGCGCATCTCCACGGCAACGGCTATGAAAAGGTCAGTGGAGTGCCCATCCGCCTTAAGACCGTCTGTGACCTGAACCTGGATCTGGCCAATCAGGTCAAGGAGCGCTATGGCTATGAGCAGGCCATCACTAACTTTGACGATATGCTGGCAGACCCGGAGATCGATGTCATCGACATCGTCACCCCTCCTTTCCTCCACTGCTCCATGGCCATCAAGGCCCTGAAGGCCGGCAAGCATGTCATCTGTGAGAAGCCTCTCACCGGCTATTTCGGCAAGCCCGGCGAGGAGAATGTGGGCAGGACCGAGAAGGCCAAGATGTATCGAGAGGTCATGGCCATCATGGATGAGCTGAAGGAAGTGGTGGACTCTACCGACAAGAAGTTCCTGTACGCCGAGAACTTCGTCTATGCCACTCCGGTCCAGAAGGCCGCTGAGATCATCCGCGCCAAGAAGAGCAAGGTGCTGTTCATGAAGGGTGAGGAGAGCCTGAAAGGCTCCAGCTCCCCCGTGGCTGGC
Organism: Lawsonibacter asaccharolyticus; assembly: GCA_003112755.1. Lineage (NCBI taxonomy): Bacteria > Bacillati > Bacillota > Clostridia > Eubacteriales > Oscillospiraceae > Lawsonibacter > Lawsonibacter asaccharolyticus. Next base: position 3,018,555 of record BFBT01000001.1, on the reverse strand, counting down.
AAGTGGAACAAGACTGGCGGCGGCATCCTGGTCCGCACCGGTACCCATCCCCTCACTGGCATGCTGTGGCTGAAGCAGCAGGAGGCCCTGGCCCGGGGAGAGACCATTACTGTCAAGAGTGTCTCCGCCGACGTGGGCGTCACCACTGCCTGCCTCAGCGAGCATGAGCACCGCCACATCGCCGCCCGTCCCGAAGACGTGGAGGACTACGCCGCCGTCACCGTTACCTTCTCCGACGGGACCAAGTGCCTGACCATCGCCAGTGACACCGTACTGGGCGGCACCAAGAACTACATCGAGGTTTACAGCAACGACAGCTCCCTGATGTGCAACATCACCCCCACTGACATCCTGAACACCTATTTCCTGGATGAAGAGGGCTTGGATGATGTGTACATCTCCGAGATGCTGCCCGCCAAGCTGGGCTGGAACAAGGCTTTTGTCTCCGATGAGATCATTCGCGGCTACATGGGTGAGCTCCAGGACTTCATGGAGACCATTGCCTACGATAAGACGCCCTCCTCTGATTTTGCTCTGGCTTACGAGACCACCAAGATCATGTACGCCGCCTATCAGTCCGCCGAGGAAGGCCGCCGCATCGATTTCTGATCCTACACCTCCTTGCTATTCTCTTCACAGAGCGCGGGCACCGGAATTTCCGGTGCCCGCGCTCCATTTTCCGTTATTCTTTTGTCAGCAGGCAGACCGCATGGGCAGCCATCCCCTCTCCACTTCCAGTGAAGCCAAGCCCCTCCTCTGTGGTCGCTTTGACATTCACCTGTCCCAGCTCCACTCCCATATGAGCGGCCAGATGATCCGCCATACCACCCAGATAGGGCGCTAATTTAGGCCGCTGGGCCAGGATTGTGGCATCCACATTTTCTACCTGCCATCCCTCCGCATGGAGCAGCTGCATCACCTGGTCCAGCAGGGCCAGACTGTCCGCTCCGGCGTAGGCCGGGTCGCTGTCCGGAAAGTGGCAACCGATGTCTCCCAGTGCCGCCGCGCCCAACAGGGCGTCCATCACTGCGTGGGTGAGGACGTCCGCGTCCGAATGGCCCAGGAGCCCCCGCTCATAGGGGATCTCCACTCCCCCCAGGATCAGCTTCCGGCCCTCTGCCAGGCGGTGCACATCGTATCCCTGTCCGATCCGTGTCACTCAATATCCCTCCCTCTGCCGGATGATCGCCTCCCCCACCATCAGGTCGAAGGGGGTGGTCAGCTTGATGTTCTCCCTGTCTCCCCGAGTGAGGGAGACCTTCATCCCGATCCGCTCCACAGCGGCGCAGTCATCTGTGAGAGTCTCCCCGTCCGCCACCGCCTTTTCAAGGGCCGCCCGGATCAGGGACGCCTCAAAGACCTGGGGCGTCTGGACCGCCCACAGGCTGGAGCGGTCCATCGTCTCCACCACAACGCCCCGCTCTGCCCGCTTGATGGTATCCACCATGGGAATGGCCGGCGCCGCCGCTCCGGTAACCGCAGCCTTTTTCAGCACTTCCTCCAGCACCTCCCGGCTCAGCAGCGGCCGCGCCCCGTCATGGATGGCGATCAGCGCCGCGTCCCGTCGGGCCTCCTGCACCCCGATTCGGACGGAGAGAACCCGCTCAGCGCCTCCTACCATCACCTTGGTCACCTTATCCAGCATAAAATCCCTGCACAGCTGGCTCACGGGGACGATCAGATCCTCCCGGGTGACCACGATCACCTCATGGACCAGATCGCAGCTCTGGAACACCTGAAGGGTGCGCACCAGCACCGGGAGTTCCCCCAGGGGTTCCAGGATCTTGTCGATCCCCTCCATCCGGGAGGAGGACCCTGCCGCTGGGATCACCACCGAGCAGATGGGCACCCCTCTGCCCTTTCTCTGGGCCAATCGTTTCCAAATTCCTGCCAATCGGTTCACCTTCCTGCCTGAAAAAAGGGACCATCCGGTCCCTTTTTGCCCGCGCTTCTCTCCCAGCATATTAGTTCAGCGCCGTATTTATGCGCGCTTCCACATCCTCATAGGTACAGCTCTGGGACAGTACGATCTCTGAGATCAGGATCTCCTTAGCCGAGTGGAGCATCTTCCGCTCCCCAGTGGAAAGCCCCCGTTCCAGCTCCCGGAGCATCAGCCCCTTCACCACCCGGGCCACCTCCAGCAGGTTCCCGCTCTTCAGGCGCTCCAGATTTTCCCGGTACCGTCGGTTCCAGTTCTGGGTCATGTCCACCTCTATGCCGGGGATGGCCGCCAGCACCTGGTCGGCCTGCTCCCGGTCCACGATGGGGCGCACCCCGATCTCTTCACTGTTGTCTGTGGGGATCATGACCACCATCGCACGCACCGGGAGCTTCAACACATAGTAATCCCGCATCACACCGTTTACCTTCTTTTGGACGATACTCTCTACGATACCTGCTCCGTGCATGGGATGGACGATCTTATCCCCTACCTGAAACAACAGTCTCACCTCCAAAATAGACCAGAATTTCTGATTTTCCAGTCTTATTATACCAATCTATTCCCTCTCTTGCAAGTAAATTTTATGAAAAATCCACCATAATACCTCCATTCGGCTGCTTTTTATCCCCCGGATGAGCGGCTTTCTGGTCCATATGGCCTCCCCCCGGTCAGGGACCCTGGTGCAGTGCCCTACAGGACCGGATCAGAAAAACAGCTCCCTCTGCCGTGGCAGAGGGAGCTGTTTTTCATGGTAAAATAGGATTAGGGCTGAATCACTCCTCGGCAGGAGCGTCCTCCTCAGCCTCGGGCTCTTCCAGCAGTGCACGAATGGACAGGGAGACCTTCTTGTTCTCCATGTCGATGTCGGTGATCTTCACGTCCACCTTTTCTCCCTCAGCCAGCACGTCGCCGGGCTTCTCGATGCGGTGGTCAGCGATCTGAGAAATGTGGATCAGGCCGTCCACACCGGGGACGATCTCGGCAAAGGCGCCGAAGGTCATCAGCTTAACGATGCGGACATTGGCTACGTCGCCCACCTGGTACTGAGAAGTGAACACGGTCCAGGGGTCCTGGCTGTGGTCCTTCATGCCCAGGGAGATCTTCTTCTTCTCCTTGTCGGCGGAGATCACATACACATCCACGGTGTCGCCCACCGAGACCACCTCGGAGGGGTGCTTGATGCGGCTCCAAGACAGCTCGGAGATGTGGACCATGCCGTCCACGCCGCCGATGTCCACGAAAGCGCCGTAGGAAGTCAGGGACTTCACCACGCCGGTGTAGTGCTTGCCGTCCTCGATCTCGGCCCAGACCTTCTCTGCGGCGGCGGCGCGCTCGGCGCGCTGCACCTTGGCGATGGAGCCCACCACGCGGTGACGGGCACGGTTCACCTCGGTGATGACCAGGCGGACCTTCTTCTTCAGCAGCTCGGACATGGGAGTCTCCCGAGGCAGACCGGTCTGGGAAGCGGGAACGAAGACCCGCACGCCCTTTACGGACACCACAACGCCGCCCTTGTTGTCCTCGGTGACGACGCCCTCCATGACAGTCTGCTCTTCCTGGGCGGCCTCCACGTCCTCCCAGCCCTTGACCACGTCAAGGCGCTTCTTGGACAGGGTGACAACACCCTCCTGGTCGTTGACGCGGACCACAAAGGTCTCGATCTCGTCCCCTACCTTGACCAGATCTTCCACCTTGGCGGTGGGGTCATCAGTCAGCTCGGATACGGGAATGTAGCCGGCGTGCTTGGTGCCCAGATCCACATAGATCTCAGTCGGCGTGATCCCAGTGATAACGCCAGTTACCTTATCCCCCGTATTCAAAGTTTTGATCGATCTCTCCAGCATGTCAGCGAAGGATTCCTCGATCTCCATGATTTCGTCGCTCATTTTGTCACAGACCTCCTTTATTATCCACGCAGGCGTGGATGCGCCCGCAGTGATACCGACAGTCTCTGTCCCCCGCAGAGGAGACAACTCCAGGTCATCTGCCCGCTCGATCAGCTGGACAGATGGACAGACTTCCCGGCAGAGCTCCGCCAGCTTCCTGGTATTGGAGCTCTGGCGGTCGCCGATGACCACCATCGCGCCGCACTGGGCGGCCAGCTGGACGGCCTCTTCCTGGCGTTTTGATGTCGCTCCACATATTGTATCAAAAAATTCTGCGTTTGTACACTCTTTTTTTGCTTTTTTCACGCAGGAATCCCAAACCCTGCGGATGGCCGTGGTCTGGGACACAAAAGTGAGTGGCATTTGGCGTCGGGACGGGTCCTCCGCCAGCCAGTTTTCCAGCTCCTCCGCTCCAGACAGGACCACCGGGCGGCAGCACCAGCCCGCAATGGCCAGCACCTCCGGGTGGTCCCGGGTTCCGATGATGATGGGCTGCCTCCCCTGCTCCTCAGCCCGGGCCACGATCTGATGGATACGGGTAACATTGGGACAGGTGGCGTCCAGGATGCGGACGCCCCGGGCATGCAGACCCTCGTGGACAGCGCGGCCCTCCCCATGGGAGCGGATGATGACCTCGCTCCCCTCCGGGACCTCCTCCGGCCTGACCACCGCCCGCAGGCCATGGCGGGCCAGATGGTCCATCATGTCCTGGTTGTGGATGATGGGACCCAGCATCACACAGGGCTCGCCGGACCGGGCGGCCCCCTCCGCCAGCTCCACCGCCCGGCGCACGCCGTAGCAGAAGCCGGCCGAATTTGCGATCCTTATCTTCACTGGGGAAGTCCCCCCAGTGCGTGGATGCGCCGCATGATCTCACGGGCGATCTCCTGATTTTCCTCCGCCGTGGCCCGCCGCCCCTGGATCTGGGGATAGTAAGGCTCGCCGATCACCACGGTGGTAGGGCGGAACCAGTGCTTCTGCGCCGGGATGTACATGGGGACGATGGGCACTCCCGTCCGGGTGGCAAACATGGCCGCTCCCGCCTTGGCGTCCACGTTCTCCCCCTCCTCCACGCGGGTCCCCTCGGGGAAGATGAGCAGCTTGTGCCCCTCTTTCAGGCAGCGCAGAGCCGTCTTGGCCGCGTGCATGTCCGCATGGCCCCGGTCCACTCCGAAGATGCCCGCCTTGCCCAGCAGCCAGCCGATCACGGGCACCCGCATCAGCTGGATCTTGGCCATCACCCGCAGAGGGTTCTTTTTCTGAAAGGCGAAAGCCACAAAAAACGGGTCGCTGAGGGCGGTATGGTTGGGGCAGATCACCGCCGCCCCCTCTGGGATGTGCTCCCGCCCCACGGTGCGTACCGGATGGAACAGATTGAAAAAGGGCCAGACGACGAGATAGAGGAATCGGTAGAACTGTTCTGTACTCATTGAGCCAGCCTCCCTTTCACCAGGGAGATCAGGGCCTTCAGGCTCTCCTCCAGTCCCAGCTCCGTGGTATCCAACAGCACAGCGTCCTCCGCCTGACGGAGAGGGGCCACCGCCCGGTTCCGGTCCTGTTCATCCCGCTGGACGATGTCCCGGAGAACGGTCTCCAGCTCCGTCTCCTGTCCCCGCTGCTTCAGTTCCAGCAGGCGGCGGCGGGCCCGGGCCTCCGGCGCGGCGGTAAGGAAGACCTTTGCCCCCGCGTGAGGGAGCACCACCGTCCCGATGTCCCGGCCGTCCATGACCACGTCGTGCTCCATGGCCTGACGGCGCTGAAAGTCCAGCAGGAAGTCCCGCACCGGGGGCAGGGCAGCCACCTGGGAGGCCAGTCCGGAGATCTGGTGGACCCGGATAGCCTCTGTCACGTCACGTCCAGACAAGTACATCCGCTGTACACCATCTGCCCCATAATCCATGCGCAGGTCCAGCCCCTTCAGCAGAGGGGCGATCTGCTCCGGGTCGGATGGGTCCGCCCCTGCCTCCCAGGCCCGCAGGGCCACCGTGCGGTAGATGGCCCCCGTGTCTACATACAAATACCCCAGCTCCCGGGCCAGGGCCCGGGCCAGGGTGCTCTTTCCGGCCCCGGCGGGGCCGTCGATGGCAACGCTTTTTTCCTGCATTTCTTATTTCGCTCCAAAATTTGATTGATTCTCCGCTCCGGTCCGACGGTACTCAGGCCCCTGCTCCCCCAGGTCCTGCCCCAGGCAGGTCCGGGCGGCGCTTTCCCCTGCCGCCCGGCCGGTGGCCCAGGCGATCTGGAGGTTGAAGCCCCCTGTATAAGCATCCACGTCGATCAGCTCCCCGGCGAAGAACAGGCCGGGCACCTTTTTCGACCCCATGGTCTTGGGGTCGATCTCCCCCACCTTCACCCCGCCGGAGGTGATGATGGCCTCCGCAATGGGCCGGGGGCCCCGGATATGGATCACAAGGCCCTTCAGGACCTCCAGCAGGCGGCGGCGCTCCCCCTTGGTCATGTCGTGGGCCTTTCGGTCCCCGGGGATGCCGGTGAGGGCGATGACGGTGGGCACCATCAGCCTGGGCACTAAACTGCCCAGGACGTTCTGAAAGTCCCGGTTGGCCTGCTCCGAGAGCTCCCGGACCAGCCGGGCGTCCAACTTCTGTTCCTCCAGAGCCGGCTTCAGGTCGATGACACAGGTGTACTGCTCCCTGGCAAAGTCCCGCATATGGGCGCTGGCGCTGAGCACCAGGGGACCGGAGAGGCCAAAATGGGTGAACAGCAGTTCCCCTTGCTCCTGATAGACCACCTTCCCCTTCTGGTTCTTGACCCGGAGGGACACATTTTTCAGCGCCAGGCCCTGCATTTTTCCGCAGAAGTCCTCCTCTGCCTCCAAGGGGACCAGGGATGGAACGGGCGAGACCACAGTATGGCCCAAGGCCCGGGCCATCTCATATCCGTCGCCGGTAGAGCCGGTGGCCGGATAGGAGCAACCGCCAGTGGCCAGGACCGCAGCCCGGCAGGGAAAGAAGCCGCAATCGGTCTCCACCCCGGACACCCGTCCCTCCTCCAGACAGATCTGGGAGGCCCGGGCCTGCGTCACCGGGATATTCAGCTTTTTCATATGAAAAAACAGGGCGTCGATGACATCCGCCGCCCGGTCCGACACCGGAAAGACCCGGTTGCCCCGCTCTACCTTCAGCGGGACCCCCAGGCCGGTGAAAAAGTCCTCCACCCACGCCGGCGGCGTACGGGTCACGGCCCCGTAGAGGAACCGGCCGTTCCGGGGCGTGCTGGCCAGCACCTCCTCCGGCGGACAGTGGTTGGTCACGTTGCACCGGCCCTTGCCGGTGATGTACAGCTTGCGCCCTACCTTGGGGTTGCGCTCCAGTAGCCGGACGGCCGCTCCCGTCTCCGCAGCGGAAATGGCGGCCATCATGCCGGCGGCCCCGCCGCCGACCACGATCAGTTCATCGGCCATCGTTCAGTCCTGCACCTTCTCATAGACCCCGTACTCATCCCAGATGTCCTCCAGGGTCTGGAAGGTATGGGCCAGGTCGTCATTTTTCTTCCGGCTCACCGCCACCAGCAGGGCGTTGACCAGGCTGAGTGGGGCCACCAGGGAGTCCACGAAGGAGGCCATATCGCTGCGGGCCTTCAGTGTGTAGTTGGAGATGGGGGCCAGGGGCGAGGCCTCGCTGTCCGTGATGGCAATGGTGGTGGCGCCCCGGTCCCGGGCGAAGTTCATGGCCTGGACGGTGCGGCTGGAGTACCGCGGAAAGCTCACGCCGATGACCACGTCCTCCGCCCCCACCCGGAGCATGGTCTCAAAGACCTCGCTGGCGGTGTTGGCCGCCACAGAGATCACATTGTCGAAAATCAGATTGAAATAGAAGCTGAGGAAGGTGGCCAGGGAGGCGGAGGACCGCACACCCATGATGTAGATCTTCCGTGCGGAGACGATGGCGTCCACCGCGCGGTCAAAGCTCTGGCGATCCACCTCCTCCAGGGTGAGGCGGATCTTTTCGATGTCCGACTGGAGGACGCTGGAGAGCAGATCCTGATCTCCGATCCGGTCATTGGAAACCTCGATGCGCTGGACGGAGGTCAGGCGGTTCCGGATCATTTTTTGCAGGGAACGCTGCATGCTGGGATAGCCATCATAGCCCAGCTCCGCCGCAAAACGGACCACGGTGGACTCGCTGACGCTGACGGTCTTGCCCAGGCGGCTGGCGGTCATAAAGGCCGCCTTGTCATAAGATTCCAGGATATAGTTGGCGATCCGCTTCTGCCCTTTGGAGAAGGTGCTCATATTTTCCTGGATCACAGTCAAAATGTCTCGATTCATCTCGGTCAACTCCTGCTTTTCTCTTTGAGGAAACCAGCTGTTTCAGCTCCTTATGATACCTTGTTTCCCGGAAAAAAGCAAGCCATTTTTGCAGGATAAAAACTTTATCTTGCAAAAAATTTATGTTCTATCCGGTACGGGGCAAAAAATCAGGGCTTTTGCAGCAGGGCGGCCACCTCGCTCTGCTCCAGTCTCCGCCACTTTCCGGGCCCCAGGGTCCGGTCCAGGCAGAGCCCTCCCTCCCGGACCCGTTTCAGGCGCAGCACCTTCAGACCCGCCTGACCGCACATGCGCCGGACCTGCCGGTTTTTCCCCTGACAGATGGTGATGGATAGCTGGGTCACTCCTCCGCTGGTCCTCCCCCGCCGCACCTTGGCCGGGGACAGCGGCACGCCGTCCAGATCCATGGGGCCGGACAGCACCGGCAGCCCCCGGCTCACGTCCCCAGTGACCCACACCAGATATTCTTTTTCCACCTGATGACTGGGGTGGAGCAGCTTCTGGGTCAGTTCCCCGTCGTCGGTCAGCAGGAGTAGCCCCTCGGAGTCCAAGTCCAGCCGCCCCACCGGCCACACTCTCCGTCCGCATCCGGAGACCAGCTCCGCCACCGTCTTTCTCCCCTTCTCGTCAGACAGGGTGGTCACATACCCTCGAGGCTTGTTCAGCATCAGATACAGCCGGTCTCCGCCGGGCCGGACCGGCCGGCCATCCACCTCGATGCGGTCCCGGTCCAGGTCCGCCTTGTCCCCCAGCCGTGCCTTCGTCCCATTGACGGTGACCCGCCCCGCCTCGATCCACTGCTCCACCGTTCGGCGGGAGGCCAGCCCGCAGGCTGACAGCAGCTTTTGCAGGCGCTCCTCCATGCTGACTCCCCCCTCTCTTTCTTTATCTCTTCCAAAGCTCCATAAGCCGAGTCCAGATCCCACCAGGAGGCTGGAGCGCACGGTCCACATCCTGGGCGAACACCAGAGGCACGCAGGCCGCCTCCTCGCCGTTCACCCGGCAGATCATCCGGCCCGCACTGCCGCCGGCCCGGAGAGGAGCCTCCAGCGCCTCCTGGTCCCACTGGAGTTCCCAGTCGATTTTGTCTTCTTCACACACCGGGATCCGCACCGTCTCTGCCGCCTGGATCTCCACAAAGGGGACCAGGCTGCCGGACACGGGCCGCCGTGCCACGGCCTTTCCCTCCTCTGTCAGCGTCACCGGGGCATAGGTGGAAAATCCGTAGTCCAGCAGGGCGGTATGGTCCCGCCAGTCATCCGGGTCGTTGAGGGTCACCGCGATCAGCGTCATCCCGCCCCGCCGGGCCGCGGACACCAGGGTCCGCCCCGCCTTTTCTGTATAGCCCGTTTTCAGGCCGATGCAGCCCTCGTACTGCCACAGCAGCTTGTTGTGGTTAGTCAGCACCCGGCCGTCCACAGTGGCGCTCTTGGTGGCGGCGATCTCCGCCAGTGCCTCGTTCTCCAGGCAGGCCCGGGCCAGCAGGGCCATGTCGTAGGCAGAGGAGTAATGCCCCTCCGCGTTCAACCCGTTGGGGTTGGCGAAATGGCTGTTCACCATCCCCAACTGGGCCGCCTTTTCATTCATCCGCCCAACGAACTCCTCCACGCTGCCCCCGCAGTGCTCCGCCACTGCCAGCGCTGCGTCGTTCCCGGAGCGCAGCATCACCCCGTAGAGCAGCCCCTTCAGCGAGATCTCCTCCCCTGGGCGCAGATAGAGGGAGGAACCCTCTGCCCGGGTGCAGGCCTCCCCCACTGTGACGGTCTCCTCCAGGTCGTGGCCGGACTCCAGCGCCACCAGGGCGGTCATCAGCTTGGTGATACTGGCGATGAGCCTTTCCTCGTGGGCGTTTTGTTCATAGAGCACCCGGCCGCTCTCTGCCTCCATCAGGACGGCAGAGGACGCGGAGGTGCCCACCGCCTGGGCAGTGGGCACCTGGCAGAGCATAGATCCAGCGGCCAGCGCCGCCGCCAGCAGTCGTTTCAATATGGTCACCTTCCATCAAACAAAGTGACCTTAGTATTTTCCGGGCCGCCGGTTTTCTCTCCCTGCCGGATCCGGCAAATTCTGTCAGATCAGTGCGGTCACACCACAAAGTGGTCCGTTCCCTCCGGGGGCTCGTCTGCTTTTTTCTGCTTTTCCAGGAAATCGGTGACCTTTTCCACCACCTCAGGCACCACCTCGATGACCCGGTCCACCGTGGTGGCGGGAGGTGGATCGACCGGGAGCAGCTTGACGCTGTCCCCCTTGATGATGAGGAAGGCCACCGGCTCCATCTTCGCGCTGGCGCCGCTGCCCCCGCCAAAGGTGTTCTCAGCCCCGGGTTTCTGATTTTTGGTCACAAAGTCGCTCCCGCCGCTGGCAAATCCAAAGGACAGCCTGGAAACCGGGATCAGGGTGACCTCCCCGGTCTGGATGGGGTCGCCAATGATGGTGTTGGCGTCCATCATGCTGCGGATCTTCTCCATTGTAGTGCTCATCATTTCATTGATGGGATGCTGTTTTTCCATATTCAAACCGCCTCTCTCTGCTGTTTATGCCGATTTCGATGGTTCACATAGGTACTCAGGGCCCGCAGGCCGAAGTGCAGCCCCAGCCACAGGAGCTGATACAGCTTCAGGGACAGGGACACCTGCCCCGTCAGCACCGGGGCCGCCGCGGTGAAGTCCACCTCCACCCGAGCCCGGCCCTCCTCCACATGGAACGCCTCTGTCAGGGGCTGCCAGATGCTTCCCAGCAGGGCGTTGGCCTGTCCATATCGGATAGCTGCGTCTCCTGGGTCCGCCGCGCCGATGGTGAGCTTCAGCTCCAGCTGATCCACCCGCAGCCTGCGGCGGAAACAGCCCGCCGCCTCCAAGGCCAGGGGCAGCAGCTCCTTCATCAGCTCCAAAAGTCCGCCGCCGCGTGCCTCCCCCGCAGGGTGCTCCTTCCCGGGCTTGGGCGCCTTCTCCTTTTTCGAAGGCCCTGAGCGCCTCCTCGGGTAGAGGCGGATGCGGACAGGCCCCGCCCGGAACCAGGCTCCGGCGCCTCCGGGACCATACTCCCCCACCGCGCCCAGCCGCAGCTGCCCCAGCAGGAACAACAGCAGCAGGACCGCCGCCAGAACGATCCACCCCCTCATTCCGTCTCCTCCTGGGCCGGGTGAGCTGCCCCATCCTCTTGGACAGTCTGCCCACTCTCCTCCGCCCTCAAACGGGCTACCGCCGCCTCCAGCTCCAGGGTCAGCTGTCCGCTCTCCTGGGAGGCATCCGGCAGCTCAGGCAGCTCTTCCAGGCTGGACAGCCCAAAGGAGCGCAGGAAATTTTTCGTTGTGCGGTACAGGATGGGCCGCCCGGGAACGGCCAGCCGACCGCACTCCTCAATGAGCTCCCGCTCCAGCAGCAGTCCCACCGTATAGGCGCTGTCCACCCCCCGGATCTGGTCCACATAGGCCCGGGTCACCGGCTGGTAGTAGGCGATCACCGCCAGCACCTCCAGCGCAGGCTGGGACAGCCGCGCCGGCTTCCGATTCTCCAAAGTCTTGCGGATATAGGGAGCGAATTCCGGAGCAGAGCACAGCTGGTAGCTGGTATCCAGCCGCACCAGGCGGATACCCCGCCGCTCATAGCTGTACCGGTCCATCAGCCGCTGGGCCACTGCGTCCATGGTGGCCCGATCCACCTCCAGCCCCAGACACAGGCGCTCCACCCCCACCGGCTCCCCGGCGGCGAACAGGACCCCCTCCAGCGCGGCCTCCAGCTCCTTCAGTTCCATGCCTCTTCTCCCATCCTGTTAAAATTCAAAGGAATCCGCTGTGACCTCTAAATGGTCCCCCTGCTCCCCCTGGGTGGAGGTGATGGTACAGTCCTCCTCCGTCCCGGCCAGCCGCAGGCGGTGGGCCTTGCACAGCTCCAGCACCGCCAGGAAGGTGGCCACCACCTCGGAGCGGCTGCGGTTGCCCTGGAACAGGGCGCGGAACCGGGTGACCCCGGTCCGGAGCAGCCGGCGGATGATCTCCCCTGCCTTTTCCGACACGGGGTATGGCTCCCGCCCCACGATGCCTTGAAAGGCCGCCACTGGGGGCGGCAGCTGGTGGTCCGCCCTGGACAGGACAGACAGAATAGCCTTTTTCAGGTCCTCCCTGTCGTGGACATAGCGGTAGGTCCTGTCCGGCTGAATGGTCTCCGGCACTTTGGTGATGAAGTCTCTCCCATAGCTGTACCGCCGGTCCAGCAGGGGGGCGATCTCCTTGATCTTCAGATAGTTCTCATTGCGCTGGTGCTCCTCCAGGCTGGCAATGAGCTGCTCCATCTCGCTCAGGGCCTCCTCGTCGTGGATGGAGAGGAGCATCCTCGTCTTGATATAGACCAGCTGGGAGGCCATGGTGACAAACTCGCTGGCTACCTCCAGGTCCATCTCCTTGCGGGCGGCCATCCAGGCCAGATACTGGTCCAGAATCAGAGAGATCTGAATGTCCTTGATCTCCATCTTGTTTTTGCTCAGCAGGTGAAGGATCAGGTCCAGGGGGCCGACAAAGTCCTCCATGTCCTCTGTTTTGGCCTTGACCACCCCTTCCAGGTGGTAGATCGGACTGTCCAAAGCGTTCCCCCCAATGCCTCTCAGAAGAAATAGTACTGCGCCAGCTGGAACGGGAAGGCGGTCACCGCGCACAGGCCGCGGACGATGCCCTCCATGCAGAAGCTCAGGGGCACGCTGAACACCCCCATCCAGGCCAGCAGCACCACAGCCAGGATAAAAAAACGCTCATAGCGCAGGTATTGGTAGTAGATCCGGTCGGGCAGCAGGGCGAACAGGATCTTGGAACCGTCCAGCGGTGGGATAGGGACCAGGTTAAAGATCCCCAGCCCTACACTGAGCACCGCCATATACAGGAAGAAATAGATGGCATAGGCCGCCACCGTCCCCTGAGGCGCGAAGTGATAGATCAGGGAGGCCACCCCCAGGGCAGCCGTGGCCAGAAGGAAGTTGGCCGCAGGGCCGGCCAGGGCGGTGATGGCCATGTCCCGCTTTGGGTGGCGGAAGTTCCGCATATCCACTGGCACCGGCTTGGCCCAGCCCACCCGCACAGTGAGCAGCAGCATCAGGCCGATCCAGTCGATATGAGAGATCGGGTTCAGCGTCAGACGGCCGTTCACCTTGGCGGTGGGGTCCCCCAGCTGGTAGGCCGCGAACCCGTGGGCCAGCTCGTGGAAGGTGATGCAGAACAGGCAGGCCACCGCACCGATCAGCAGCAGAAACAGTTGAAACCAGTCCATATGCTCCAGAAAACCATTCAGCGACCCCATGGCGGCCTCCCTTCCGTGTCCATGGGGCACCCATGGACAAATAAATACTTGTTTATCATACCAGATTCTCAAAGAAAATACAAGACGGCGAATCAGGCAGCTCTTTTTCCAAAAATGCTGCGTAGAGAGAACTTCGGAAATTTACAGAAAGCCGGAGGGTAAGATTTTTCCTTTTGAGGATGACTGGGATCTGCCGTAGAAGGGCGGCCTCTGCCTCCCCATCGGGCCAGGTCCCCGCCGACACGTTTCAAAGTCCATGTTCCCTGAGGAAGCCCTGGATGATGGAGTTGACCTGATCCGGCACGTCCGTGTTGGAGTTGTGCCCCGCGCTCTGGAGCCACACCAGGGGGATGCCGGTCTCTTCCGACCAGCGGCGGTTATACCGTCTCGTCAGGCCCGCCCGGTCCCGTTCCCCGCACAGCAGAAGGGCGGGACAGTCCACTTTGTACGGCAGATCAGCCGCCATCGCCTCCGCCAGAGCCCGAAACCCGTGCCCCGCCAGGGCGCTGAATTCCCTTTTGCTGTAACAGTCCATCATCTCCTTCATCAGCGTCTGCCCCTGGGCTGTCTCCGCGCACCCTCTGGCTCCGGCTTTCCGCAGTATGCTCCAGGGGTAACAGCGGTAGAGCAGCTCGCAGCGCCGCAGTGCCCAGAGCTCTGCCGCCGTGACATACCTCCGTTGAAGCGGGGCGGAATCAATGGAGATAAATCCCCGGGCCTGTCCGGGGAATCGCTCCATAAAGCACTGCGCCAGATACCCCCCCATGGACTGACCGATCAATACAGGCCCTCCCATCCTCTCCCGAACCAAGATCCCGTGGAGCCACTCTGCCTGTTCCATCAGGGAGAAATCCAGGGCAAATGGGCGGGAGGCCCCGTGGCCCGGTGCGTCCCACACCAGCAGGGGCCGGCGGGATGCAAAAAAGGAGAACTGCATCTGGAACAGCCGGTGATCCGCCGTCAGGCCCGGCAGAAAGACCAGCGCGGTCCCGCGAGGGCCGGGCGCGCTCACCCAGTATCGGATGGTCCCCTGTCTCGTCTGATAGCTCCGCTCCAACATCTCCGTTTCCCTCCCTTTTCTCCCCGCCGCAGCGGGAACACGCACACGGCCCCTCCGTGCCCGCATGGGCGCAGAGGGGCCGTGCTTCCTCACAATTTCGATAGGATCAAATCCAGAAGCTCCTGTTTTCCTTCGCCCTTCTCAGCAGAAAAGGGAATTAACTTTACAGACTCATCCAACTCCAGCGTCTCTCGAATTGTCAGAAGATTGGACTCGATCTCTCTTTTTTTCAGCTTATCCAGCTTGTTGGCCACAACCACAAAAGGGCAGCCGGCGTCCCGGTACCACTGGGCCATGGTGCAGTCATCGGCGGTGGGCTTGTGACGGGCGTCCACGATCATGGCGCCGAAGGTCATCAGCTCCCGGTCCGCGAAGTAGTCCTCCATCAGGCGGCCCCACCGGTCCCGCTCTGCCTTGGAGACCTTGGCGTAGCCATAGCCGGGCAGATCCACCAGATAAAAGGTCTTATCGATCAGAAAGTAGTTGATATGGACGGTCTTGCCCGGGGCCGCCCCCACCCGGGCAAAGTTTTTGCGCCCCAGCAGCCGGTTAATAACCGAGGACTTCCCCACATTGGAGCGTCCGGCAAAAGCCACCTGGGGGAGCCCGTCTCTGGGAAAATCCTTGGGGGCGGTGGCGGAGCGGATGAACTCCGCCTGTTGGAAGTTGATGGCCATGGTCTCTCCCCCTCTTACTGCTTCAGGCCGATGGACGTCCTGCCCTTTCCTGCAGGGAAGGGTCCCCCCTGCTCGGTGCCCCGCTCACAGGCGGTGCCGGACAGAGACAGCGCTGCGGCCAGCACCTGGTCCACCTGCTCCACCAGGATAAAATGGAGGGCGGCGCGGACCGTCTGGTCGATCTCCTCCAGGTCCTTCTCATTCTCCGCCGGAACGATTACGGTCTTGATGCCGTTGCGCAGGGCCGCCATAGTTTTTTCCCGCAGTCCGCCGATGGCCAGCACCCGGCCTCTCAGCGTTACTTCGCCGGTCATGGCCAGTCCCGGCTTTACCGGTGTATCTGTCAAAGCGGACACCATAGCCGTGGTGATGGCGATGCCCGCGGAAGGGCCGTCCTTTGGGACCGCCCCTTCGGGGAAGTGGACATGGATGTCCCTGTTCTTGTAGAAATCTCCGTCAATGCCCAGCTGAGAGGCCCGGCTGCGGATAAAGCTGAGGGCTGCGTGGGCCGACTCCTTCATCACGTCGCCCAGGTTGCCGGTGAGCTCCACCTTGCCGCTGCCGGGGACCACGTTGACCTCCACCTCCAGCAGCTCACCGCCCACAGAGGTCCAGGCCAGGCCATTAACTACGCCCACCCGCTGGGCGAGTGCCTCCCGCTCCGGGTGGAAGCGGGGCGCTCCCAAATATTCCTCCAGGTCCCGCTCTGTAATGGAAACAGACTTGCATGTTCCCTCCACCAGCTTCATGGCGGCCTTTCGGCACAGGGTGGCCATCTTGCGCTCCAGCACCCGCACTCCCGACTCCCGGGTGTAAGAGGCCACCATCTCCCGGATGGCGCCATCAGACACCTTCAGCTGGGTCCGGGCCAGCCCGTGGCGCTTGAGCTCCTTGGGCAGTAGGTGGCGCTTAGCGATCTGAAGTTTCTCCTCGTCGGTATAGCTGTTCAGCTCGATGACCTCCATCCGGTCCAGCAGGGGCCGTGGGATGGTCTCTGTGGTATTGGCAGTGGTCACGAACAGCACATCGGACAGGTCGAAGGGCACCTCCAGGAAGTGGTCCCGGAAGGAGGCGTTCTGCTCTCCGTCCAGCACCTCCAGCAGGGCCGAGGCCGGGTCACCCCGGTGGTCATAGCCCAGCTTGTCGATCTCGTCCAGCAGGAGCAGGGGGTTGCTGCTCCCAGACTGGCTGATGGCGTTGATGATACGGCCCGGCATGGCCCCCACATAGGTCTTGCGGTGGCCCCGGATCTCCGCCTCGTCGCTGATGCCGCCCAGAGAGATGCGGGCCAGCTTACGATTCATGGCCCGGGCCATGGACATGGCAATGGAGGTCTTTCCCACACCAGGCGGGCCCACCAGGCAGATCACCTGCCCCTTCAGCTCAGGGGCCAGCTGCTTGACGGCCAGGAACTCCAGGATGCGCTCCTTCACCTTCTCCAGCCCATAGTGGTCCTTGTCCAGCACCTTGCGGGCAGCCTCCACGCTGACCCGTTCCCGGGTCTTTTTGCCCCAGGGCAGCTCCAGGCATACATCCAGATAGTTGCGGATCACGGTGGCCTCTGAGGAGCCGAAGGGCTGCTTGGACAGGCGGTTGAGTTCCTTCTCCAGCTTCTCCCGCACCGGCTCCGGCAGCTGGGCCTCAGCAATCTTTTTCCGATAGTCCGCCGTCTCGCTGTCCCCGTTCTCGCTCTCACCCAGCTCGGCCTGGATGGCCTTCATCTGCTCCCGGAGATAGTAGTCCCGCTGGTTCTCCGACATCTGCTCCCGGGCCCGGCTCTGGATCTCCATGTCAAGGGAGAGCACCTCCACCTCCCGGCACAGCAGGCGGTACATACGCTCCAGGCGGCGCACCGGCCGGAGCTCCTCCAGGATGGCCTGCTTGTCACTGTTGCGCATGGCGATGTTCTGGGCGATATAGTCCGCGATATAGCCTGGGTCGTCGCTGGCCAGCACATTGATGAGCAGGTCCGGTGAGATCTTGGGGGCGAGCTCCGTGTAATTTTGGAACATCTCATAGGTGCTGCGCATCAGGGCCTCGGTCTTGGCCGAGGCCCTGCCCGCCTTCTCCTCCGGGATGGCTTCTATCTCCGCCATCAAATAGGGCTCCCTCTGGGTCACGTCCCTCAGGCGGGCCCGGGAGATGCCCTCCACCATCACACGCACGTTGTCCCCGGGCATGCGGAGGATCTGCCGCACGTTGGACAGGGTGCCCACTGTGTACAGGTCATCCCGTTCGGGGCGCTCCACCGTCATGTCCTTCTGGCCCACCAGGAACACCGGCTCTCCGGCAGCCATGGCGGCCTCCATCGCCTTGATGGAGGCCGCGCGGCCCACGTCGAAGTGGATCAGTACATTGGGAAACACAGTCAGCCCCCGCAGCGCGATAGCCGGGAGAGTCTGGATGCTGGCAACAGGATCATGGTCCATGTTCGTCACTTCCTCTCTGGGAATAAAAAGCAAGTCCCGGGAGGCCCGCACAGGATAGGCTTCCGCGGGACATTGCAGCAATGGTCATTCAAATGGGATTCAGCCGGCGTTGGTACCCACCGCACCGCCGCGCTCGGCCCGCAGGGACGCCTTGCCCAGACGGGGGCGCTGGCGGCGCTCCGGGTCCCGGACGATCTCCGGGTCGGCCCCGTCCGTCACGCAGGAAGCCGTGATTGTCACCTTGACGATGGTGGGGTCAGAGGGGACGCTGTACATGATCTTGGTCATGACCTCCTCCAGCACGGCCCGCAGGCCCCGGGCTCCGATGCCCCGGGCCACCGCCCGGTCGGCCACCGCCTCCAGGGCCTCCCGGCTGAACTCCAGCACCACCTCGTCATAGTCCAGCAGCTTCTGATACTGCTTCACCAAGGCGTTTTTGGGCTCAGTGAGGATCTGGATCATCTGCTCCCGGTCCAGTGACTGGAGGGTAGTGATGACGGGCAGGCGGCCCACCAGCTCCGGGATGATGCCGAATTTCAGCAGGTCCTGGGGCTGGATCTCCTTCAGGAATTCGCCCACATTGCGCTCCTTCTTGCTCTGAAGCTGGGCGCCGAAGCCCATGCTGCGCTTATCCAGGCGGTTCTCGATGATCTTGTCGATGCCGTCGAAGGCGCCGCCGCAGATGAACAGGATGTTCTTGGTGTCCACCTGGATGAACTCCTGGTGGGGGTGCTTCCGTCCGCCCTGGGGCGGAACATTGGCCACCGTGCCCTCCAGGATCTTCAGCAGGGCCTGCTGCACGCCCTCACCGGAAACGTCCCGGGTAATGGAGGTGTTCTCGCTCTTCCGGGCGATCTTATCCATCTCGTCGATATAGATGATGCCCCGCTCCGCCAGCTCCACGTCGTAGTCGGCGGCCTGCACCAGACGAAGCAGGATGTTCTCCACGTCGTCGCCCACATAGCCCGCCTCGGTCAGAGTGGTGGCGTCGGCAATGGCGAAGGGCACCTTCAGGATTCGGGCCAGGGTCTGGGCAAACAGGGTCTTGCCGCAGCCGGTGGGGCCCATGAGCAGGATGTTGCTCTTCTGGAGCTCCACATCCTCCGCGCCTCCAAAATAGATACGCTTGTAGTGGTTGTACACCGCCACTGACAGGGCCACCTTGGCCTGATCCTGGCCGATGATATACTGGTCCAGGACCTGATGGATCTCCCGGGGCGTAGGGATCTCGTCAGGGATCTCTCCAGCGTAGCCCTCCTCTGGCAGGTCCACATCGTCGCTGAGGATGCCCATGCACAGCTGGACACACTCGTTGCAGATATAGGCGCCCGGGCCGGCGATCAGCCGCCGGACCTGGTCCTGATGCTTGCCGCAGAAGGAGCAGCGGATGGACTTTTTTTCGTCGTTTCTTGCCATAATGCACCTCATTGTTGTGCGTTCAGATAGGAATCGGAGTGGGAACAGAAGCCTGTTCCCACTCCCCTGTTTCCTTTAACGGTGTTCGATGACCTTGTCGATCAGGCCGTACTCCACGGCCTCCCGGGCGGTCATGAAGTTGTCCCGCTCACAGTCGGCGGTGACCACCTCGATGGCCTTGCCGGTGTTCTCCGACAGGATGCGGTTCATCCGCTTCTTGACCACTTCCAGCCGCTTCAGGTGGATCGCCATGTCGGTGATCTGCCCCTGGGTCCCGGCAGAAGGCTGGTGGATCATGATCTCGGCGTTGGGCAGGGCCAGCCGCTTGCCCTTGGTCCCGGAGGACAGCAGGAACGCCCCCATGGAGGCGGCCAGTCCGATGCAGATGGTGGACACGTCGCACTTGATATACTGCATGGTGTCATAGATGGCCATGCCGGCTGTCACCGATCCGCCGGGGCTGTTGATGTAGAACTGGATCTCCTTGTCCGGGTCCTGGGCCTCCAGATACAGCAACTGGGCCACCACCAGAGAGGCGGTGGTGTCGTTGACCTCCTCGGAGAGCATGATGATCCGGTCATTGAGCAGTCGGGAGAAGATGTCGTAGGAACGCTCCCCCCGGTTGGTCTGCTCGACTACATAAGGAACTAAACTCATAGAATGATCTCCTTTGACTTGGGCAGTGATACCAATAGTATGCCCGCCCGCCCGGAGCGCATACCTCCGGACACAAAAACCTTGGAAATTACTCCGCCTTGGACTCCTCAGCCTCCTCGGCCTTCTTCTTGCGGGTGGTCTTCTTGGGCTTCTCCTCGGCGGCGGCCTCCTCGCCCTCGGCGCTCTCAGCCTTCTTCTTGCGGGTAGTCTTCTTGGGCTTCTCCTCGGCCTCTTCCTTCTTGGGGGCCTCCCCCACCTTGGCCTCGGCCATCACCAGCTCAGAGGCCTTTCTCAGGCGCAGATCCCGCTTCATATCCTCCACGGGGATGGCTCTCTTCACCTCATCCAGCTCCAGCTTGTACTCCTCGGCGATCTTCTTCAGCTCTTCCTCCAGCTCCTCGTCGGAGATGGTGATGCTCTCGGCGTCGGCCACAGCGGTGAGAGCCAGGTCCACCTCCACCTGACGCTGAGCGGTGGGGCGGGCAGAGGCGCGCATGGACTCGGGGGTGGCGCCCATCATCGCCAGGTAGTCCTCCATCTTCATGCCCTGGTTGGACAGGCGCATGGAGAAGTCCTCCATCAGCTTGTCCAGCTGGACCTCCACCATGGCATCGGGGATGTCAGCCTCCATGTTGCCCACCAGCTGCTCGATAACAGCGTTCTCATACTCCTGCTGGGCGGACTTGGTTTTGCTGTCCAGCAGCTTGTCGCCCAGGCTCTTCTTGAACTCCTCCAGCGTCTCGAACTCGGACACGTCCTTGGCAAACTCGTCGTCCACCACGGGGGCCTGGTGCTCCTTGACCTCCTTGACCTTCACCTTGAAGATCACGGCCTTTCCGGCCAGGTCAGGCACATAGTCCTCGGGGAAGGTGATGTTCAGCTCCTTCTCGTCGCCGGCTTTCAATCCCACGATCTGCTCCTCGAAGCCGGGGACAAAGGAACCAGAGCCCAGCTCCAGGCTGTAATTTTCTCCCTTACCGCCTTCGAAGGCCACGCCGTTGTCAAAGCCCTCAAAGTCGATGACGGCGGTGTCCCCGTTCTGGGCTTCCCGGTCCACGCTGACCAGGCGGGTGGCGCGGGTGATGTAGGGCTTGAGCTCGTTCTCAATGTCCTCGTCAGTGACGGCCGGCTCAGCCTTGGGGGCGGTGAGGCCCTTGTACTGGCCCAGCTTCACCTCGGGACGGACGGAGACCAGGGCCTTGAAAGTAAAGCCCTCCTTGCCGACCTCCACTACCTCTGTCTGGGGGTAACCCACATCGTCCAGGCCCTGCTCCTTCACAGCTTCCTCATAGGCGCCGGGGTAGACGATATTGATGGCATCCTCATAAAACACGCCGGAGCCGTACATCCCCTCAATGATCTTGCGGGGGGCCTTGCCCTTCCGGAAGCCGGGCACGCTGATATGGGCGCGGTTCTTCAGATAAGCCTTCTGAACGGCGTCTTCAAACTCCTGAGCTTCCACCTGGATGGTCAGCTCCACGGTGCTCTTTTCTTTCTTTTCCACGTTGGTGACCTTCATGTTTCCTTTTCCTCCTGTAGGCGCCTGGTCCCCTGTTGGGAACAGCCCGCCTTTTTACTTTCGCCTGGATATTCTAACAGATGTGGCTCTGTTTGACCAGAGATATTTTTGATTTTTCCGCTCAATCGCAGATTTTTTCTGGTTGAAACCGCAGATAATCCGCGGAGACCAGCCGGAACTGGATGCCGTCCTGCTCTCCCACCGCTGCCAGGCGGTGGCTCCCCCCGTGGAGGTGCCCGTAAAAGCAGCGGGTCACGCCGTACCGATGGAGCAGATCCAGGATCTCCTGGCACCGGTACCCCTGATACAGGGGCGGATAGTGCAGGAAGCAGTATTTCTCCCGCTCCCCCGCCGCCTTCAGTGATGCCTCCAGCCGGATCAGCTCCCGGTTGAAGATCTTGGCACTGTGCCCGCCTCGTTCCTCCTCGTAGAACCAGCCCCGGGTGCCGCACAGGGCGATGTCTCCATAGAGATGGCTGTTGTTGTGGAGCAGTTGAAAGGAAGAAAACCCATTTTCCTGGAAAAAGCGGTCCATTTTGGCTGCGGTGGTCCACCAGTAGTCATGGTTCCCCTTCAAAAGCAGCTTCCGCCCTGGGAAGGAACTGAGGAAAGCAAAGTCCCGCCTCGCCTCCTCCAGGCTCATGCCCCAGGACAGATCCCCGCAGAGCACCACGGTGTCCCCGGGCTCCAGCACGGACAGTCCCTCCCGCAGCTTCTCCACATATCCCGTCCATCCCCCGCCGAAGACATCCATGGGCTTGTCGGAGCTGAGGGACAGGTGGGTATCTCCAATGGCGTACAGGGCCATCGCTTACTCCAGCATCCCCAGCACCGCGTCCACCATGTGGTCCTTTTCCACGGTCTGTGTGAAGCGGATCTCCTTGTCCCGGAGGGATGACAGCGGCTTGGGGGCGGGCATCCCGGTCTTTTCGCTCAGCTCGTCCAGCAGCTCCAGCCCGTTCTGCTTCTCCTCCTCGCCCAGGGCGCTGAGGACGCTGTCGCAGAACTTGAAGGGACTGGCGGTGGAGACCACGATGCAGGGGGTCTGGTCCCCCGTCTCGCTCCGGTACTGCTCCAGGGCGTCGAAGGCCACGGCGGTGTGGGGGTCGATGAGGTAGTCGTACTTCTGATAGATGCGGCCGATCACGGCCTTGGTCTCCGCGTCGTCGCAGAAATAGCCAGCGAACCGCTTCTGCAGCTTCTCCCTCACCCGGTCGCTGACCTGATAGGTCCCGGTGGCAGACAGCTGGGCCATGTAGTCCTTCACCTGCTCGTCATCCTGGGTCAGCGCCAGCAGGAGCCGCTCCAGGTTGCTGGAGATCAGGATGTCCATAGAGGGAGAGATGGTGTTGTGGAAGGCGCGGTTGCGGTCATAGCGGCCGGTGCGGATGAAGTCAGTGAGCACATTGTTGCTGTTGGAGGCGCAGATCAGCCTGTCGATCGGGACCCCCATCTCCCTGGCGTAGTAGGCGGCCAGGATGTTGCCGAAGTTTCCTGTGGGGACGCAGACGTTCACCGCCTGGTCTGGCTGGATCTTCTCGTCCCGCAGCAGGTCGCAGTAGGCGGAGATATAATAAACGATCTGGGGCAGCACCCGGCCCCAGTTGATGGAGTTGGCGGAGGAGAGGAAGTACCCCCGGCGGGCCAGCTCCTGGCGGAGCGCCTCGTCGGAAAAGAGCTTCTTGACTCCGGTCTGGGCATCGTCAAAGTTGCCGAAGACCGAGCAGACGCCCACATTCTTCCCCTCCTGGGTGACCATCTGAAGCTCCTGGATGGCGGAGACTCCGTCCTTGGGGTAGAAGACCAGGATGCGGGTGCGGTCCACATCCCGGAAGCCCTCCAGCGCCCCCTTCCCAGTGTCCCCGGAGGTAGCCACCAGGATGCACACCGTCTTCTCCTCCTCCGTCTTCACCAGAGAGGCTGTGAGCAGATGGGGCAGCATCTGAAGGGCCATGTCCTTGAAAGCACAGGTGGGGCCGTGCCACAGCTCCAAGCAGAAGGTTCCGTCATCCAGGGCGCGGACCGGGGCCACGGCGGGAGTGTCGAATTTTTCCGGCCCGTAGGCCGCCGCAGCGAACTCCGTCAGCTCCTTGACGGAGAACTCGTCCAGAAACAGCTTCATGATATAGACCGCCCGCTGCTGATAGGACATCTCCTTCAGGTCAGACAGGGACTTGCCCGGCAGCTTGGGCAGATACGCCGGGGTCATCAGGCCGCCGTCCGGGGCCAGCCCTTGGGCGATGGCCTGAGATGCCAGATATGTGGTGTTCTTATCTCGTGTGCTGATGTACTGCATTTCTCTCAGTCCTTTATCCAGTCAAATCTCGATCATCAAGACCACAGGGCCGCCTCGCCCCGCTATTCAATCCAATGCTTTATTATGCCAGTTCTTTTCTCTCCGGTCAAGCGTTTGTCGCAAAAAAGAGGGGCAGTCTCCCCTTCTCCCCGATTTTCTCCCCCCGGGCCCCGCCCATTTTCCGGATTGGGGCAGGGGGACGTCAAAAAGCGTCAGGGATGACATAGATCTCCGGGGCCCTGGTCGCCAGCCCCTGGGGCGCGTAGATCTCCACCACGTCGAACCTGGGCTGGAGCTGCGTGGGATGCTCCGCCAGATAGAGCTGGGCCGTGGTCCGCAGCTTCTCCTGCTTCCTCCGGTCCACGAACTCCCGCGCCTGGGCCACCCGTCCGTCCTTCCGCAGCTTGACCTCTACAAAGCAGAGGAAAGGCCCCTCCTCCGCGATCAGGTCCACCTCGCCAAACCGGCAGCGCCAGCCGGCCTCCACCAGGCGGCACCCGCGCCGGCGCAGCTCCTCCGCCGCCAGAGCCTCTCCCCACCGGCCCAGCAGCCTGCTCTCTCCCCCGCTCACAGATCTTTTAAAAAGGTGCGGCGGTGGATGGGACTGGGGCCGTACCGGCGCAGCATCTCATAGTGCAGTCGGGTCCCGTACCCCTTGTGCCGCTCGAACCCGTATTGTGGATAGCGCTCCGCCATCTCCAGCATGAAGCGGTCCCGGCTCACCTTGGCCAGAATGGAGGCGGCGGCGATGGAGGGCGAGATGCTGTCCCCTTTCACCACGCACCAGTGGGGAACGGTAATGGCGGCAGAGCGCCCGTGGTCCCGGTTTCCGTCGATCAGGGCAAAATCCGGGCGGAGGGAGAGCCCTTCTATGGCCAGCTGCATGGCCCTGATCCGCGCGCTGAGGATATCGGTCCGGTCGATCTCCTCAGCCTCCACCCGGGCTACCGACCAGGCCAGCGCACTCTGTTGGATGAGTGGAAAGAGCGCCTCCCGTTTTTTTTCTGTCAGCTTCTTGGAGTCATTCAGGCCGGGGATGTCCGCGCCCTGGGCCAGGATCACCGCCGCGGCGTACACCGGTCCGGCCAGAGGTCCGGCCCCCGCCTCGTCACAGCCGCAGACCCGGACAAAGCCGGCCTCCACTGCTTTCTGTTCATACTCTCCCGGTCCCATGCCTTCCTTCCTTTTCTCCAGGCTGCTCATATAGACGTTCCTTCTGGTGTCTCTAGTGTAAAGCGTCCCAGCTTCCCGGCCCTGTATTCATCCAGCAGGACCCGAGCCATCCGCTCCGTGTCCAACTCGCCGCCGGAGATGCGCATCCCCCGCTTTGCCGCGCCGGCCTCCAGCAGCCGGTAGCCGTAGGCGATGTCGTTTTCCTCCTCCTGGCGGGCAGGAACTTCCGGCAGCTTGTAACTCTGGGTCAGGACCTGGGGATAGTGCTCCCCAAGATAGGCCATCAGATGACAGCCCAGGGTCTCCACATCCATGATTTCGTCTTTGACAGCGCCTGTAAAGGCAAGTACCATGCCAGTGTGCGGGTCCTCAAATTTCGGCCACAGGATGCCCGGTGTGTCCAGCAGATCCAGGGCACTGTCCACGTTGACCCACTGCTTGCCCCGGGTAACGCCGGGGCGGTCCCCCGCCTTAGCCGACTTCTTCCGGGCCACCTTATTGATAAAGGTGGACTTTCCCACGTTGGGGACTCCCACCACCATGGCCCGCACCGGACGGCCTACCTGGCCCTTCTCCCGCCATTTTGAGATCTGCTCCTTCAGCACTTCCTGGGTCACAGAGGAGAACTGGTTTACACCCCGGCCGGTCTTGGCATCAGTCTCCAGCACCGCATATCCTTTTTTCCGGAAATACTCGCCCCAGGCCCGGTTCTGGGCCGGGTCGGCCTGATCTGCCCGGTTCAGCACGATCAGCCGGGGCTTATCGGCGCAGATGGCATCGATGTCCGGGTTCCGGCTGGAGATGGGGATGCGGGCGTCGATGATCTCCGCCACGATGTCCACATGCTTCAGGTCCGCCTCGATCTGCCGTCGGGTCTTGGTCATATGTCCCGGATACCACTGAATATTCAACTCTCGTCTTCTCCTTCCCTACGGCGGAGGGCGTGCTCCGCTCTCCCCGCCGCCATGGTATAAAAAGGGAGCGGTACCAGTACCGCTCCCTTTTTATGTTGGATTACAGGGCTTCCTTGATCTTGGCGGACTTGCCCACGCGGTCGCGCAGGTAGTACAGCTTGGCGCGGCGGACCTTACCGTGGCGGACGGTCTCGATCTTCTCAATGGAGGGAGCGTGGACGGGGAACACCTTCTCCACACCGACGCCGTAGGACACGCGGCGGACGGTGAAGGTCTCCTCCAGACCGCCGTGCTTCTTGGCGATGACGGTGCCCTCAAAGACCTGGATACGCTCGCGGTTGCCTTCCTTGACCTTGATGTGCACCCGCACGGTGTCGCCCACCTCTACGACGGGGGGCTCAGCCTTCAGGTGCTTCTGAGTAAAAGCCTGCATGAGATCCATAATGATTCCTCCTGTTTATATAGGCGCTCTTGCCGGCCGTCTGCCCCGCTGTCGCTGGGGCTCCGCAGAGGACCGCCCGTTATCAGACCAAAGGATTATACCACAGTATTTTTCAAAATGCAAGTAGAATTTCCCTGTTTTTCGCCTTTCTCACACCGAATCATAAGCCTCCCGGTGGCTCTCCGTCCGCCGGACCTCCACCTTCGGGAAGTGCCGGGAGAGGAACTGCACCAGCGCTGGGCACACTACATCCTCTGTGGCAAAATGGCCCGCGTCCATCAGATTGATGCCCAGGGCCTTTGCTTCCAGGTATTGGTCGTACTTCACGTCGGCAGTGACGAAAGTGTCACACCCCGCCGCCAGGGCGTCGGAGAGCATGGAGGCGCAGGCGCCGCCCCCCACCGCCACCCGGCGCACCGGCCGGCCCGTCTCCACGAAACGGATGCTGCAGGCGGAGAGCTTTTCCTTGATAAAGGTGGCAAATTCAGCGGCGGAACAGCCGGCCTGAGGGGCCGTCCCAACCCGGCCGATGCCGTAGGGCCGCCCCTGTCCGTCAGTCCCGTCCCGGCAGAGCAGTTCCACACCGTCCAGCTCCAGGGCCCGGGCCAGACAGTCATTGACGCCCCCCTGGGCGGCGTCCAGATTGGTGTGGGCGCACACCGCCCCGATACCCTGTTCCGCCAGCAGGAGCAGGGTCCGCCCGGTGCTGGTCTGGTCGGTGAGGGCCTTCACCGGATGAAAAATCACCGGGTGGTGGGAGACGATCAGCTCCGCCCCCCAGCGGCCGGCCTCCGCCGCCACCGCCTCCGTGATGTCCAGAGACACCAGGACCCTCCGGACCTCCCGCTCTCCCCGGCCCACCAGGAAGCCCGCATTGTCAAAGTCCATCTGGGTGTCGAAGGGGGCCCACTGGTCCAGAGCCCGGTAGACGTCTATTATCGCTGCTGCCATGCATCCCACTCCTTCCGCATCTCCATCAGGCCCTCCAGGACCTGCTCCAGCTCCCTGCGGCGCGCCTCCGCCGGCGCCCGGGAGCGGGCCATCCCATCCAGGGCGCGCCTCACCCGCCCCAGCAAGTGGTCCAGCAGCAGGCCCCGGAGCGGGTCCTCCATCCCCGGGTACTGGCGCCCCGCCCACTCCTCGGCGGGCGTCATGGGGACCGCGCCTCCCTGTCTCGCCAAAATTATGCTGTAAAGGGTTTCCCCTTCCAAAACTGTTTTCTCCCGTAGGCATAGAAATCCATTGCGCCACAGCCAGCCCCGCAGCTCCGCCTGAGTGCTCATGGGCTGGAGAATAATTGGAAAGTTTTTTCCCTTTACCCATGGCGCCGCTTCCAAGATATTAGCGATAGTCTCCCCACCCATCCCGGCGATGACCAGAGCGTCCACCTCCTCCGGAGCGATCCCAGAGAGGCCGTCGCACAGGCGGAAGGACATCCGCTCAAAGCAGCCGCAGGCCCGGGCGGTAGCCCGGGCCCTGGAGAGGGGCCCCTCCCGCACATCTGAGGCGATGGCGCTGGGGATGCGTCCGTTCTGGAGCAGCCATGCCGGAAGATAGGCGTGATCCGTCCCCACATCAGCCAGCCGGGCCCCCTCCGGGATCATCTCCGCCACCCCCTGGAGCCGGGGGCTCAGCTCCGCCCGCTTCTCCATAGTCACAGGGACAGGCTGACCGTCAGGTAAAGGGCGTGGGCAAAGTCCCGGGCTGCCTCATCCCGCTCTTCATTCATAAAGGGCTCCTGGGGCCCGAAGTCCCGGCGGCACAGCATGCCGAGATAGTCCATCTCCCCGTGCTTGCACCAGCGCTTCAGCCCCTCGTCCCACAGGTCCGCGCCCCGGTCGGGGTGATAGCCGCAGCTGGCGATAGCAGCCACCTGCTTCAGCTTCCAAAGGGCGGGCTGACGGCCCTCCGGCCCATAATACTTGTTGGGTGCATAGATCAGCCGGTCCATCACCGCCTTCATAGGCGGAGTGCAGTACCAGGAATAGATAGGGCTTGCAAGGATAAGTACTTCACTGGTCTGGACGGAATCAAAGATGGCCTGCATGTCGTCCTCCTGGGGACAGCCGAAGGTCCCCCAGGGCGTGCTCTGGCACTGCTTGCAGGACAGGCAGGGCAAAATGGTCCGGTCATAGAGCCAGATCATATCCTGCTCGATCCCCATGTCCCGGTTCTCCTCCATAAATGCCCGCAGCAGAGCGGCGGTATTGCCGTTCTTCCGGGGGCTCCCCATCAAAACCGTATATTTCAACGCTGTTTCCTCCCCTGTTGTTTAATGAATAAAAAAGCGGGGCGGATTGCTCCGCCCCGCTTTTTCAGCAGCTCAGTTTTCGGCGGCGATCATGGCGTTGACCTGCTGGAGCAGATCATCCACGTCCACCCCGTGGACCATGCAGGCCTGCTCCACGGTCTCCCCGCGGGAGGCAGGGCAGCCCAGGCAGTGCATGCCGATCCCCATAAAGAGGGGGGCGGTCTGAGGCGCAATGTTGAGGATATCACCGATGATGGTGTCCTTGGTGATGGTCATAGCAGAATTCCTCCGTTTTCTTTGGAATAAGAATAGTATATCCTATCGACAGGATTTTTGCAATGGAGAATTTTATGTTTTCTGCTTTCTCCAGATGCGGTCTCTTTCCCTGAGAAAGAGGACGGCTCCCCTATCTTCTCAGCCCCGGGACCTCCTTCCCGCTCCTCAACATCTGAGAAAGGGTAGAAAAGAGAAAAGGGCGCCCGGTGGGCGCCCTTTTTTCCTGGATGAAATCAGCCCTGCTGCTCGCGCATCTTGGCGAAGCACTCGCTGCAATAAACAGGACGGTCGGACTTGGGCTCAAAGGGGACCCGAGCCTCGCCGCCGCAGGCAGCGCAGGTGGCAGTGAAGTACTCACGGGGGCCACGGGCCGCGTTCTTGCGGGCGTCACGGCAGGCCTTGCAGCGCTGGGGCTCGTTCTGGAAGCCGCGCTCCGCGTAGAACTCCTGCTCACCGGCGGTAAAGGTGAACTCATTGCCGCACTCTTTGCATACCAGGATCTTGTCTTCGTACATGGTTTTCCCTCTCTTTGACTCGTTCCCCATTTTTCATGGGTGGTGTAATATTTGCGATCAGCTCTTGCTGAGATCGCCGGAAGAAAGTTGCCGCGCCACCTTTCGCCTGATCCGCTGAACGGCGTTGTCCACTGACTTAGTGGAGCGCCCGACCTGGCTGGCGATCTCGGCGCAGGAGAGACCGCCCAGATAGTAGGATAGGATTTCTGCCTCGAAACCGGATAATTGTCCCTTTAGAGCGTCTAGGCGCTCTCTCAGTTCTTCCCTGCCGATGACAACATCTTCCGGGCTCTCTTCGCTGGAGAACAGGTGTGCGCTGGTTCCGTCAAAAAGAGGGGTTTCGAATGAGACGCTATGGTTCAGGGGAAAGTGTTTATCCCGCTGCGCCGCCCGGACGGCGGCATAGAGCCTGCTGCGGACACAAATCTCCGCATAGGTGCGGAAGGAGGTCTCCTTGCCGCTCTGGAAGCCGCGGATGGCGGCCAGCAGTCCCAGCATCCCCTCCTGGATCAGATCCTCGCTGTCGCCGCCTGCCAGAAAAAGCGGGCGGGCACACACTCGCACCAGACGTGTATAGCGGCCGACCAGCTCGGTCTCTGCCAGCGGGTCGCCGGAGGCGGCCAGACGGCAGAGCGATTCATCCGAGTAAGACTGTGTTTGGGACTGCACCAAATCCATATACTATGGCTCCTATACATAATAAACAAAACCGACGGATTTGTCAAGAAAAATTTTGAATCGATTTGTGAAAGTCTCACAGAGCAGGAAAACTGCCCCTTGTCACGAACTTCCACACCTTCCAGTTTTCTGTCACAGGGCGGCGATCTGGTCCGCCAGCCGCTGCGCCGCCGCCTGGGCCGTATCCTGATCCCTGGCCTCCACCATGACCCGCATCAGGGCCTCAGTGCCCGAGGGGCGCACCAGCACCCGGCCCTCGCCGGCCAGCTTCTCCTCCTCCGCAGCCACGGCATCGGCCAGGGCCTGGCTGGCCATAACGGCCTTTTTCCTGTCGTTGTCGGCGACCGGGATGTTGATGAGCACCTGGGGATACCGCTGGCAGATCCCGAACACCTCAGAGGCCCGTTTCCCGCTCTCCTTCAGCAGAGCGAGCACCTGGAGGGCGGTGAGCTGCCCGTCTCCGGTGGTGGCGTGCTCCAGAAAGATCATGTGTCCCGACTGCTCTCCCCCGATGGCGTAGCCCTTCTCCAGCATACGCTCCAGCACGTTGCGGTCGCCCACGGAGGTGCACTCCAGGTCCATACCGTGCTCTTTGGCGAACAGATGCAGCCCCAGATTGGACATGACGGTGGCCACCACTGCGTTTCCTGGCAGCTTCCCCTTCCGCTTCATGTCCAGGCCGCATGCCGCCATGATCTGGTCGCCGTCGATCAGCTCCCCCCGCTCATCCACTGCCAGGCAGCGGTCTGCGTCGCCGTCAAAGGCGATGCCGATGTCATAGCCCCCAGCCCTGACCATGGCGGCCAAGGCGTCCATGTGGGTGGAACCGCACTTTTCGTTGATGTTGACCCCGTCCGGGTCGGCGTTGATGACGTCGGTGCGCAGCTTGGAGAAGCGGTCGAACAGGCGGGCGGCGGTGGCGGAGGCGGCACCATTGGCACAGTCCACCAGGATGCGCAGGCCGCCCAGAGTGGAGTCGATGGTGGACTCCAGGTGGTCGATGTAGTCCTCTGACGCCTTGGGGGCCACATAACTCACTTTGCCGATCTCCCCATGGGTCTTTCGGGGCACGTCGTTGTGGCCGAAGAGGACGATCTCCTCGATCTTCTCCTCCAGCTCGTCGGACAGCTTGAAGCCCTGGCCGTTGAAGATCTTGATGCCATTGTGCTCGAAGGGGTTGTGACTGGCGGAGATGACGATGCCCGCATCCGCCCCCTCGTCCACCGTCACCCAGGCCACGCCGGGGGTGGGCAGGGTGCCCAGGTCCAGCACGTCGGCCCCCGCGGTGCACAGCCCCGCGATGAGGGAGCCCTTCAGCAGGTCGCCGGAGATGCGGGTATCCTTGCCGATGGTGACCAGGGGCTTCTCCCCCGGCTGTTTTCCCTTGGCCAGCACCTCCGCCGCCGCCAGGCCCACCTTATAAGCCAAGTCCGCATCCAGACCGGCGTTGACCACGCCCCGGATGCCGTCAGTTCCGAATAGTTTACCCATATATGATTACCTCTTTCTTCCGAATTGATCAAAGTTTTCCTTCAATGCCCGCTCCACAGGGAACATACTGCCCACAAGCACTGCCAGCTGCACCCCTGTCACCGGAATACACCACATCCCGGTCTCCTCTGTGCCCCGCCCCAAGGCAGGCAGCATAGCCAGCAGGCTCAGAGGAAGCATGACAGCCCCCGCCCGAGACCAGAGCTTCCCGCACACCCGGTGGGCAAAGTCCCAGGTCTGCTGATTTTTCATGGATCGTGCGGTGCGGTAACCGTAGAGGGAGTTGATGCTCTTGGGCGGCTTTGTCAAAAAACGCCGGCCAAAAAACAGCATCACCAGCGGGATCAGCAGGGACGAGGCGGTGCAGAAAAGCCAAAAGCCCATGGTCCTCTCCCCTTTCCGATTTAGAAGCTCAGCTGGTCCAGTCCGCCGCCGCCCGCGCCCCCGGGCATCGGCAGCCCCAGGTGCTGATAGGCCTTGGGAGTGACGCAGCGGCCCCGGGGGGTCCTGGTGAGGAAGCCCAGCTGCATCAGGTAGGGCTCATACACGTCCTCCAGGGTGACCGCCTCCTCGTTGATGGTGGCGGCCAGGGTCTCCAGCCCCACCGGGCCGCCCCGGTAGTTTTCCATAATGCTGCGAAGCATCCGGTGATCGATGGCGTCCAGCCCCAGATGGTCGATCTCCAGGGCGGTAAGGGCCTGGTCTGCCACGTTCCGGGTGATGACGCCCCCAGCCCGCACCTGGGCGAAGTCCCGCACCCGGCGGAGCATCCGGTTGGCGATGCGGGGCGTCCCCCGGGAGCGGCGTGCGATCTCCATGGCTCCCTCCGGCTCGATGGGCACCTCCAGGATGCCGGCGGAACGGGTGACGATCAGGGCCAGCTCCTCCGGACTGTAAAGCTCCAGCCGCAGCGTCACACCGAATCGGTCCCGCAGGGGGGCGGACAGCTGTCCGGCCCGGGTAGTGGCCCCGATGAGGGTGAACCTGGGCAGGTCCAGGCGGATGGAGTTGGCTGAGGGCCCCTTGCCGATGATGATGTCGATGGCGTAGTCCTCCATGGCAGGGTAGAGCACCTCCTCCACCGCCCGGTTCAGGCGGTGGATCTCGTCTACAAAGAGGATGTCGTTCTCGTTCAGGTTGGTAAGCAGGGCGGCCAGGTCCCCCGCCTTCTCGATGGCTGGGCCGGAGGTGATGCGCACGTTCACCCCCATCTCATTGGCGATGATGCCGCTGAGGGTGGTCTTGCCCAGTCCAGGGGGGCCGTGGAGCAGCACATGGTCCAGGGGCTCATGGCGCATCTTGGCCGCCTGAATGAACACCTCCAGGTTGCCCTTGGCCTTCTCCTGGCCGATGTACTCCCGCAGGGTCTTGGGCCGCAGGGAGTACTCTCCCTCGTCCTCCCGGGTGAGGGAGGTGGTCACCAGGGGCTCCTCCAGCCCCTCCGCTTCAAATTCTGTATTGGAAAAATCAATGGCCATAGGTCCACTTCCTGTTCATTGGTCCGATCCCGGCCGCACGCGCCCCGCCGGTCAGGGCAGGTCGTACAGCAGGTCGCATTTGGGATATTCCCGATAGGCCCCCTCCGGGAGCTCCATGCCGAAGCCGTCGAAAAAGATCTTAGGCGGCTCGGCGCTGATGACCTCTAGCAAGGTGCCAGCGGCCGCCAGCAGAGGGCGCCCTCTCCCCTACTGTTGTGGGTGGGCGGCATCGAACCCGTCTGCCAGCTTCGTCAGCTTCTTCAAAAAGGCCTCCTCGCCATAGGTCCATAGCTTCTCCAGCCCGCCGCAGCCGGCGGTGATCCCTGTGAGCCGGATCCTGCCGTCCCCCAGGTCGGCCAGCAGCAGGCTCAGCGAGACCAGATCCCAGTCTGTCAGGCTGAACCGCTCAAACACCCGGACAATAAAGCGCGCCCCCTCTGTCTCATAGACACTCCCTCCCCCGTCGGTAACAGACTGGCTCCCCGCCAGGATCCCGTCCCGGAAATAGCGGAAGACCTCGTCCACGCCCCAGCGGGCGGAAAACTCACGCTCCAGCGTTGCCATCGTGTCTCCTCCTTCGGCGGACTCAGCCGGTGAGCTGGTCCGCCAGTGTCCTGATCCCGTCCATCGTCTCATCCACTCCGGCTATATCAGCATACTGGTGGGACGCGCCTGGGACAACGGACAAAAACAGCCTGCCGTCCCGGCCCGCCAGCATCATGGTCAGGGTAAGGCGGTAACCTCTTGAATGAGTATAAATATATTTCTCATACACCCGGAAGGCGCAGCGGACGCCATCCCGCCGGCCGTCCCACTGGCCCGCCAGGGTCACCGTATCCTGCATTTGGATCAGGTTCCACACCACATTGGTCCGCATGTCCATGATCCCCCGGTGCAGATAGTCCAGCACCTCATCAAAGTCGTAGACTCCCGGTATGTTCCGCTCCAGCTTCTTCATCGTCCCCTCCTGTTCCGGCCGCCCACGGGGCGGGCCTCGCCGCAGCTCATGCCACTGCGGTCTCCAGCGCGGCAGAGGAGCCGCCGTCCATCACTGCCCGGTCGATCAGGGTCAAAACCTGTCTAAAATCGCCGCGGAAGTGTTTTTCATATTTGGCCGCCGCGTCCCGGCACCCTTCAGCCTTTCTCCAGGACCCTCATCCCCTGGAACATGTTTGCGCCGTCGGAAAAAATCTCCAAAAATTTGTCCTCACCCCAGTGAATGGAGATCCCCAGACCGCCCCCACGCCCGGCAGCGGAGATAGCGGATGCGAAGGTATCCCCGCCGTCATTGACCAGGGTGAGCGTCAGGCTTAGATAGTTGTCCCCCATCAGACTGTATCGCTCATACACCCGGACGGCAACCCGGGCACGTTCAGAGGAATAGTCGCTGCTCCCCGTGCATTCCCCGTGGTTTTTGGTGAGATGGGTATGGAAATACTGCAGGATATCGTTAAAGGAATAGCCGCTTGGAAACACACATTCAAACTTGGCCATTTCCCTGCACCTCCAGTTGGAACTTTACCCCTTCATCATCTTCTTCAGCGCCTGCTTAATGACCTCTTCCAGGGTAAGGGCGTCCAAGTCGATCCCCTTGAGCGCCAGGTTGATCTCCCCCTGGGAGTAACCCAGCACCGCCAAGGCGGCGGAGGCCTCAGACAGCTTGTTCTCCGGGATGACGGTGACCCCGGTGCCTCCATAGGTCTCCCCCGCCCCGTTGATGGTCTGGCCCTTGGCCAGCTTGTCTTTCAGCTCCAGGATGACCCGCTGGGCGATCTTCTTGCCGATGCCCTGGGCGCAGGTGAGGGCCTTCTCATCCCCGGTAATGATAGACAGAGCAAGGTTGGCCGGGGTGCTGGCCGACAGGATGGACAGGGCGGCCTTGGGGCCCACGCCGGAGACAGAAATGAGCTGCTGGAACAGGTTCAGCTCCTCCTGGGTGGCGAAGCCGTAGAGCTCCATGGCATCCTCCCGCACGTTGAGATGTGTAAAGAGTTTTCCCTTATCGCCCTTCTTCAGGGCGGACAGGGTATAGCTGGTGGTGCGGCAGGCATAGCCCACTCCGCCGCAGTCGATGACAGCCAGATAGGGCTCGATATGGGTCACGGTTCCACTGAGATAATAAAACATAAGATAGGACCTCACATTAGATCAGATAGTAGTTATGAGATATGGATGCGGTATCCAGCTCCGCCGGACACAGTTCAGACAGCCGCTCCAGGCGCCGGCTCCTTGAGCAGGTATCGGAATTCTCCGCTATAATAGAGCTCCAGCCGAAACTCCAGGCAGCGGCCGGTCAGGTTGAGAAAGCCGTCCAGCTTCACCTGGCGGTACCCGTAGGTCTCGTCCATAATGTCCAGCGTCCCCTGAGGGTATGTCTTCAAAAAATCCTCCACCGCCATTTTCCGGCCGGTAAAGGGCCCTCGGTTTCCGCAGAGGACGCCGCGGTACTCCATTACATAGGCGTGGGAGCTGTCCCAGTCTACCCCAGTGATCTCCACATCCCCCTGCACCTGGTCGAAGGGCTCTGTTGTCTCCACATAGCCGTACTGGGTGACCAGCCGCAGGGTATCCCCCTCCAGCCGCACCTCCAGAATATAGGCGTCGTGGAGACTGTAGGGCAGGTCTGGGGCGGGCTGCTTTACGATGACAGGCATGGGTCCCATCCTTTCCGGGAGTCAAGTCCCCCTGGTCCTATCTCCTGATCCGCTGTTCTTTCATCGTGTGTCGTATTTCATGGGGTCAAAGACCCGTTCGGTGTTCAGGAGGCTGGTGGCGGCACGGCCGTGGCAGATGGCCAGGGCCAGGGCATCGGCGGCGTCGTCGGGCCGGGGAACCTGCTTCATGTTCAACAGGCGCTGGGTCATCAGCATGACCTGCCGCTTGTCGGCCCCGCCGTAGCCCGCCACAGCCTGCTTCACCTGCATGGGGGTGTACTCAAAGACGGGGACCCCCAGCCGCTCCGCCGAGAGTAGGATGACCCCCCGGCCGTGGGCCACCGCGATGCCGGTGGTGATGTTTTTGGTGAAGAACAGTTCCTCCACCGCCATCTCGTCCGGGTGGAAGGTGCGAATGAGCTCTTCCATGTCGTCAGAGATCTGGAGCAGGCGGCTGGACAGGGGGATGCCCGGCGGGGTGGTGATGACGCCGTATTGGACCAGCGTGTTTTTCTGACGCTCCGCACGCACCACCCCGAATCCGATGGTGGCCACGCCCGGGTCGATGCCTAAAACGATCATGGGCCCCTCCCGCTTCCATACATACGAAGTAAGTGTATCATGTTTTTCTCCAAATGGAAAGACTGTTTTCACTTTCCCTCTCTCTTTCGATACCGCGGCACACTGGGCGGCTGTCGGGAGGCATGGGAAGAGGCACTCCCTTGCTTTCCCGGCGGGTGTATGGTACAACGGAAAATGGGATGGGGGCTCTGGAAAAAAAAGTCTGCTTCCACCGTGACATTTCCCCCTGCAAAATGGAGTATTATGCGAAGGGAGGTCGTGATATGGCAGAGCAACCGCTGAGCCCGGAGGAGGGATTCGCCTCCATCCTGGAGCGGTACGAAAAAATGGTGTACGGCTTCGCACTGGCTCGGACCGGCAGCCGGGCGGATGCGGACGACGTGTTTCAGGAGGTATTTCTGGCCTATTTCCAGTGCGGCAAACATTTCCGGGAGGAGGAGCACCGCAGGGCCTGGCTCCTGCGCACCACCCTCAATTTCAGCCGCCGGGTGACCGCCTCCCCCTGGCGGAGGCGTGTGGTCCCCCTCTCGGAGCGTGCGGATGCGCCGGTGCAGTTCCAGACCCCGGAACAGACCGGGCTCTGGTCCGCCCTCTCCTCTCTGCCAGACGGGCTGAGGGTCCCCCTCTACCTGTTCTACTTTGAAGAACTGTCCACCCAGGAGATCGCGCGGCTCCTCTCCCTCCGCCCAGGCGCGGTGCGGATGCGCCTGTCCCGGGGGCGGGAGCACCTGCGGGAGCTGCTGAAAGGAGACTATTTTCATGAATGACCCCATCTTTTCTCAGATGAAGGAACAGCTCATCCCCAGCCCGGCGGCCCGGGCCGCGCTGGAGGAGGGGCTCTCCCGGCCTGTCCGCCGCCCCGTCCACCGGTGCTGGGTGCTGGCCGCCTGCCTCCTTCTGGCGGCCGCCCTGCCGCTGGGACACGCCCTCCTCTCTCCGCCCCTCCACAGCTATGTGACGGTGGAGGAAGCGGCGGGGCAGGAACAGGACGCCAGTACCCAGGAGGCAGCCCCCCGCCCCGGCCTCATCATCAGCGAGAGCGGACTTGGACCGGACACCCTCCCCGCGGAGGAGGGGGAGCAGTACGACCTCAGCCGGCTTCCCGCCTCCGCCCAGGACGGCGGCTGCCCTGCCCAGCAGCTGCCCAGCGCGGAGGGAGAGACCTCTTCCGATGCCGACGCAGGAGAGGGCGCCCTGCTCCTGGAGCGCCTGACTCGGGAGATCCAACGGGAATACGGCAACGGCACCTACCCGGACTGGTACGGTGGCGGCTATCTGGACAGCGCGGGAGATGTGGTGGTCCTGCTGGTCCGGGGCTGCGACACACAGGCCCTGCGCAGTCAGGTCCGGGACTGGGCAGGGGGCGGGGTGTCCTTTGCCAGGGCCCGCTACTCCCTCGCCTCCCTCACCAAGCTCCAGGAGCAGATCTGTGCCCAGCCCTCAGTGAAGGCGGTGCTGTCCTCCTGCGCCCTGGACGAGAAGAACAACCGTCTGGTCCTGTCCCTCACTAGGGCCGACGATGAGGCCCTGTCTGCACTGGCCGTGCTGGACCCCAGGGACGACGCCGTCTATGTCCAGGCGGCCGCTCCAGCCTCTGCGGAGTCAGGCACCGGCACCGCCTGCCCCCGGGCCTCCCGCTAACTGCGCTCTGGACCGCCCACTTTCCCACATCGTCAGGGCTCCCCGGCACTGCCGGGGAGCCCCTCTGTTATGCAGATATCGGCCACCGGGCCCAGCCGGATCGGCGGAGGAATTCCTCCAGCTGGCCTCTGTCGATGGTCACGACAACGCTGGAGGGAGATCCGATGGTGATGGTGGAACTTGATTGACCTCCCTATGCGCAGCAGCCCCATGAGGACCAGCAGGATCCCAACCAGGGTGGCGGCTATGGACATCAGCATCTGAGGCAACAGTCTTTCCACACTCATTCCTGCCTTTTGCCCTGACTCCCCCCTCTCCCATGGCTGCCAAGTCTTCTCCTGCCTCTATACGTGCAGGGGATGGAAAAACTGCAAATCTTATTTCATATCTTTGTCTGTTTTTTCCAGCCCGCGCTCAGACAGGGACACCCGCCGGGTGGCCACCCGCTCCCGGAACGCCTCGTCGTGCTCCACGAACAGCAGGGTGGGCCGGTACTCCAGCAGCAGCTCCTCCATCTGGATACGGGAGAACAGGTCCACAAAATTCAGCGGCTCATCCCAGACATACAGGTGGGCGCTGCGGCACAGGCTGGCCGCCAGCAGGACCTTCTTCTTCTGGCCCGCGCTGTACGCACCCATTTCTCCCTCAAAGGCCGCCCTGGGGAAGTCCAGTTTGCGCAGGATGGTCATAAACTGGGTGGCGTCTATCCCCTCCTCCGCCGGGAAGTCCCGAAGGGCTCCCTGCAGATGGTCCACCTTTTGGGAGACATAGGAGATCTCCAGGCCAGAGGCCCACCGCACGGTCCCCGTGTGGGGCACTTCCTCCCCCAGGATTAGCCGGAGCAGGCTGGTCTTGCCGCTCCCATTCCTCCCCTCCAGGCACAGCCGCTCCCCCTGGCTCAGGGAGAAGCTGACCTCGCCGCACACAGGCCCGTCCCCGTAGTCGATGGAGACGCGGTCCAGCTCCAGCAGGCGGGCGCTGTGGAACGCCCGGGGGGCCAGCTTCAGGGGCTCGGCCCGCTCCACGTCGTGGAGCAGAGCCGCCTTCTCCCGGATGGCAGACTCCTGCCGGCTCTCCAGGCTCTTGGCCCTCTTCATCATCTTGGCCGACTTGTGGCCCACATAGCCCCGGTCGGGGCGCAGTCCGGAATTTTTACTGGCGTATTTGGTCTTTTCCACCTGGTCGGACCAGGCAGAGGTCCGGCGGGCCGCCTGCTCCAGTCGGCGGATCTCCCCCTTCAGCTGCTGGTTCTGGGCCTGCTCCCGCCGGTCCCGGTCCTGCTTCTCCTGGTACCACACGGAGAAATTTCCCTTCACCAGCTCCGGCCCCGTCCGG
Organism: Lawsonibacter asaccharolyticus; assembly: GCA_003112755.1. Taxonomy (NCBI): domain Bacteria; kingdom Bacillati; phylum Bacillota; class Clostridia; order Eubacteriales; family Oscillospiraceae; genus Lawsonibacter; species Lawsonibacter asaccharolyticus. Next base: position 2,979,670 of record BFBT01000001.1, on the reverse strand, counting down.
TTCAGGGCCAGCACATGGTCCACGCACCGGTCCAGAAACGCCCGGTCGTGGGAGACAAGCAGGAAGCCCCGGCGGCTGTGGCTGAGATATTGAGCAAGCAGCTCCCGCCCCTCCTCGTCCAGGTGGTCGGTGGGCTCGTCCAGCATGGGCCAGCTCCCCTCGTCCAGAAACAGGGCGGACAGGAGCACCCGGGTCTGCTCCCCTCCGCTCAGGGTGGAGAGGGTGCGCTCCAGCACCTCCTCATCCAGCCCCAGCAGGGACAGCTCCCGGACCAGCTGCCACTCCTCCGCCTCCGGTGAGATATCCCGCAGCACCTGGGACACCGGGACCTCCGTCTCCCGGACGGCGCAGGGGAACCGGCGGCAGGCCAGGCCCCCCGTGCGGATCTGCCCCCGGTGCTCCAGCCCGCCCTCCAGAAGGCGCAGCAGGGTGGTCTTCCCCCTGCCATTTCGGCCCACCAGCCCCAGCTTCCAGTCTGTTTCCAGCTGTAGGTCCAGGTCCTCAAAGACCGGCTCGCTGCCGCCGTCATAGGTAAAATACAAATGTTCGATTTGGATCAAAGACACTGTTCTGCCTCCCTTTCCGCCCCGCCGCCGGCGGGGCATATGAAAAAAGCCGCAAGAAGGCGCACCTTCTCACGGCTTTGGCAGACGATCCACAGCCGCCCCCCTGGGGCAGCTCCATACGAACAGCCGGAGCGGGAAGACAACACCCTCTTGCTCAGGCATGACAGAACCGGGGCTTTTCAGGCCCCTCTCTCTTCCATCATGCGGTTCAGCAAGCGGCATTGCGCATTTTCCCGCCTCCATTTCTTCTGGATTCCCATGCAGTGTAGCACAGCGGAGCCGCCCTGTCAAGCAAAAACCAGGACGAACTGCATCCGGCCTGGCTCATGCTCTGGGGTGGGCCTTCTGATAGACGTCCTTCAGCTTGTGGTTCAGCATCCGGGAGTAGATCTGAGTGGAGGAGATGTCCGCGTGCCCCATCATCTCCTGGATGGAGCGCAGGTCCGCCCCGTTCTCCAGCAGGTGGGCGGCGAAGGAGTGGCGCAGGGTGTGGGGCGTGATGTCCTTCTGGATGCCGGCCTTCTCCTGGTAGTATTTGATCAGCTTCCAGAAGCCCTGGCGGCTCATCCGGTCCCCGCTCATGTTGACGAACAGCGCCGTCTCGTCCGGCTCGTTGATGAGCTGCGGGCGGACGTTGCGCAGATACTCCTCCAGCGCCCGGATGGCGGCGGGGTAAAGGGGGATGACCCGCTCCTTCCCCTTGCTGGCACAGTGAAGCACCCCGGCGTAGAGGTTCAGGTCGTCCACGTCCAGCTCGATCAGCTCCGACACCCGGATACCCGTGGCGTAGAGCAGCTCCAGCATGGCCCGGTCCCGGTACCCCTTCAGGTCACTGCAGTCTGGCTGCTCCAGAAAGAGCTCCACCTCCCGGCTGGTGAGGATCTGGGGCAGCTTGCGCTCCACCTTCGCCGCAGTCACGTTTCGGGCTGGGTTGCTCTCCACCAGTCCCCTTGACAGCAGGCAGTTGTAGAAGGACTTGATGGATGCCACGGACCGGGTCACCGTGGCAGCGGATTTGCCCCGCCGGGTCAGGCCCCGGATATAGTCCTCCACGTCCCGGGGCAGCACCTCGTCGAGCGGGACGTCCCGTTCCTCCATCTCCTGGGCAAACTGATGCACGTCCCGCAGATAGGAGCTCACCGTGTTGGCCGAGGCCTTCTTTTCAGTTGTCAGATAGCTCTCATAGTCCTCCAACAGATTCGACACACACAAAACTCCCTGATTCCAGATTGCGGGCCCTCCCGCAAGTCACAGCGCAAAGCGGGCCGAAGCCCCCACCAGCACCGGAACGATGCTCAGCTCCAAGATCACACACAGCATGACTGCCCCGCCGCACAGCGCGCAGCGGACCCCGTAGGCGGTGTCATAGCTGAGGGGATAGCGGCTGTCCCCCGTCACCCGCCGCAGAAGGCCGTAGGCCCCCAGCATCCCCTGGGCCCCCAGCACGAAGAGGGCTGGCGCCCACAGCAGCGCCGGCAGCCCGAACAAGAACAGCGCCGGGATCAGCCCCGCCCCGCCGAACAAGCGGCAGAAGCAGGCCACGGAAAAGGAAAATAAAAAGCCCCGCACGGCAAACAGCACTGGCAGTCCGATCACCCCCAACGCCGTGAATCCCATCAGCAGGGCCGCCAGGGGAAAACGCATCTGCTCCCACAGCACCGCCCAAAAGCCCGGGGCTCCCTCCGTCCCGTCCTGGGCCAGCGTCAGATAGGTCTGGAGATAGTCGGACAGGGCGCTGCCGCCCGCACCATTCACCATGCCGCCCAGCAGGCAGCCCGCGCCGCCCCCCAGCAGGAACGCCATACCCAGCACCGCCATCGCGGCCAACGTCCCAGACGGCACATCCAGCATGATCTTTCCCTGTCTCCCCATGGCGCTCACCTCAGTGTCAGCCTATGAGGCGGGATAAAAAAATAGAAGCGGGGAACCCTTGGATCCCCCTACCGAATCTGAATTTATCCTTAATATACCGCTCGGCGCCCGTTTCCGCAAGGGGTTTTGAAGGATTTGTGAAAATTCGTCATTTCCGTCAATACTTTATGTCAACATGATTATGTAAACTTTGTTGACAAAAGAAGGCGGGCCAGTGTCTGCTGGCCCGCCTTCTTTCTAAATATAGTGATTTTGTACCGTCAGGCACCGCAGATGTTGTGTTTCCTGCTATTCCGCGCAGGAGCCGCACAGACTACAGTCCGTATTATTACATTCTGTATTCTCCGTCTCTCCCATCCCGGCCGCAATGGCACGCAGGGCGATGGCGCACTCCAGCCGCTTACGCTCCATTTCGCAGGCTACCGCATTGGGCTTTTTTATGTCGCCGTTGACAAGCAGGTTGGAGGCGGAGCAGCCGCCGCTGCAATAGAAGCGGGCCCAACAGTTCCGGCAGTCCTCCCGGGTGTAGATGTTCAGCTCCGCGAACTTCCCGGAGATGTCCATATCGAAGTCCCCGGAGCGGACATTGCCCATCCGGTACTCCTCCCTGCCCACAAACTGGTGACAGGGATAGATGTCCCCATCAGGAGTGATGGCCACATACTCACAGCCCGCCCCGCAGCCCCGCAGCCGCTTGATGACACAGGGCCCCTGAGCCAGATCCACATTGAAGTGGAAGAAGTTCACGTCCTTCCTCCCCTGCAGCTGCCGGGCCAGCTTCTCGTATTCCGCCTCCACTGCGGGCAGGTCTCCCTCCTTGATGGCGAAGGGGTCGTCCAGCGGTCCGCTGGCCGGTTCCACCGAAACATGGCGGAAGCCCAGGGAAGCCAGGTGCTCCACGTCGTCGGCAAAGTCCAGGTTCTCCCGGGTGAAGGTGCCCCGCACATAGTAGTCCTTGGTCCCCCGCTGAGAGACCAGCTGCTGGAACTTGGGGACGATCACGTCATAGCTCCCCTTCCCGTTGACAGTGGGGCGCATGTGGTCGTTGACCTCCCGCCGGCCGTCCAGGGAGAGCACCACGTTAGACATCTCCCGGTTGATGTAGTCGATGGTGTCCTGGTCCAGCAGGACACCGTTGGTTGTGATCGTAAAGCGGAAACACTTGTCGTGCTTTTCCTCCAGGGAGCGGGCGTACTCTACCGTCCGCTTGACGGTGTCCAGCGCCATCAGCGGTTCCCCGCCGAAAAAGTCCACCTCAATGTTCCGCCGCTTGCCCGACTTCTCCACCACCCAGTCGATGGCCCGCTTGGCGGTATCAAAGTCCATGGTCATGCGGTGTCCGGTACCGAAGTCGCCAGTAGAGGCAAAGCAGTAGCGGCAACGCAGGTTGCAGTCGTGGGAGACATGCAGACACAGTGCCTTCACCACCGCCGCCTTGGGCAGGGCCATGGCGGCAGCCGGGTCGATGTAGTCGTCATCTGAGAAGAGCAGCCCCGCCCGCTGGAGCTCCAGCAGCTCCGTCCAGGCCTCGTCCAGTTCCCTGGCGTCGTACTGAGAGAGGCGGTCCTTCAGATCCTGGGGACAGGCATCTCCCATGGGGCCCTCCACCAGAGAAAGCAGGTCACAGCACAGCTTGTCCAGCACATGGACAGCCCCGCTGTTCACATCCACCGCCAAGTTCCGGCCCAGCGCGGAAAATGTGTGTACCATAATGATATTCCTCCGAATTTGCAAAGATTGGCGGCCGATTTCAGCCGCGAAAAAAGGGCAGGCTGACGCCCGCCCCTTTCCGGTCAGGATGTTGTCCTTACTTGTTGTCGTTCTCGCACTTCTGATTGGCGACCGTGCAGGAAGTCTTGCAGGCGGACTGGCAAGAGGTCTGGCACTCGCCGCAGCCGCCGTGGGCTGCGCTGTTCTTCAAAGTGGCTCCGTTCAGAGTCTGGATGTGCTTCATCGGAATCTTCCTCCCTAATATGCTGTCATAGGGCGGAGCATGGCCCCGCCAATATGTATGGTAGGATTATACCATACACAGGCCGGGATTTCAATCATCTTCTGCGTTTTTTCTTTGGTTTTCCCCCCAGTACGCCCGCCAGGGCGCCGCCGCAGCCACAGGAGAGCAGCAGTCCCAGCCCGCCGTTGCGCAGATCCGCTGACTCATAGAACAGGAAACCGGCAGTGAGCAGCAGAAGGAACAGGATCAGACCTGCCCCGAAGCCCATCAGCAGGCTCCTGCCCCGGCCCTGACGGACGGCCAGCAGGCCGCCGGCGAGAGCCCCCAGGGCACAGGCCGCCATCACTGCGCTGTCCATCATCCCCTGCCCCAGCCAGCGGTTGGACACCGCCAGCGCACACAGGAACAGGATGGCCACCGCCGTCAGAAACGCCAGTGCGCCCCCCTTCAGCATCCCGCACATGGTCCCCAGCCAGGGGCTCTCCGCCTCTTCCCGCTTTCCTTTCGTTTTCACAAAAAACACCCTCCCCGCAAGTTCCAGGTATGGAATCTTATGCGGGAAGGGTGCTTGTCATGCCTGTCATTTCTGCCCCAGGGCACAGCAGCCCGGAAGCACGGCACGGAGTCCTTTACTTCGTGGTCTCGGAAGTCTGGGCCCCCTTGGTGGACACGGCCCACTTGGTGAATTCGATCCGCACACGGTCGGCACCGGTCTCGATAACGATGGTGTTCTCCTTCACAGCACAGATGGTGCCGATGATGCCGCCGATGGTGGTGATCTCGTCCCCAACGGTCAGAGAGTCCCGCATGGCCTGCGCCTGCTTCTTCCGCTTGTTCTCCGGGCGGATCATAAAGAAGTAGAGCAGCGCAAACATCAGGACTAACAAAACAATGCTGTACATCCCACTATCCAAGGTAGATTCCCTCCAAAAATTCGGTAGTGCTGCCAAAAGGCGTCTTTGTCATTATACCTGTTTCCCCTTCGGTTGACAAGCCTTTTTTGCAAATTTTCTCAAACCTGGTTTTACACGCCGGTCAGCGGAACTCCTTTCCCTCCCCGTCCAGCACCGCGCGGCGGTGGAAGGTGACGAAATCCGGCTGGAGATCTGGGTAAGTCTCGCAAAAAGCCGCCCGGATCAGTTCTGGATTCAGTCCCGGGTTCTGGGCCGCCAACACCGCATCCAGGGTCATGGTGTCCCGCTGCACCTCCAGGTTCCAGCTGTAGATCAGAGGGATCAGGTCCACCTCGGTGAAGCCGGCCTTGGCCTTCTTCGACTTCTTCCGCACCACCAGGCTCTCCTGCCCCAGCAGGCGGCTCAGGGCGGTCTCTGCCTCCAAAGGCCGCCCCTCCTCGTACTCCATATTGATGATGTAGTTGACCCGGGACAGCTCCTTCACCGGCCGCTGGGCCGGATAGCAGCTATGGATCACGATGCCCTCCGGCATGGCGGCAGTGAGCCGCGCCGGCACCTCCTCATAGGATGCGCCCCCCACCAGCCCGAACTCCAGGATCTCGCACTGGCTGGAGTAGCCCACTGACAGAGGCAGCGCGATGGAGACGAAGGGGTGGGGATTGAAGCCCTCCGTGTGCCTGATCTGGATGCCGGAGCGGAAAAAGGCCCGCTGGAAGGTGCGCATCAGGTCCAGATGGGAGATGTACTTGGCTCTCCCAGTCTTGGAGAAGAGCAGGCGGTCAGCCATTGCACACCCCTCCTTTCAGCAGACGGTTGGCCCCGCAGCCGGAACAACGGGTGCGGCAGTCCGGGGTTGTCTGGGACTGGTAGCACAGCTCCCGCTCATGCCACAGGAAAGCGGGGGTCACCATGGGGTCGATGCGGCACCAGGGAAACACCTCGCTGCGCGGCCGCTCCCGGTGGGCGTAGAAGTCCCCATCCAGCCCGCAGGCCTCCAGGGCATCCATCCACCGCTGGTAGTCGAAATACTCGCTCCAGGAGTCGAACTTGGCCCCATGCTGCCAGGCCCACTCCAACACGTCGGCCAGGCGGCGGTCCCCCCGGGAGAAGATAGCCTCCAGATAACTGGTCTGGGGGTCGTGCCAGTTGTAGGTGATGGACTTGTCCCGCTTCAGGGCGTCCCGCAGCAGGCCCACCCGCCGCTGGTACTCCTCCACGGGGATCTGGGCCTCCCACTGGAAGGCCGTGTGGGGCTTGGGCACGAACCAGGAGGTGGACACCGTGATCCGCACCCCCCGCTTGGGGTTGGGAGTGTACTCCCGCCAGGCGAAATAGACCTTGCGGGCCAGATCCGCGATCCCCAGCACATCCTCATCAGTCTCGGTGGGCAGGCCCAGCATGAAGTAGAGCTTCACGCCGCTCCACCCGCCGGCGAAAGCGGTGCGGCAGGATTGGAGCAGGTCCTCCTCCCGCAGGTTCTTGTTGATGGCGTCCCGCAGCCGCTGGGTCCCCGCCTCCGGCGCGAAGGTGAGGCCTCCCTTCCTCACCCGCTGGAGCCGCTCCATCAGATTCATGGAGAAGGTGTCCGCCCGCAGGGAGGGCAGTGAGAGCCCGATGTCCCGGGGGGCGCAGTAGTCCAGCAGGTCATCGCACAGCTCCAGCAGGCAGGGATAGTCGGTGGAGGACAAAGAAGACAGGGTCATCTCCTGATAGCCGGAGTCCTCACAGGCCGCCTTTCCATACTCTGCGAGCTGTTTGGGGTCCCGGCTGCGCACCGGGCGATACACGTATCCGGCCTGACAGAACCGGCAGCCCCGGATACAGCCCCGGAACAGTTCCAGCATCACCCGGTCGTGGACGATCTCTGTAGAGGGGATGATGGTCTTCACCGGGAAATAGGACTTGTTCATGTCCTCCACCACCCGCTTGCGCACCAGCTCCGGCGCGCCGGAGCCCTCCCGGATGCGCATCTCCTCCAGGGTTCCGTCGGGGCGGTAGACCGGCTCGTAGAAGGAGGGCACATAGATGCCCGGGATACGGGCCGCCTCCCGGAGCAGCTCCTCCTTGGTCCAGTCCTCGTCCCGGGCCCGGCGGTAGAGGGCGATGTACTCCAGGGTGACCTCCTCCCCCTCCCCCAGCACGAAGAAGTCCACAAAGGGGGCCAGGGGTTCCGGGTTATAGGCGCAGGTCCCCCCCGCCACCACCAGCGGGGCCAGGTCCCGCCGCTCCTCCGAGCGCAGAGGCAGGCCCGCCAGATCCAGCATGTTCAGCACATTGGTGTAGGCCATCTCGTAGCCCAGCGAGAATCCGATAATGTCAAAGTCGCACAGAGGATCGCCGCTCTCCAGGCCGTACAGCTGGATGCCCTCCCGGCGCATCTCCTCCTCCATGTCTCCCCAGGGAGCAAAAGCCCGCTCGCACCACAGGCCCTCAACCTGGTTCATGGCCCCATACAGGATACGCATCCCCAGGTTGGACATACCGATCTCATAGGTGTCTGGAAAGCAGAGGGCATACCGGGTGTCCACCTGGGCCCGATCCTTCACCACCGCATTATATTCTCCGCCGGTGTAACGGGCGGGCTTTTGTACTTTTGGCAGAATACGCTCCAGTGTCCGGTTCATGATGTCCCTCCAGGTAACTCTCATTTCGAGTGCAGGAACCATTTTACCCGTTTCTGAAGCCCTTGACAAGACCTATTTCTTCCCTTTTTCCCCTCTTTTTCTTTTGCCAGCAGCCAGAGCGCCACCAGGAGGAGGGTAAAACTGCCTCCCCAGCCGATCAGGAGCACGCCCAGCGCCAGCAAAAAGGCGATGAGGACCCGGTCCAGGACCGCCTCCGCCTCCTCCGCAGCCGGCCCGATGGACATGGACAGCAGACAGTGCAGCGCCCGTCCCCCGTCCAGCCTGCCCACTGGAAGCAGATTGAAGCAGCCCAGCGCCAGATTCAGCCCGGCGAAGAGGGCCCCGCCCTCTGCCCGGCAGCACAGCCAGGCCGCCGCCAGGTTGGCCGCCGGGCCCGCCAGCGCCGCTGCCAGCTCCCCCGGATAGGACATAGGCCGCTCCATCTGGATCTCCGCCCCCACAGCCGTCAGCCGCAGGCGCCGCACCGATCCGCCCAGCCCCCAGATGGCCGCCAGGTGGCCAAGCTCGTGGAGCGCGCACCCTGCCAGGGCCGGGAGCAGGAGCCCCTGCTGGTCCGCATAGTTGCACCAGGCCATCAGGAACAGGAATCCGGGCGTGACCGTGATCCTCCCCCGCCCCACTCAGACGGCCTGCTTGTAGTCGATATAGTATGCCGGGTCCAGATGGGTCCCCGCGTATTTCAGCTCCAGGTGCAGGTGGGGACCAGTGGAGTTCCCTGTGGACCCCACCTCTGCCACCTTCTCCCCCGCGGACACGGTCTGTCCCGTGGTCACACAGATCCTGCTGCAATGTGCGTAAAATGATTTGATGCCGTTGCCGTGGTCGATTTGGAAATACAGTCCGTGGTCGTCGTTCTCCCCCACATACTCCACCGTGCCTGCGGCGAATGCCAGAATGGGGTCCCCCTGATAGGCGCCGATATCCACTCCGTTGTGAAATCTGTATTCTCCGTCAATGGGGTGGTCCCGGTAGCCGTAGGTGGACCAGAGGGGGCCGAACACCGGGGTCACGGTCTCCAGGTCCCCCAGGGAGATCTGGTCCATAGTATAGTTAGCTGGCAGCTCCGGGCCGTTATAATTGGCTTTCAGCAGCACCGTTCCCACCGCAGGCACTGCCGTCTGGGCCTGCGGTGTCTGCTGGGCTGCCTCTCCCTCCGCCTGCTCCCCCGGCAGCCAGCTGTCGGGCACCCGGTCCAGCCGCAGATAGTGGGCGGTGAGCTCCGCCATGTCCGGCCGGCTGTTAAGGAAGCGGCTCTCCTCCTCCACCCCGCCAGCCAGGGCGGGAGATGCCTCTCCGCCGGAGTCCTGCCCGGACCCGAACACCTGGATGCAGAACTCCCCGATGTCTCCCAGCACGGAGTCCTGCTCCGCCAGTGACTCACCCAGGTCGGAAAACGCCGCCCGGAAATCAGTGTTGGAGCCGATCAGCGCCAGGATATCCTCCCCCAGCTGGTCCAGCCGCTGGGGAAAGACTCCCTTTCCGATGAACACGGTGAGGAACAGTGCCAGACACGCCAGCAGCTGGACCAGCCGGACACGCTCCCTCCTGCCGCTCTCCTCCTGCTTCCCCGTGCGTCTCCCCTGCGCGGCCGGTCTCCTCCGACGCGCCGCCTGTGTGGACTGGCTGTACATAGATGCCCCTCCCTGTCCTGTTTGATGGATACCCCCAATCTATTCCGAGAAAAGATGCTATATTCCTCTTGACAGATCTTAGAAAAGAAAATATAATAGATAAGCTAACTGCATCGGGGTGTGGCGAAGTTTGGTATCGCGCTTGGTTCGGGTCCAAGAGGCCCCGGGTTCGAATCCCGGCACTCCGACCATGGGTGAGTCCTTATAGGACTCACCCATTTTTTATTTAGACATTGGGAATGTTATATTTGAAAACTCTCACTTAATATGCTATTATTATATCAATAATAGTAGTATACTTTGTAGTCTGTCGTGACATAACAACTGTAAAATATATTTGCGAGGTAAGTGCTATGGGAAAAATTCTTGGAATCGCCATAAAAAACTACGGGTCGCTTAAAGATATTAAAATGGGACAATTGTATTCGGGACAGACAGGTGTACCGCTCGGCAATATGGTTGCGATTATTGGCCCTAGTGGAAATGGAAAAAGCACATTAGCTGATGCCTTCGGTTTTATTGCTGATGCACTTACAACCGATGTTGAGAGTGCTTGTGATGCTAGTAATCGGGGCGGATATGACAAGCTTGTTTCGCAAGGAAGCAATGGCCCTATACACTTTGAAATCTATTATAAAGAGAATAGTAATTCTCGTCCAATAACATATGAGTTGACAATCGGAAAAGACAAATATGATAGGCCTTATGTAAAGGACGAAAGGTTGCGTCAACGTAGACCGGGAAACAAAAGTGGTCGGCCTTTATCGTTCTTGTACCTCATCGATGGAAAAGGGTATGCATTTGAAGGCGCTGAAGGGGGGCAAGACGACGAAGGAGTCGTAACCGGAAGTAAAGTAGATGTCGAATTAAGTGATATCCGTAAGCTGGGAATTGTAACGCTTGGCGCAATGAAGCAATATTCAAGAATAGAAAAGTTCCTGACATTCTTAAAGAGCTGGTATCTGTGTTATTTTACTCCCGATACTGCAAGACAAATTCAGACAGCGGCCCCTGCTCCGTATTTAAATCGTACAGGGAGCAACCTGAATAACGTGGCGCAGTTTATGTATCGTGAGAATCCTGGTGATTTTAAGAGAATTCTCACGAGCATTCAAACAAAAATTCCTAATATAAAGAAAATCGAACCTGTAAAACTTAAAAACGGACAAATGGTACTAGAATTTTGGCAAAATGGATTTAATGAGCCCTTTTTTTCCCAGCGAATGTCAGATGGTACCTTGAAATTGTTTGCTTATTATATGCTCTTGCATGAAAAGAATCCCCGCCAATTAGTTTTTATCGAGGAACCTGAAAATGGCCTGTACCATCAATACTTGGCTGATTTGGCTATTGAAATGTCAAAAAATGTAGGAACAGGATACAATAAGCAGCTATTTGTTACGACGCATAGTCCATTTTTTGTTAATGCACTTTCGCCAGAACAAGTCTGGGTCTTAGATAAAGGGGCAGACGGCTTTTCGACTATAAAGCGCTCATCTGAATATGATTTTGTGAGTGACTTGGTTCAAGAAGGCGCATATATTGGCGACTTGTGGAATGATAAGTACTTTGGCTGAGGAGGAATGCATATGCATTTTCAGTATCTTGTTGAAGATCAGTCAGGTGCTGCGCTTATTCGAATTTTGATGCAAAAAATCGTGGAGCTTTACCCAAATGCAACGTATGATTGCAAAGGTTTTCGAGGGATCGGTGGATTCACAAGAAAAAATACGATAAAAGAAACAAAAACAGGAAAGTTACTCAACGATTTAGCAACATACTTGCGCGGCTTTGACAGAAGTCTTCAAAGTTTTCCTTCTGTAATCATTGTTGTCTTAGATAGCGATGATCACGATGTGCAACAATTTCGATCTGAATTAGAAGCTGTCGCAATGCAGAACATGATAAAGATAGATCATGTGTTTTGCCTTGCGGTTGAAGAAATTGAAGCATGGCTGCTGGGCGATAGGCATGCACTTTTGTCCGCATATCCTCATGCAAAAATGCATGTATTAAATACTTATGTTCAGGATAGCATATGTGGAACTTGGGAAGTACTCGCTGATGCTGTCTATCCGGGTGGAACTTCGAAGTTATCCAGAGAGCATGCCTCCTTTATTGAAATCGGAAAGTTGAAAGCTGAATGGGCGCAAAATATAGGAATACATATGGATTTGAAATCGAACGAATCGCCGAGTTTCAATGATTTCATTCATGAGATTGAAAGGCGCCTTGTTTCATAAACCCTCGTCATAAAGGTACTCAACGGGTCTAATATTTCAAAAGTAACATGCACAATGCCGCCCGTTGTCCTGTTTGGGCGGCGTTGTTCTTGTCATTTTAGATTTTTAGAATAAATACCTCTTTCCGACTGCCAGCAAACCGTTGATATATCTGCGTTTTCTGAAATCCTATAATTCCACTCCGACCAAATTGGAAAGACCGTCGACGTTTATCGGCGGTCTTTTGCTATGCCTGTGTGCATGTGGAATAGTAGGAATATTCATAACTGGAAATCCTATAACTACACTCGAAAGCAAAATTGAGTGACAGGATTTTTAATAAATGATATACCAAAAGTAACTCTATGAGATTCTTGATTTTAAAATTTGAGAGAGGAGAATATAGATATGGATATAGAGTATTTTTTCTATGTCGATGATAGCACTCTTCAGCATCTGCGTCCGGCCACAAGCGATGAGCGCAAGTGGTATCACTCATTAGCACAGGAGCTGGGCCCCTATCAGAAGAATATTGACCGTTTTCAGAGGGTAGAAGATCGATTTTCTGCATTAGCGGAAATCCTGGAAGCCCCTGAAAAAAACGCCGCAAAGTTAGAACGTAACGCAAAGGATGCTGTGGCAAATTTCTTGTACTCTTTCAACGAGTGTCTTGATCATTGGAGAACCTATATAGTCAGAGCTTATGGCGAGGGATCCAACTATTTTTCCGCTTATCAAAAGCTGACCACGCTTGCCTTCGATACTTACGATGAGTATAAAATTACATATGCCCTTCGAAATTTCCAACATGTAGACGATGTTTTTGACGGTATATCCGTGCGTTTAGGCATGCCCGCGCAGATATATGCACATCGTCAACGGTTGCTCGACAACTCCCGCTTTACCGCTCCCCAGCGCGCCGCTTTTACCAAACTGGAAGAGTGCTTCGATTTGTTCCCGATTTTTAAAACAGCAAAAGAACAACTGGAGCAGATTGAAAAGAAGCTGATGTTTTATACAGTGACTCCAGAACAAGAAAATAAGGCTATTGACGCCTTGAAATTTAAAGAGGAACTCTGCGGGCCGCACGGAGTGCTGTTATTGGGAAAGCTTTTAGATCCAAACGGAAATGAACTCGAAGCAACAGACAGCACCATCATAAAACTAGCGCAGGAGCAGTCAGAAGCCTCTCTGTCCTATCAGGATGAAATTCCTTGGGGAGTCTGCAGATTACTGCAGCTTTTTCAGGGAACAAACTATCAGGACATTTGACCAAACTGCCTGACGGCCTTAGTTCCTCTCAGGTTTTATCATCACATGTCCCCTGCCGCTCCCCCTAACTTCCCGAGTTGCTGTTTTTCTCTTCCTGAGGTATAATGGGCAGGCCGGGCGGCGCTGTTAGGGCGCGCCCTGGGTTCCGGCGCGCTGTGTGAAATGGGCACCGGCACCTTCTCTCCGATCCGGCGCCGCCTTCATCCATCTCAAAACACAGGAGGTCTGATCCATGCTCGCCTACACCTATCTGGAGCGGGGGAAATTCGCCCTGCTGGACAAGCCAAAGCCGGTCCTGCTGGACCCTGGGGACGCGGTCGTCCGGGTCACGCTGGCCAGCATCTGCACCAGCGATCTGCACATCAAGCACGGCTCTGTTCCCCGGGCGGTGCCCGGCGTCACGGTGGGACACGAGATGGTAGGCGTGGTGGAGGAGACAGGCCCGGACGTCCGTACCCTCCGCCCCGGAGACCGGGTGGCCGTCAATGTGGAGACCTTCTGCGGCTCCTGCTTTTTCTGCCGACACGGCTGGGTCAACAACTGCACCGATCCCAGCGGCGGCTGGGCCCTTGGCTGCCGCATCGACGGCGGGCAGGCGGAGTATGTCCGGGTCCCCTATGCCGACCAGGGGCTGACCAAGATCCCTCACGCCGTAACGGACCGGCAGGCCCTGTTCGTGGGGGACATCCTGGCCACCGGATACTGGGCCGCTCAGATCTCCCAGATCTCACCGGAGGACACGGTGCTCGTCCTGGGCGCCGGCCCCACCGGCCTGTGCACTCTCCAGTGCGTCCTGCTGGAAAACCCCAGGCGGGTCATCGTCTGTGAGCGGGACCCCCAGCGCCTGGCTTTCGTCCGTGCCCACTATCCTCAGGTGCTGGCACTGGAGCCGGAGGGGCTCCGGGAGGCGGTCCTGGCCCACAGCGCCCATAGAGGGGCGGATGTAGTGCTGGAGGTAGCGGGCAGCGAGGACACCTTCCGTCTGGCCTGGGAGTGCGCCAGGCCCAATGCGGTGGTGACGGTGGTGGCCCTTTACGACCGGCCGCAGCTGCTCCCTCTGCCCGACATGTACGGCAAGAATCTCACCTTCAAGACCGGCGGGGTGGATGGTTGCAACTGTGCCCAGACCCTGGACCTGATCGCCGCCGGGAAGCTGGACACCACTTCCCTCATCACCCACACCTACCCTCTCAAGGACATCGACGCGGCCTACCAGCTCTTCGAGTCCCGGCGGGAGGGCGTCATCAAGGTGGCCATCCAGCCCTGACGCCTCCCCAGCCATCCTACGACAGATCGCTCCCCAGGGAGCGGGAGGAACCTTATGGATACCATGACTCTGACTCTGAACCACGCCTCCGTCCCCGCTGTCCTCTACGGCTCCCCGTCCCCTCAGGTCTGGCTCTGCCTCCACGGCAAGGGCGGCCGCAAGGAGGAGGCCGAGTCCTTCGCCCAGGTGGTCTGCCCCAAGGGCTGGCAGGTACTGGCCATCGACCTGCCCGGCCACGGGGCACGGTCCGGCGGGCCGGAGCTCTTCACCCCCTGGCACGCTGTCCCCGAGTTGAGAGACCTGCTCTCCCTGTCCGGACAGAAGTGGAACCGCCTGGCCCTCCGGGCCGTCAGCCTGGGGGCCTGGTTCTCCCTGCTGGCCTTTCAGGACCGCCCCCTGGACCGAGCCCTCTTCGTCTCCCCGGTGCTGGACATGGAGCGCCTGATCCAGGAGATGATGTCCTGGGCCGGGGTGACCGAGTCACGCCTGGAGGCCGAGGGAGAGATTTCCACTGAGTTCGGTGAGACCCTGTCCTGGCCCTATCTCCAGTACGTCCGCGCCCACCCTGTCTCCCGCTGGGAGACCCCCACCCGCATCCTCTGGGCCCAAAAGGACCATCTGGTGCCCCGGGACACAGTGGACCGCTTTGCCCGCCGCTTCCGCTGCTCCCTGACTGCGGCGGAGGGGATGGAGCACTGGTTCCATACCCCGGAACAGCTGGCGGTTCTGAGGCAGTGGGAGGATGAGAGCACATGAAGATCCTCATCTCCCCCGCCAAAAAGATGCGGACCGACACCGACACGCTCTCTCCCCAGGCTCTGCCCGCCTTTCTCCCAGAGACGGAGCGCCTGCTCTCCGCTCTGCGTTCCCTGTCCCGGCAGGAGCTGAAGCAGCTGTGGCGGTGCAGCGATGCCATCACTGATCTGAATGTGGAGCGGCTGGCCCGCATGGAGCTGGGGAAGGGCCTCACCCCCGCCCTGCTCTCCTATCAGGGCATCCAGTATCAGTACATGGCCCCCGGTGTCTTTGAGACCGGCCAGTTCACCTATCTTCAGGAACATCTGCGCATCCTCTCCGGCTTTTATGGCATGCTCCGCCCCTTCGACGGCGTGACGCCCTACCGCCTGGAGATGCAGGCCCGTCTGTCGGTGAACGGCTGCCCTGATCTGTACGCCTTCTGGGGAGACAGGCTGGCCCGAGCGCTGGCCGGAGAGGCCGGCTTGGTGGTGGACCTGGCCTCCCAGGAGTACAGCCGGGCGGTGCTCCCCCACCTGCCCCCCTCTGTGGAGGTGCTCACCTGCACCTTCGGCGAGCTGCGTAAGGACGGCCGGGTGGTGGAAAAGGGCACGCTGTGCAAGATGGCCCGGGGGCAGATGGTCCGATGGATGGCAGAGCGTGGCGTCCGCCGGAGCGAGGAGCTGAAAGACTTTCAGGATCTGGGTTACCGGTATGACGCCGCCCATTCCGGGCACGATCACTATGTCTTTCTCAAGGAAAAAGAGGAATTTTGAACATACTGGAAGCTGGGATGGCTGAAAAACGACCGGGTTTGGCGCTCTTGCCAAACCCGGTCTCATATTACCTGCGCTGATGGAAGCAATGTGTTTGTCAAGTCTACCTCCCCCGCTGTTAAATCAGCCACCCCAGTTCGAGGGAAATGGGCGTCAGTCTGGTGTCCGGACGGACGGCTTCCCCGTGGAAATCGCTGCCTGCTGTGATATGGAGCCCATATTTTTCCGCAAGACGCAGATAGGCGGCAGTCTGTCCCGGGGTATGACGGGGATAGAAGCACTCCAAACCGTCGAGCCCCTTCTCCCGCAGGGTACGGAGGGTCTCCTCCAATCGATCATCCGCATAGCCCAGATGGTAAGGGTGTGCCAGCACGGCCCTGCCGCCGGCGCTGTGGACGGCGGCGATGCACTCCGCGGCGCCGGCCTTCCAGCGTTCGATGCGCTGATATTCATCGGAATCCAGATAGCGGTCGAATGCTTCCCGGAGGGAGGTGACATACCCGCGCCGGAGCATCACCTGGGCGAAGTGAGGCCGGGCGACGACCCCGCCGCCTGCTAGCGCCTCCACTTCCTCCAGGGACACATCCATGCCCTTTTCCCGGAGAAAGTCCACGATGCGGAACTTCCGCTCGTCCCGGCTGGCGCGCAGCTTGCGGCAGAGCGCTGTCAGGGCGGGGCACTCCGGGCCGAGGTGCAGGCCGAGTATGTGCATGTGCCGGTCCTCGGCCGCCCCCAGCTCCACGCCGCGCAGCACTGTAAGGCCCAGGGCCGTGCCCGCCCGGACCGCCTCCTCGGCGCCGTCAATGGTGTCGTGGTCGGTGACCGCCAGCACCTGGATGCCGGCGGCGGCAGCCTTTTCCACCAGCGCCGCCGGCGCATACTGCCCATCAGACGCGGTGGAGTGGGTGTGGAGGTCTGCCAGGACGGTCATGCTTTCATCTCCTTGCGGATAGCAACGATCCGTATCACCGGCGGGTCATCATTTCCGTAGGGGGCGAAGCCGGTCCGCTCCTGAGCGTACTCTACGCGGAACCCCGCCTCCTGCAGAGAGGCGGTCAGCTCCTCCATGACGATGAAGCGTCGGTAATGATTGTTGTAGAAGAACGCGTTTTTCTCCTGGGGCTGTCCCCTGCCGTACAGCGGATCATGGACGCCCCGCACCTCGATGAAAAACTTTCCGCCGGGCTTGATCGCGCGGTGCATGGCCAGCAGCAGCATCCGCTCCTGCTGCTGGTTGATGGCGTGGATGGTAAAGCGGCTGTACGCATAGTCATAGCTGGCAGGCCGGTGGATGGGGGCGTTGATAAAGTCCCCGCAGAGGAAGCGCGGGTTGTCTCCGCCCCGCTCCCGCAGCGTCTGAATGGCCGTATCTGACAGGTCAATGGCGATGACAGAGAGGCCCAGGGAGGCAAAGTAGAGGGCGTCCCGCCCGTTGCCGCAGCCCAGGTCCACCAGGGTCCGTCCCGGTTCCACCAGAGTGGCGGCATACCGGGCAAAGGGGGAGGGGTCCATGGGACAGAGGCCGTCCTGATAATAGCGGTTCCAGTAGTCCCGGTTATCGATGGGGTTTTCGACGATGTTGGGATACAGGACCCGCTCGATCTCCTCCACCGCCTCCAGAGGGGTGCGTTCTCCGTCGTTCTGAATGATCAGATCGGGGGTCTGGGGCTCGTCAAAGGGCAGGTCCACCCCCACCACATTGTGCCCCCCGGTGTAGAGCCCCTTCTGGTTCCGGGCCAGCAGGGTCTCCGGCTTCACCCTCAGATAGATCTCCTTGTAATTGGGGATATTGGCCCGGTTCCAGGCCCGGACGCTCTGATACATGGCGATGGAGCAGCACACCACGTCGATGCCTTGGTCGGAGAGGAGCTTACACACCCGGAAGATCCGCCCCGCCCATCGGAGGCGCTCGTCGTTGGTGTAGCCCACATCCTCACCGAAGGCCACCCGGATCTCGTCACCGTCCAGATAGACCGCGTTGGGCTTGGTGTTTTTGAGCCGCCGGTAAAAGAGGCTGCCTACGGTGGTCTTGCCCGCGCCGGAGAGGCCGGTGAAAAAGTAAACGGTTCCCTTGTGTTCCATGTGGTCCTCCTCAGTGATAGAGCGGCTGTTCCAGCAGGGCCGGGTCCAGCTTGAGCGGCGTCATCATTTTCAGGGGCTGACCATCTTCATTGATAAAACGCAGTCCCCGCATCAGAAGCTTGGAAACGTGCAGCCGGTTGGAATCCAGGCCGGAGAGGGTATCCTGAATACGCCGTTCGATCTCTTCCTGATCCAAGGGAGCTCCAGTTTTCTGATTATGAGTATTCCGGTATAGAGATTCCCAAGAACGGCTGATAAACCGGTTGAGAGTGGTGAATCTGGATATTTTTTTCGTCACCCACTCTTCATCGACCGGCTCGCCCTTATAATAGTGAAAATCATATCCATAGGTTTCATAGACATCGCGGAGGAAGTATTCCAGAAATGCCCGCTCATCATCATTTGCAAACTCATCATAGGTCCGATACACCGTAGCCGGGTCAAAGCCGCGGGCATTTCCGGCCAGAGATTCCGGGTCGATGCCGCTGGCCCCGGAGCAATAGGTCATGCTCTGGGTGTAGGGGAGGTCAAGGAACTCCGCCAGGGCAGTAAAGGTGGCTTTGGGGTTCAGCTTGCCGTCCTCGAAGCGCACCAGGACGCTGTCCCGGTAGAGTCGATCCCAGGGGTCCACCATAAAGCTGCGGTTGAGCATGCGGGCGGTCAGGTCATCGGCCACAATACGCCCTTCTTTTTCAATTTGCGGCTCCATGAAGCGAATGGTCGCGGCATAGCTGGTGGTGGGACGGCGGATGGGGGTGAAGGTCTTGATGTATTTGAAGTTCTGGAACACAGCGGAGGAACGGATGCGGTCGTACTGCTCCGAGTGGAGCACGGTCTTGTTGCTCTTCGTGTCCACTGAGATATCATACGAAATATTATAAAAGTGGGGCTGGAAGAAGAGGATCGGGGTGATGCGGGAATCGGGATCGAGGCTGCTGTTGCTTTCCTGCTGGTTTAAAAAATAGGCAACCAGCAGGTCCTTGTCAGTGGGATGTTTGATCTGGAGGAGCTGACGGTCGGTGGCGGTCTCCAGCCGACGCTCGCGCACCCGGCGGCGCATCTCGTCCAAAAGGTTGTCGATACCATCCAGAATAACGGATTCATAGGCCAGAAGATTGGGGTGCCCATAAAAGATCTCGTTGAAGAAGTCGCCGCCGTTGTGGGCCGCCAGCTGGGTGTGCCAGATCAGGCGGTTCACCTCCCGGATGCCCACCGGGCGCACCGGGTAACGGCTGTAATCGATATGGAACCGAGCCTGAAAATCGATGGGATATTGGGCAAGCTCGTCCTCGATCAGGAAAACAAGCTTCTCTTCCTTCAGCAATTTTTTGAAGGACAGACACTGGAGATGGGCGCAGAAGGTCCCCCAATCCGTGTAGTGAAGGTAGATATGATTCTCCCGGCCCACCCACTCACTCTTGCGCACCGTGTCGTTCAGGTACTCCAGCTGATACTGGGAGTACACATCTGATGCCAGTACAGGCTTTTCGAGGTCATGGAAAAAATTTCGGTCGATCACTGGAGTATGGAAATTCACATAGTCGGAAAAAAGGCCGCTCTTCCAGTCAAAGGGAAGATAGCCGTCATCGTCATAGGGGTAAAATTGAATAGGCAGGTCCTCAAAGGGAAGAAAGTCTCTCCGAAACAGATAGGGATAGCGGGAGAGCAGTGTGCAGTTCTCCTCATACTGCCTGCGGAGAGCTTCCACATTGGGCAGGTAGAAGGCCTGGGTCATCAGCTCCAGCAGTTCCTTTTGAAAAAGGCCCCGGCGGTAAAGAGACAGGAAGCTGGTATAGGCCACCCGGTAGTCGCCTTTGGAAAAGAGAAGATAGCTGGCGGCCTCCAGCTCCTCCTCCGGGGACAATCCTGCCGCCTGGAGCGCCAGGGTGTAGGCCCGCTGGGCGTCCGCCGTCTGTCCCAGCTCCGCCAGCCGGCGGGCGATTTTGATCGTATCCATAGAAAAACCTCACGGTCCGCAAGTATTCCTGCGAGGGGCCAGCGCCCTCCGCGCCTAAAAAACGGGGGCCGGGCACTGAGCCCGGCCCCCTGTGGTCGCTGTTCCAGAACAACTGCCCGGGATCACTGCAGCAGCTGCAGCACACCCTGGGGCACCTGGTTCGCCTGGGCCAGCATGGCCTGGGCGGACTGGATCAGAATGTTGTTCTTGGTATAGGCCATCATCTCGTCGGCCACGTCGGTGTCGCGGATGGTGGACTCGGCATCCTGGATGTTCTCCTGCATGACGGACAGGTTGTTGATGGTGTGGTCCAGACGGTTCTGGGTGGCGCCCAGGGTGCCGCGGACGTCGGAGACATAGTTGATGGCACTCTTGATCATGTTCAGAGCCTCGGCGGCGCTGTCCTGGTCGGAGATATTCATGTCGGTGAGATTCAACGCGGCCACATGGCAGTCGTTGATGGAGACCTCCAGCTGGTTGAACGTCTCGCTGGTGTCGCCGATCTGGAGGGTCAGATCCTTGCCCGCCTTGGAGAAGGTGGCCTTGGAGGCAGTACCGCCGATGGTCACGCCGTTTACATTGGCAGCAGACTTCAGAGCGTCGAAATCCTTAAAGGTCTTGCCGTCAGCGCCTGTGGCCTGGCTCGCACAGGTATAGGTAACGCCGTTGATGGTGACGGTGTCACCCGCCTTGAAGTTACCAGACAGGTTGGCCGTTCCGCTAGCAGCGGTGATAGCCTGGCCATTCACTTTACCAGTGACGCTGCCTGCATCGATAGCCACCGTGGTGCCGTCCTTCATGGAGCCGTCCAGCAGCTTGATGCCGTTGAAGTTGGCGGAGTCGGCGATGCGGTCGATCTCGCTCTTGAGCTGGTCGACCTCCTTCTGGAGCTGATTGCGGTCGGTGGCGTCCTCATAGGTGCCGTTGGCGGACTGCTCGGCCAGCTCGTACATGCGGTTGAGCATGTCGTGGACCTCGGTGAGGGCGCCCTCGGCGGTCTGCACCAGGGAGATACCGTCCTTGGCGTTGTCCTGGGCCTTGTCCAGGCCGGTGATCTGGGCGCGCATCTTCTCGGAAATGGCCAGACCCGCGGCGTCGTCGCCGGCCCGGTTGATCTTATAGCCGGAAGACAGCTTCTCCAGGTTCTTGGACAGGGCGCTGGTGTTGTTGCTGTAGTTGCGGTAGGCGTTCATCGCCATGATGTTGTGCTGAATACGCATAGTGATTTCTCCTTTATTTTTGATATTCCCGGACGGTTCCTTCCCTCCGGTCCGCAGGGGTGGATGGTACTATTCAGACAGGGCCCCGGTCTCGTCCCGGTCCTGTTTGAATCTTGATGTATGGGGAGGTGTCTTCTTCTGGCGCAGCTTACGGATGCAGTCGGGCGCCCCGCCGCTGGACTCCACCAGCTTTCCCCGCACCACAGGGCACTCCCTGGGCGCCTGAACGGCGAGCCGCGTCACTTCACCGGCCTTGACGACCTGGATCACGATATCCTGTCCGATGGTGATGTATTCGCCGGAGCGCACTCCCAACACCAGCATGCTCTTCCCTCCAAACGCCCAAGGCTTTTCCAAGTCCAGAAAAGTGTACTCAGATAGACTTCTGTCTGCTCCTGGTCTCTGTTATGTACTTCGGCATTCCGGCGGAAAAGTTAAGTATTACAGAGAGAAAAGATTTTTTCTTTCGTCTATCTGAGTACACTTTTTGGGACTTTTCTTCCTACTCCCTCTGGCACGCCCTCTTCTCCTGCAGACGTTTATACAGCGTGCTGCGCTTCATTCCGCAGACTTCCAGAAGCTGCCCCTCACTTATCTCCCCATTTTTCCAGGCCGTGTAGAGTGCCGGGAAATCAGGAGGTAAGTTTTTCTTTTTTCTCCCCCAGCGCTTCCCGCTGGCCTTCGCCACGGCGATGCCCTCCGCCTGTCTCTGACGTATGTTTTCCCGCTCTTTCTGTGCCACATAGGCCAGTATCTGCAGCACCATGTCGGCCAGGAATTTCCCGGTGAGGCTCTGGTCCTCTCCCCTCCCCCTGGTGTCCAGGAGAGGAAAGTCCAATACCACGATATCCACCTTCTTTTTCCGGGTCAGCAGCCCCCAGTGCTCCAGGATCTCCTCATAGTTCCGCCCCAGCCTGTCGATGCTCTGGACAAAGAGCGCGTCTCCCTCCCGCAGCTTGCGGAGCAGGCGCTGGTATTCCGGGCGGTTGAAATCCTTCCCGCTCTGCTTGTCGATGTAAAGCCTCTCCCTGGCGATCCCCGCCTTCTCCATGGCATAGAGCTGCCTCTCCTCATTCTGACTCTTTCCCGACACCCGAACATATCCATATTCCACGCTTTCCGGCTCCTCCTCTTTCATCGCCCCAATTCAGATCGATGCGGCAGAGAACGCCCTGCATAAACAAGCCGCACCAAATGGGAATCGGGAAGTTCCATCAAAAACCCCGTCCCAAATATGAATTTGGACGGGGTCCTTCTTATTATATCAAAAACCGAAAGCGCCCTGCGGAACATGCACTGCCCGTTTTTTCCAGGGGCCTTTTCAGTCGGGGCCCGGCGGGCTGACCGCCCCTGTTTTGAGGCTCAGAAAAAACAGCCCACAAAAAACGCAGTTTAAGGTTGACATACGGCTCAAAATATGGTATGCTTTCATTCGCCTCTGAGTTGGAGATCAACAGGGAGAGATGTCCGAGTGGTTTAAGGAGCCGGTCTTGAAAACCGGTGACTCGCAAGAGCCGTGGGTTCGAATCCCACTCTCTCCGCCACCTCTTTCCTGACGAGGCGCTATTGATAGTTGCAGAAGTACCCAAGTGGCTATAAGGGGCTCCCCTGCTAAGGGAGTAGACGGGTTAAACCGTGCGAGGGTTCGAATCCCTCCTTCTGCGCCAGCTCGTGGCAAGCGACATATCGCTTGCCACGAGCCTTTTCATTTCAATTGCAAAGCTCATCGCGCACTCATTCTGCCGCTCCCTTGCTCCTCCGTTCCAAATCGAATCCACTGCGTTTGGCTTCGATTTGGCGCCGCCCATCGGTCCCCGGAGCTTTTTGCAGGAGGGCTTTTCCCACAAACTGAGAGGACCGCCCATGGGCATGGGCGGTCCTCCTTTTTCCACATGTATCACCACTTCCGGGCCAGGACCGGCTCCGGCAGCACATTGCGGGTGTGCCGGATCTCCTCCCAGACCGTAGTCTGCTTGAAAAAGCTCCCGATGGTGATGGGGAGCCAGCTCAGCAGGAAGAGCCAATAGACCAGCAAGCTCTTCCAAAGGCGGCGGTCCCACTTTCTCTCCACTGTCAGCACCAGGGCGCCGCTCAAGGTGGCGAACACCGCCGTCAGTCCCACGTTCAGCAGGATCGCACCGCAGAACGCCCCTGCCGCGAAGGTGAAGGGCCGTCCGCTCAGGCCGGCCGCCGCGGCCGCGGCCAGCGTATTGACCACCGCCACCAGCTGATAGGCCGGGATCAGCATCGTCATGCCTATGTCCAGAAGCGCTCCCCGGGGGGCCGCTGTCATCTGGCGTCCGGTCCGTGGCAGGTACTGCCGCGCCACCTGGATGGTGCCACTGCTCCACCTCCTGCGCTGCTTTACCGACTCCCGGTAAGTCAGGGGCTGCTCGTCATAGGTGACGGCCAGCGGCACCCAAGCCACCTGCACGTCCGCCAGCACGCACTGGGCGGTCATCTCCAGGTCCTCGCTGATGGTCTCCGTCCGCCAGCCCCCCAGCTTCTTCAGAGTAGAGGCGGCCACCATGAAGCCTGTGCCGTTGATCATGGCGGACAGCCCCAGTCCGGCTTTCCCCTGGTTGTGAAAGCGGTCCATCATCCAGTAGTAGATGGAGTAGCATCCCGAGATGGCGCTGTCATAGGGATTTTTGCTGTCCCGATAGCCCTGGGCCGCCCGGGCCCCGGCCCGATATGCATTGTTCATCTCCTTCAGGAAGCACCGGTCCACCACATTGTCCGCGTCAAAGACGCAGAAGGCGTCATAGTGCCGCCCGGAGAGCTGCTCCTCCGCAAAGCGGAGCACCTCCCCCTTTGACCGGACCGGCACGGTGCACTCCAGCACCTCCGCCCCGAACTGTCGGGCGGCCAGCGCTGTGTTATCCGTACAGTTGTTGGGGATCACATAGATGTCATACAGCTCCGCCGGATACTCCTGCTCCAGCAGGCTGTTGATCAGCGGACCAATGACCAGTTCCTCGTTTCTGGCCGCGATCAGCACCGCGAACCGGGTGCCGGCGGGGTGCCGGCCGTAGTCCATGGGCCTGCGCCAAGACATCAGGCCCGTCAGCAGATAGTATCCGCCCCACAGAGAGATCCCCACCGACAGCGCGGCGGTCAGCACCAGGACCGTCCTGACCAGGATGATTTCCAGATTCATGCGCTCGCCTCCTTTGCTGGTTCGAGTGTACCAGACGTTTTTTAAGGACAGGCCCGGGATATGGTTAAGATTTTATAAAAAGTTTCTTAATTTCCCAGTTTAATTCCATATTTATGTCATCCGACCCATATTTACATTTTGTTTATTTGACAGTTTTTTCTGGTACTGCTATAATAAAGTTGTAATGTTACCCAATTTTCTACCTGGAGCAGAGGGCTCTCCCCCTCCATCCCGCACCTGATACCTGAAGGGCGCCCCTCCGGTGCCGTTCTCGTTGGCCCGCTGGCCGGTCTCCGGCCACACCGGAAAAGGAGGTCTCATTTGTTAAGATTCGACCATGTATCCCTGTCCTACGGCAGCCAAAAGATCCTAAACGATCTGTGTTTTGAAATTGAGGAGGGGCAGTTCGCCGTGCTCATCGGCCCCTCCGGCTGCGGTAAGACCACCACACTGAAGATGATAAACCGTCTGATCCAGCCCGACACAGGAAAGATCTATCTGAACGAGGAGGACATCACCTCCAAGGACAAGGTGGAGCTGCGCCGCCACATCGGCTATGTGATCCAGCAGATCGGCCTGTTCCCCAACATGACGGTGGCCCAAAACATCTGCGTGGTGCCCAAGCTGCTGAAGTACTCCAAGGAGCAGTGCGACCAGATCGTCCGCGACATGCTCGCCATGGTGGAGATGCCCTATGAGCAGTACGCCAACAAGTACCCCTCGGAGATGTCCGGCGGACAACAGCAGCGCATCGGCATCCTCCGGGCACTGGCCGCCTCCCCTCCTATCGTCCTGATGGATGAGCCCTTCAGCGCCCTGGACCCCATGACCCGCCGCTCCCTGCAGCAGGAGGTGAAGGGCCTCCAGCAGAAGCTGCACAAGACCTTCATCTTCGTCACCCACGACATGGCGGAGGCTCTGGATCTGGCCGACGTCATTATCTTCATGGACCACGGCAACATCGTCCAGATGGCGCCTCCGGAAGAGATGCTGGCCCACCCCGCCAGCGGACAGATCCAGGACTTTTTGGGCAATTTCATCGACACCCACGCTCAGAAGGAGCTCACCGCCGCCGACTTCATGCGCTCCGGCGTGTCCACCGTTTCCGCCCGCCGGGGCGTCAACGAGTGCGTCAGCAAGATGCAGCGGCGCAACGTGGACACCCTGATCGTGGTGGACGACCAGGACCGCTATCAGGGCACCGTGTCCATTGCGGACATCCGCCTCACCGGCCATGTGGTCAAGACCATCGAGCCCCTGATCCGCTGCAACACCCCCACCGTCCACACGGGGGACAGCGCCAAGGACTGCTTCGACCTGCTGATCTCCAGCGGCGCCCCCTACCTCATCGTCCTGAACGAGGAGGAAAAGGTGGACGGCATCATCACCAAGACCAGCATGACCTCCGCTATGGCGGAACAGCTTTGGGGGTGAGACACATTGGGATGGGATAAACTTCCTGTGGCCATCGGCCAACATCTTCTGTTCACCCTGGTGTCCGTCGCCATCGGCTTTGCCCTGGGCCTTGTGCTGGGCATCCTGCTGTCCCGGCGGCCCAAGCTCTCCGGAGTAGTCCTGCCCGTCTTGTCCGTCTTCAACACCATCCCGGGCATCGTGTTCATCGGTCTGCTGGTGCTGGCCTGGGGGGCGGGCACCGCAACGGTACTGGTTGCCCTGGGCATCTACGCCACTTTCCCGGTGCTGAAAAACACCTATGCCGGCTTGGTATCCGTGGACCAGCAGTACATCGAGGCTGCCCGTGGCTGCGGCATGAGCGCCATACAGAGCCTGATCCGGGTGGAGCTGCCCCTGGCCATGCCCACCATCATCGGCGGGCTACGCATGTCCACCGTCTACACCGTCAGCTGGGCGGTACTGGCCTCCATGATCGGCGGCGGCGGCCTGGGGGACTTCATCTACTCCGGGATCAGCTCCAATGACAACGGCCTCATCCTGATGGGTGCCATCCCCGCCGCCCTCCTGGCTTTCGTGCTGGGCTCTCTGGTGGATCTGGTCCAGCGTCAGGTGGTCCCCAAGGGGATGCGGAAGGGAGGGGATAAGGTATGACCGCTTCCATGATCTTAGAGCACCTGTCTCTGGTGGTCGCCGCCCTCATCTTCGCCGTCCTGGCGGGTGTTCCCCTTGGCATCCTCTGCCACTTTTATCCTGCTGCCCGGAAGATCGTCCTCCGAGTGGTGGACCTGATCCAAACCACCCCCGCCTTGGCACTGCTGGGCATCATCATGGTGTTCATCGGTCCGGGCAAGCCCACTGTCATCGTGGGTCTGGCCCTCTACTCCCTGCTGCCCATCGTCCGCAACACCTGCCTGGGGCTGGACCAAGTGCCTGAGCACCTGATCGAGGCGGGCAGGGGCATGGGCATGACCCGTACCTACCGCCTCGTCCATGTGGAGATCCCCATCGCCGCCCCCATCATCTTCACCGGCATCCGCATTGCCGCAGTCAACGCCATCGGCACCGCGGTCTTTGCCTCCTTTGTGGGCGGCGGAGGCCTGGGCAGCGTCATCACCACCGGCATCCGCCAGGAGGACATGCAGGCCATCCTGGGCGGCACCGGCGTACTCATGGCGGCGGCCCTGGTTCTGGACCTGCTGATGGGCATGGCGGAGCGGTATCTCAACAGCCGGGACAGCCAGCGCCCCAGGGGCCGCAGGATGGCCGCCCGGGGAGCTGCCGTCCTCTCCTGTGCGGCGGCCCTGGCCCTGTGCGTGTACGCCTTCCTGCCCAAGAGCACCGCCGGCCTGCTCCTCTATGAGGGCCAGTTCTCCGAGGTACAGCTGGTCAACAGCATGATCAAGCAGTTGGTGGAGGACCGCCATGGCATCCCTGTCACCATCCAGGACGAGATGACCGCGGTGAACAACTTCAACGCCCTCACCGCCGCCAATCACTCCTGCGATCTGATGTACACGTGGGACGGCACCCTCCTCACCACCATCATGGGGCTGGACACCACCGATATCCCAGAGGGACAGACCCTCTACGACTTTGTCAACGAGAAGATGAATGAGGAGTACGACCTCCAGCTGCTGGGCAAGATCGGTGTCAACAACACCTACGTCATCGGTGTCACTCAGGAGGTGGTGGATACCTACCACCCGGAGACCATCAGCGACCTGGTGCCCATCGCCGGAGAGCTGCGCTTCTGCGCTGAGCAGGACTTCTTCACCGACGCGGGCAACATGAAGTTCGGTCCCATGGTGGAGACCTACGGCCTGAACTTCCAGGTGGCCAACCCGGTGGACATTATGATGAAGTACACCCTGATCGAGCAGGGCGCTTACGATGTGATGGTGGTCTACGCCACCGACGGCCTGAACAAACGGGCCAATCTGACTCTTCTGGACGATGACCAGCACTTCTTCCCCGACTACTATGGCACCATTCTGGCCCGTAACGACGTATTCGAACGCTTCGCGGAGGATGCTCCCGGCCTCAAGGAGACCATCCAGCTCCTCAACGAGCAGTTCACCGACGAACTGATGAGTGAGCTCACCTATCGGGTGGACGTGGCGGGCGAGGAGGTGGAGACCGTCGCCCACGACTTCTTGGTCCAGTCCGGTCTGCTGGATGCCTGATGTCCTTTTGATCCCCTGCCGAATCCTGCGGCGGGGGATCTTCTATTGTGGAAAAACTAAAAGAGAGCCCGAGGCAACTCTCGTTGCCTCGGGCTCTCTCCATCAAGTTATCTGTCAGGCGCTGTAAAGCGGTCTTACTTAATCATGCTGGCGACCTCGGCGGCGAAGTCGTCCTCTTTCTTCTCGATGCCCTCGCCGGTCTGGAAGCGGGTGAAGGCCTTGACGGTGATCTTGCCGCCCAGCTGCTTGGCCACCTCAGCCACGTGCTTCTCCACGGAGATCTTATTCTCCTTAACGAAGGCCTGCTGGAGCAGGCAGTTCTCCTCGTAATACTTGCCAATGCGGCCCATGACCATCTTCTCGATGATATTCTCGGGCTTGCTGGCGTTCTTGGGGTCCTCCTTGGCCTGGACCATCAGGATCTCCTTCTCCTTGTCCAGGGTGGCCTGATCCACGTCGCTCTTGTCCAGGAAAGTGGGGTTCATGGCGCAAATCTGCATGGCCACATCCTTGCCCACCTCGACGACCTTGGCCATGTCAGCGATGCCCTCCACGGCCAGGTTCACCAGCACGCCGACCTTGCCGCCCATGTGGATATAGGGCACATTGACGCCCTCGGCATAGCGGACGAAGCGGCGGATCTGGATGTTCTCCCCGATGGAGAGCACCTTGTCGGCGGTGACGGAGGCGATGGTGCGGTCGGTGCCGGGGTAGGTCATCTCCTGGAGTGCGGCCACATCGGCGGGGTCCTCGGCGGCGATGACGGAGGCCACGTCCTTGACAAAGCCCTGGAACACCTCGTTCTTGGCCACGAAGTCGGTCTGGGAGTTGACCTCCACCACGACGCCCACGCCAGCCTCATTGACGATGGCGTAGGAGACACCCTCGGCGGCCACCTTGCCGGCCTTCTTGGTCTGGGCGGCAAGGCCCTTCTCACGCAGCCACTCGATAGCCTTGTCCTTGTCGCCGTCAGCGGCGGTCAGCGCCTTCTTGCAGTCCATCATGCCCACGCCAGTCATCTCGCGCAGGGCCTGTACGTCTTTCGCGGTAAAAGCCATTTGTATTACCTCCATAAAATATGATCGTTTTTTCTCTGGAATACAGAAAGAGAGCGCCCGCCCGTCCGTCGGGCGGGCGCTTTGGGTCAAGGCTTACTGCTCCGCGGCGGCGGGAGCGGCCTCCTCAGCAGCGGGGGCCTCATCCTGGCCCTGCTTGCCCTCCTGGATGGCGTTGGCCATGACGGAGGAGATCAGCTTGATGGCGCGGATGGCATCGTCGTTGCCGGGGATGACGTAGTCGATCTCATCGGGGTCGCAGTTGGTGTCCACGATAGCGACGATGGGGATGTTCAGCTTGCGGGCCTCGTTGATGGCGTTGCGCTCCTTGCGGGGGTCCACCACGAACAGGGCGCCGGGCAGCTTCTTCATCTCAGTGACGCCGCCCAGGTACTTCTCCAGCTTGGCGATCTCGCCCAGGTGCTTCATGACTTCCTTCTTGGGCAGCATGTCGAAGGTGCCGTCCTCCTGCATCCGCTTGAGCTGATTCAGGCGGTCCACACGGCCCCGCATGGTCTTGAAGTTGGTGAGCATGCCGCCCAGCCAGCGGGCGTTCACATAGTACATGCCCACGCGGGAAGCCTCTTCCTTGATAGCCTCCTGGGCCTGCTTCTTGGTGCCCACGAAGAGCAGGGTCTCGCCCTTCTCGCCCAGCTCACGGACGAAGTTGTAGGCCTCCTCCAGTTTCTTCACGGTCTTCTGCAGGTCGATGATATAGATGCCGTTGCGCTCGGTGTAGATGTAAGCGGCCATCTTGGGGTTCCAACGACGGGTCTGGTGGCCGAAGTGCACGCCGGCCTCCAGCAGCTGCTTCATAGATACGACTGCCATGATTCTTGTTTCCTCCTAAAATTCAGTTTGATCTTTCTGGGCGCCTCATATTCCCCGCCAACCCGGCCGAGGCCGGGCACTGGGCGGAAAATCAGCACTCCCAGGCATAATGCGCTGGTAGTATATCACAGTTTTCCGCCGAATACAAGTATTTTTTGAAAAAAGTGAGCGGGCAGCTCCCCTTTTCTGTCTCTGCCCTGCCCTTCAGGAAATTTCTTCAAATTTCGCAAAAGCAAAAAAGAAGAGTTCCCTTGAAAACAGTCTGCACTTGTGCTATACTTATCCCAAAAATAACATAATAATTATTTTGAATATTATTGCTCATGTATCGGGAACCAGGAGATCAGCTTGAGATGCTTTTCTTCTTTTAAAAAATAGAACGCCAAATTTCATGATCATGCCCATATGGGCATGATCCATCTTCAAGATTGAAGATGGCAGGCGTTTCCCACTAAAACGCGCTTTAATTATAGACGTAATTTATATTTCGTTTTATTGAATCAGCGGTATCATCCGCTTATTCATACAGCAGACCCTATTTTTTGTAAAGGAGTGTTATGCATGAAAAAACGGCTTTTGGCCATCGTGATGACGATGGCCATGGCACTGTCTCTGCTCCCTGTCACAGCACTGGCTGACGGTGCGGACATCAGCAGTCAGCCCGCGGGGCAGGTGCAGGAGGACCCCGATCTGGGGAACACCGGAGGCGGCGGGGACGATCCGCTTCCCGGGGACGACCCGAACGAGGGGGACGATCCCACCCTGCCCGGGGACGGCCCGGACGAGGGGAATGATCCCACCCTGCCCGGAGACGGCCCGGACGAGGGGAACGATCCCAGCCTCCCCGGAGATGGCCCAGATGCTGGAGACGACCCCAGCCTGCCCGGAGACGAAAATCCGGTCGTTCTTCCGACGGATGACACTCAACTCTATGCCGGTGCCGCCAAGGTGGCCGTGATCGGTACCACTGAGTACGAGACGCTGGACGCCGCTCTGAGTGCTGCGGAGAATGACGACACGATCACGCTCACGGATAACGCAGAGATATCTTTCTCCTTCCCCGAGGGTGTCAAAACTCTTACCATCGATTTGGGCAAGAACACCCTGACCCTGACAAACAACACTTCTATCTTGCTGGCTGATGGGAAATCACTTACCATCCAGAATGGCAATCTTGTTTCCAAACCTCTGGAGAATCCCACAGTAACTGCTTTCAATATCCAGAGCGGTTCCTCTATTAAACTCGATAATGTGACATATGACTGCACAGGCAGTGCACTGTATCCCCAGGGAAATGCAGCCAAAGTTACGGTCATCGATTCCACCATCACTGCCGATGTGTATGCGGTGGCTACCAATGCAGGCCAGACAGATAACTATGATGTCGTTATTGACCTGAAAGACTCCACCTTCCAGGCCAGACTCCCCTCCGAATTGAGCAAAGGCGATTCCTGCCCGGTGATGATCAATATCCCCGGTAAGCTGACCATGGACAGCTGCACTGTCATTGGTGGACGGCAGGGTGTTTTAGTCCGGGGCGGGACCGCCAAGATCTCCAACACCGACATCCAGCTGAACGCCACTTACATCGATGGAAAAGACAAGTACCTGGATGGCAACTGGGGCAGCGGCAACGAGGTCCCCATGGCGGCTCTGGTGGTGGGTAACCGCAGCAACGCTTACAACTATCCCACCGACTGTACCCTGTCCAATGTGACTGTCACCGCCACCAGCGGTTACACCGGGACCTATGTCTACGGCATGTCGGATGAGGGGCGTGAGGTCACCTTCAACTATGACGCATCCACCGAGCTGGGCACACTGGTCACCGAGGGCGAGGTGTCTACCGACAACGTGGAGGGAAGCATAGGCAGCTATGCCACTATCTCCGAAGCGCTGAAAGCCGGTGAGACCAGCGTGAAGCTGCTCCACAACATTTCTGAGGATGTGGTGATTTCTGAAAACAGCACCCTCACCCTGGACCTGAACGGCCAAACCCTGACCAATGTGTCCAGCCACACCATCGTCAATCAGGGCGCCCTGACCATTCTGGACAGCGCCGGCGGCGGTGTGGTGGATGTGGTCACCCATGGCAAGGCAGCTCTGTACAACTACGGCACCATTACCGAGATCTCCGGCGGTATGTTCACCCGCAGCAAGGAGACTCAATATCC
This sequence comes from Lawsonibacter asaccharolyticus, assembly GCA_003112755.1. Taxonomy (NCBI): domain Bacteria; kingdom Bacillati; phylum Bacillota; class Clostridia; order Eubacteriales; family Oscillospiraceae; genus Lawsonibacter; species Lawsonibacter asaccharolyticus. The sequence goes on along the minus strand of BFBT01000001.1, from coordinate 2,947,738 downwards.
CGTCTCCGGCGGCACCGCCGCTAATTCCTGGTACACTGTGGTCAACGGCGGTGTCATCGAGGAGATCTCCGGGGGCACCTTCACCACCGGTGATGGCACTTCCAAAGCCCTCGGAAACCTCTCCAGTGTGATCCGAAACGGAGTGGATGATTCCGCTGATCCGCATCCTGGGGAGATCAAACTGATCTCCGGTGGCACCTTTACCGGCGCTGCCAATGTGCTGAAAAATGAACCCAACGGCAAAATCGGCACGATCACTGGAGGCACTTTTACCATGGACAACCAGGAGCAGCACTTCTGGGGCGGCAACAATGTGCTCCAGAACTACGGCACCATCGACTCCATCACAGGCGGCGCCTTCCGAGCCATTGGAAGCAGCGATGACGGATATCTTATCGCTGGACAGCCCAACCCCGCAGCCCGCTATGGCATCACCAACTACGGCATGATCGGCGAAATGGGCGGAGATGTCTCTGTGTCCGTCGCCGGGAATTCCAGGGCCGTTTATGTGGCTTATTCCTCCTCCGTCGGCGGCACCAGTTCCCTCAACATCACCGGCGGCACCTACGCCGTCACTCCCGCCGAGGGGACCGAACAGAATACCTTCCCCCCCGCTGTGATCATGGCCAACTCCGCACAGGCGGCTCTGAACATTTCCGGCGGCTCTTTCCAGGGCGATATCCAGACCGGGACCGCCCATGGCCTGAGCATCTCCGGCGGCTATTTCACCGCCGATCCTACCAGTTATCTTGTCAGCGGCAAGGATGCCGTAGCCAGCAATCAGGATGGCTACCAGTACATGGTGGGCACGCTGGCCCTGAGCCAGCAGACCCTCGCCCTGACCAAGGGCGGCGAGGCTGTCCTGTCTGTCAATGCCGAGCCCTGGGGCGCTGTGCCTGCTTCCGCTGTGTCCTGGTCCAGCGACAATGAGGCTGTGGCCGCTGTGGACAACGGCACTGTGACCGCTGCGGCTCCCGGGACGGCTACCATCACCGCTGAGGTAAACGGAAAATCACTGACCTGCTCCGTCACAGTCAGCTACGCCGGTGTGGACGGCATCTCCCTGGACCGCTCCGCCCTGACACTCGTCAGCGGCGGCAGCACTGCCCTGACCGCCACCGTCTCCCCTTCCAATGCAGACCAGACGGTGACCTGGACCAGCAGCGACGAGGCCGTTGCCACTGTGGCTCAAGACGGCACCGTCACCGCCGTGGCCGCCGGTGAGGCCATCATCACTGCTTCTGCTGGCGCTTACCGCGCCTCCTGCACTGTCACCGTCACCGGGGCGGACGTAGACGTTCTCCCCAGCACCGAGCCTACCGAGACTGAGGACCAGCTGCCTGACGGCCTGAATGATGAGGTCAAGGAGGCCGTAAACGAGGCGGCCGGCACTGTGAATGCGGACTCCGCCCTGTCTCAGGCAGCCCAGGAACAGGCCGGCCAGCTGGCCGACAGCGCAGAAAAGGACGAACTGCTACAAAAAGGACAGTCCGAACTTGGGAGCGAGGAGATTGTCCTCTATACTCAGACCTATCTGCAGGTCACCACAGTAGACGCTCTGACCGGTACGGACGGCAGTATTAACTCCGTCACCCTGGACATCTCGCCCAAGGGACAGGTGGTGGCCTCCACCGCCAGCACCGCAGGCGATATCAACCAGGGCAACTCCGTGGTGGTCAAGGAGATCCCCCAGGAGGACCTGAACATCACTGGAACCGCTCATGTCACCCTAACCCTGCCCGACGACTTTGCCAGCAAGACCATCTATATCAAGCATCAGGCCTCTAACGGCAGGACCTATTTTTACACCGCGGAGGCGGATGAGGGAGCCAATCTCACCTTCAGCACCCGCCACGGCTTCAGCCCCTTCACCTTCTCTCTGACCAACGAGGCAGCGGCCCAGGTGGGAGATGTGGGTTACGCTGATCTTCAGGACGCTATCGACGCGGTTGCTGACGGAGGCACTATCACCGTGCTGAAGGATGGCCTGGGCACGGTCACCATTCAGGGCAGTAAGACCTTTACCCTGGTCAAGGGTGAGGACGTCGATACCCTGCCCACTCTGGTGGCCGCCTCCGGGTACCGTCTGACGGATCACGGCAACGGTTCCTATACCATCTCCCGCCGCTCTTCTGGCGGCGGCTCCAGCGGCTCCGCCACCTACACGGTCAGCGTGGACAGCAGCCGCCACGGCGATGTCACTGTCTCCCCCAAGAGCGCCTCCAAGGGCACCACGGTCACCATCACTGTCAAGCCCGATGACGGCTATGAACTGGATGAGTTGACCGTTACCGACAAGGACGGGGACTCCATCAAGCTCAAGGACAAGGGCGACGGCAGGTTCACCTTCACCATGCCCGCCTCCAAGGTCACGGTAGAGGCCGTCTTTACGGCTCTGGAGCAGGAGGAGGAACAGCCCCTCTTCTCCGATGTGGCAGAGGACGACTGGTACTATGATGCAGTGGCCTATGTGGCCGAAAACGGCATCATGTCGGGCACCGATGGCTCCTGCTTCTCCCCCAACGGCACACTGACCCGTGCCATGCTGTCCCAGATCCTCTATGCTATGGAGGACAAGCCCGCTGTCTCCGGCGCGGCCACCTTCTCCGATGTGGCCGCCGGCGCATGGTACGCCGATGCGGTGAACTGGACCGCGGCCCAGGGCATCGTGGCCGGCATGGGTGAAAATTCCTTCGCTCCTGATGCCCCGGTGACCCGGGAGCAGCTGTCCCTGATCCTCTATGGCTACGCCAGATACAAGGGCTATGACACCAGCGCCTCCGTCAGCCTGAGCGGTTACGCCGACCGGGACAGCGTCGCCGTCTGGGCGGCCGACTCCATGGGCTGGGCCGTGTCCGAGGGCCTGATCTCCGGCAGACCCGGAGGCTATCTGGACCCTGCCGGCACCGCCACCCGGGCCGAAGTGGCCCAGATCCTCATGAACTTCTGTGAGGATCTTGCTCGCTGACCTCCCCCTTTTTGTTCCCCTCATAGGGAAAGGCCCGCCGGTCACAGACCGGCGGGCCTTTCCCGTTCCGCGCCTCTCTCACCGGCGGCGGCGCAGTGCCCGAGGCTGGGGCTCCTGCTCCACCAGGATGATGTCCTCCCCAAACCGCCGCACCCGGTCCCAGGGGATATAGCGGTCCTCCTCCCGGCCCAGCAGGCCGAACAGCCGCAGCCGCCCCGGCACCACCAGGGCCCGGACCTGCCCGCTCTCCAGGTCCACCTCCATGTCCCCCACATATCCAAACCGGCTGCCGTCGGTGACGCTGATGACCTCCTTGTACCGCAGCTCCGCGATCCTGGTCTCCATGCTCGGACCTCCTTCCAGGGGATGTTCTTCCTGCCCTCAGATTATGAGCTGCGGGCCCGTCCTATGCCCCGCCTGCCCGCAAAAAAGAGGGGGGCGCCGCGCAGTCCGCGGCGCCCCCCTTGAAAACGGTCCGGCATCCCTTATTCCAGGTTCAGATGGTTTTTCAGGAGATACCGGGTCAGAGCAAAGAACCCGGCACCCAGCACCGCGATGCCCAGGATCAGCAGCCACATGAGCAGGTGTCCCCCCGTATCCCCCTTCAGCTCCATAAACCAGCGGCCAATCTCCGCCATCCAGGGGGAGGAGACGAAGATCTCCAGCATACCGGTAAAGAGGATATTCAGCGCCACTGCAAAGCCAAAATAGGCGCCGAAGGCTGCCAGGGTACGGTGCTTCCGGGCCAGGTGGCCCACCGCGATGCTGGCATAGATGTGCAGCATGCCCACGGCGCCGGCGGCCAGACACAGGAGGAGCAGCTCCAGGAGGAGCAGCCAGTCGCTCCAGTCCACATATACGATCATGTCAAAAAAATCACCGGGCAGGTCGAGCCACATGGTGCCGTCCAGGGCCAGGGCCAGCACGGCCAGGATGGCGGCCGCCACAGAAAGCACGTCCAGCAGCACCGCCACAACCAGCTTGGCAGTGATATGCTGGGACACACTGGCGGGCAGGGTGAACATCAGGTATCCCTCGTCCCCCAGCAGATTTTTGGAAAAGCGCTGGATCTGGATGATCAGGGTCAGCACGAAGGCAGCCATAAAGAGTCCGAAGCACAGGGTGCTCATCGCCATAGTGATGATATCATAGAGCGTGGAGCTGAACCGCTCCAGGTTCCCCAGCAGGAAGTGGGTCAGCATCGCCGCCAGGATCAGGCCGCCATACATGGGGATACACACCCGCGCGACCGCCTTCCACTCGTATCGAATCAGTTTGCTCAGCATGCGAACACCTCCCGGAACAGAGTATCCACCGACTTGCCCGTCTCCTCCCGGATGGCGTCCACGTCCTTGTGCAGGACCATGACGCCCTCCCGGATAAAGACCACCTCGTCCAGCACCCGCTCGATGTCGGCGATCAGGTGGGTGGAGAGCAGGACACTGGCCTCCTCGCTGTAATTGGACAATATAGTGCCCAGGATGTAGTCCCGAGCCGCCGGGTCCACCCCGGCGATGGGCTCATCCAGCACATAGAGCTGGGCTTTCCGGCTCATAGTCAGGATCAACTGCACCTTCTCCTTGGTGCCCTTGGAGAGCACCTTCAGTCTCTGCCCCGGGCCGATCTTCAGGTCCTTGAGCATCTCGTCCGCCTTCACCTGGTCAAAATCCTTGTAAAAGTCGGAAAAAAAGGCCAGCAGGTCGGACACCCGCATCCAGTCGCTGAGGTAGGGGCGGTCCGGCAGATAGCTGATGATGCTGTGAGTATAGGGCCCCGGCGCCTGTCCGTCCACCAGAACGGTCCCCTCGGTGGGAGTCAGCAGCCCGTTGATCAGCTTGATCATGGTGGTCTTTCCACTCCCGTTGGGGCCCAGAAGGCCGATGAATTTGCCCCTGGGCAAATTCAGGTCCAGACGGTCCAGGGCCGTCTGGCGGCCGAACCGCTTGGTCAGTCCCTGACAGACCACCAAATCGTTGTCTTGTCTCATGCGTTCTTCTCCTCTCTCTCCCGCTGGATCAGCCCCAGGACCTGCTCCTGGGTGAAGCCCAGCTGGGACATGCTCTCCAAAAAGGCACAGATCCGCTCCTCCGCGATCCGTTCCCTGATCTTTGTGATCATTTCCTCATCCTCCGTCACATACCGTCCGCTGGTCCGATTGGTGTACAGAAGGCCCTGGCGCTCCAGATCGGCCAGCGCCCGCTGCATGGTGTTGGGATTTACCCCAGCTTCCGCCGCCAGCTCCCGCACGGCAGGGACCTTGTCCCCCGCCTTCCGCTGCCCGCTGACGATCTGCATCATGATCTGGTCCACCAGCTGCTGATAGATGGGCCGGTCGCCTTCCAGCTGCCATTGCATGTCTGTGCTCCTTTCTGTTCGTATTATTGTATTAAGCAATTAGTACAATAATACATTGGTGCAAATTTGTCAACCCCTTTTTAAAAATTTCTCCCGATCCCATTTTGTATTCCTGAGCGGGCCTCCTCTCTCCAGAGCGCTTTCTGTTTCCGGAGATATTTCTTATGCTCATTTCTATTTACAGAGCCCGCATTTCTGTGTACTATATGGGACATAGCAAATCACCGGCGGATCTCTATCGGGCCGCACCACACAGAGACAGAAACGGAGGACAAGGTCAGTATGGAGCTTGACAGGAGCAAATTTGTGACACCGGAGGTGGCCGCGGAGAGGGCGGTCCGCTCCGGTGACTGGGTAGACTACGGCTTCGGCGGCGGATATCCGGAGTTGATGGACAGGGCGCTGGCCGCCCGGAAAGGCCGGCTGACAGACGTGAAGATCCGCGGCGGACTGGTCATCCGCCCCAGGATCGAGGTGGTGGAGTGCGACCCGGAGCAGATCTCCTTCCACTATTACAGCTGGCACCTGGGGGATTACGAGCGGAAGCTGCAGGCCCGTGGCCTGGTCCAGTTCCTGCCCATGATCCTGCGCTCCCTGCCCTGCCTCTACCGGGACCGGCACATCCGCTGCGACGCGGCATTTGTCCCCGTCTCTCTGCCGGATGACCAGGGCTACTGCGGCCTGGGCATCTCCAACTACGCCTGGCGTACCATCTTCCAGTCCGCCCGCACGGTGGTCTTTGAGATCAACGAGCGCCTGCCCCGGCTGCAAGGGGTGGACGGCAGCCACCGCGTCCATCTCTCGGAGGCGGATTATATCGTGGAGGGTGAGCATGAACCCCTGCCCCTGCGCACCTACCGGGACCCCAGCCCCACTGATCTCAGGATCGCCCAGCTGGTGGCCCAGGAGATTCCGGACGGAGCGGTCCTCTCCCTGGGGGTGGGAAGCGTCCCCTTTGCGGTAGCAAGTATGCTGGCCGACTCCGACATCAAGGATCTGGGCTGTCACACCGGAACCATCAGCGACGCTTTTCTGCGCCTGTTCCAGAAGGGAAAGCTGACCAACAGCCGCAAGGAGGTGGACCGGGGATATGCAACCTGGAACCTGGCCATGGGCTCCCAGGAGCTCTATGACTGGCTGGACCGGGAGCCCGGACTGTTCCGCCCCAGCGATGTGGACTATGTCCACTCCCCGGAACGCATCGGGCAGATGAGCAATGTGATCAGCATCAACGGCGGTGTGGAACTGGACCTTATGGGCCAGGAAAACGCAGAGAGCGCCGGCGCCCGGCAGCTCTCCGGCATCGGCGGGCAGCTGGATTTCCTGGAGGGTGCCTTCCGGTCTAAGGGCGGAAAGGGCTTCATCTGCCTCAATTCCACACACCAAAAGAAGGACGGCACACTGAAGTCCAACATCGTCCCCTGCATCCCGGCGGGCAGCGTGGTCTCCGCCCCCCGTACCATGATCCAGTATATGGCGACGGAGTACGGGGTCGTCAACCTCACCGGCCTGTCCCTGCTGGAGCGGGCCCAGGCTATGGCCTCCATCGCCCACCCAAGCTTCCGGGAGGAGCTCCTCCGCTACGCTGGCGAACATTTTGGGACCAGATAGGCTCCTGGCCTTTCCCGCAGTCTATCGCTCCTCCCCTTTAGTTCACTGTTCTCTTCAGAAAAGCTTCAGAGTACCGATTTATAAAAAAAGCTGTGAGGAAAATTCCTCACAGCTTTTTTGACTGCTCTGGTGTCCTCTCATCCGTCACTGCATCCGCCGTGACAACTCCCCCTATAAGATGGAGGCGGGAGGGGCCCCCCTCCCTTATGCAAGAACCGAAAGTATCCTCCGGGCCGCACCAGCTTTGATGGGTCCCCTACGGGGAAGGGGCGGTCCCGCTCTTCCGTTCCTCAATCATCTCGTGCAGACAGGATAGGGCATCTGACAAGCCGCCGATCCGGTCAATCAGCCCCAGCTCCACCGCCTCTTCACCGTAGATCACGCTGCCCACGTCGGCGGCCAGCTCTCCGGTCTGGAGCATCAGCTTTGTAAAGGTCTCCCTTTTTATGGAACTGTTGGCAGTCACAAATTGCAGGATACGCTCCTGGATGCGCTCAAAATAATAAAAGGTCTGGGGCACGCCGATCACCAGCCCATTCAGCCGCACCGGATGGATAGTCATGGCGGCGGATGGGGCGATAAAGGAGCGCTTGGCCGACACAGCCAGCGGCACGCCGATGGAGTGCCCTCCGCCCAGCACCAGGGACACCGTGGGCTTGGACATGCTGGCGATCAGCTCCGCGATGCCCAGCCCTGCCTCGATATCCCCGCCCACCGTGTTCAGCAGGACCAGAAGTCCGTCCACCTCCTCGCTCTCCTCCACCATGGCCAGCAGCGGCATCACATGCTCATACTTCGTGCTCTTGCTGGTGGGAGGCAGCAGCTGATGTCCCTCGATCTGCCCCACGATGGTGAGGACATGGACCGTACCGCGGCCGGTCCGAATGGTGGAGGACCCCATCTCCACGATGGGCTGGATGGCCTGCTCCATCTCCTGCTGCTCCCCCTGCTGGTTCTCCTCCATAATGCATTCCTCCTTTTTCAGAAGTAGCTTGCGCCGAAGCCCGGAATTTTACTCCTGATTTTCCCTCATTGGCCCTGTCTACTTTTCGTAGGTTGACTTTTTTCCGCCCCATGTCATAATAAAATAGAAAAGGAGGGGCTGTATGGACAACATACGCTTTGGGTCCTTTGTGGCCCAGCTGAGAAAGGAGCGGGGGCTGACCCAGAAGGAGCTGGCCCAGCGGCTCCACGTGACGGACAAGGCCGTCTCAAAATGGGAGACAGGACGGGGATTTCCCGACCTGAAGCTGCTGGAGCCCCTGGCCCAGACCCTGGAGGTCTCTCTGGTGGAGCTGCTCCAGGGGGAGCGGACCTCCTCCCCCACTCTGTCCGTAGAGGAGGCGGGACAGGTGGCGGCCCGCGCTATGGACCAGTACCAGCAGACCACCGTCCTGCGCTATCTCCGGCTGTTCCGGTGGGTCTGCACCGCCGCGGCGGTCTTCTGCTTCCTCTTTCTGCTGCCGTACCTGGTTTACGGCGTCTCCCAGCTCTACTTTCATTGGGTGATCGAGCCCCAGATGGGGGTCATCGGCAGCGCGGAGGGCCCCACCGTTATCATCACTTCCTCGGCTCCCCTGTTCCCCGCCTGGTTCCGGCCGGCACTGCTGGCCCTCCTGTGCGCCGCCTGCGGCGTACTGGTTTTCCGGCTCCACTGCCTGGAGAGGAGGCTGAAATGAAGCGCCTGTTCCCTCTCCTGCTGACGCTGCTCCTGTTCCCCCTGCCCGGCTGTGGGCTGGGGAATGGGATCCCCCGCGGTCTGGACTGGCAGGCCCTCACCGTCACTGACCAGAAGGGAGGCGCGCTGCTCTCCGCCGCCCCAGGCTGGGAAGGGGGAAAGGACGTTCCCCGTCTCTCCCTGTCCGTCCAGGTGGAGGCAGACAGCGTGGTCCTCACCCGGCCGGAGACCGGAGAGCGATGGAGCGGCACCCTCGCCCCCGGCGAGGCCCTCTCCGACGGCACTACCGCCTACCCCCTGTCCTTCCCCGGCGCCGAGGCAGGCTGGGCGGTGTATGGTATCACAGAGCACACCGATGGCAGCCGGGAGGCCGCCCTCTATCTCACTGCCGGGGGTGTGACGGTCTACTGTACCGCCCCACTTTCTGACTAAAAAGAGACCGCCCCGCCGCCGTCCACATAGAATGGACTGCGGGGGGTGGTCTTTTTTGTCCCATATGTTTTCCCGAAATTCCTACATCCTTCTGGCGGCGGCCGTCCTGCTGGCCGTCCTCCTGGCCTGGGAGGCCGACGTGGACGAGCGGGGCCGCATGGCCGCCTTCTTCACTGTGCTGGGGGACGCCCTGGCTCTGCTGGCCCTCCAGCCCAGCTGTCCAGCTGCGGAGGAGGACGAGGTCACGCCCTGTCCGGCGTGAGGAAAGCCCGGATCTCGTCCATTCGGTCCACCGCCTGCTGATACCCATCTCCCCACAGCATCCTCAGCTTTTTGGTATCCCGCTCGATGCGGGATACCTTGTGGGTGGACACCGGGGCCAGCACCAGTACCCTGCCCTCCCGCTCCAGCTGGAACAGGCGCTCCCGGCAGGTGTTGTACTGCTCTGCCCGCCGCGCCATAGCCCGGCAGAAGTTGGGATATTCCCGGTAGGTCCGCTCGATCACCGGCTGGAGCTTCTCCGGCCGGCGCACATAGCTCCGGGTCTTGCTCAGCACCACCACCACCCGGTCGCACCCCTGCTGGAAGGCCCGTTCATAGGGGATAGAGTCGGCCACGCCGCCATCCAGATAGGGCTGTCCATTCAGATGGTAGATGGGGAACATCAGAGGCAGGGCGCAGGTGGCCTGGAGCAGCAGGAATTTGTCATCCTCCCGCGGGACTGGCATATACTCCGCCTCCCCCGTGCTCAGGTTGGTCACCACCGCCTCCACCTGACCGGGATAGGCGGCAAAGGTCTGGTAATCAAAGGGGACAAGCTCGTTGGGGATGGTGTCATAGACGAACTCCAGGCCGAAGTAGCTCCTGTTGTGCCGGTCCGCCAGGTTGTTCATCCCCATATACCGCCGGTCCCCGGCGTACCGGGTCACGATCTCCAGGTTGCGGCGGGGCTGGCGGGAGATATAGCTCACCCCATAGGCGATCCCGGCGGACACCCCGATCACGTAGTCCACCATCACGCCGCCGTCCAGCAGGGCGTCGCACACCCCGCTGGAAAAAATCGTCCGGAGAGCTCCGCCCTCCAGCACCAATCCAGTCTTCATGATGAAACTTCCTTTCCAGGCCGGTGCCGCGCCCCCGGCGGCATCCCGTGGACATCCATAGTTTTTTTCATTGTATCCCCTTTGCCGCCCCCCGTCAAGGCACCTGTCATTATCTTCCCTCTTTCGGATGGTTTTGACCGCTGAGCCCGGCGCGGCGCGCCAGGTCTTGCCGTCTCACACAGGGGCGTGTCCCATACACGCCCGATCCCGGCGATTTGTTCTGATGGAAGAACATCCCCCTCATTCATCACGGCAGCACTTCGTTCTGCCCGTTCTGTATCTAAATAAGATGATGTGGAGGATCTGCCTCAAAGCTCCTTTTGCACTTCCTTTTGCTGGTTCTCAATATCTTCCATGGGCTTTTCCGGCATGTGGGCCCGCATATTTTTCCTGTTAGCACAGAAAATAAGGGCACATCAACAAAGTAAGGAGGTCATTCCTTTGAATCATTCCCCAGCTTTCCGCAGGATGCTCGCCCCGGTGCTGGCGTTGGCGCTGGTCTGTACCCTGTCCCTGCCCGCCTCCGCCTTCTTCTGGAACAAGAAAACTGATGTCCCCAGCGTTTCCGATTTCTCCAAAAACGGCATGGTGGGGCAGGTCATTTCCTTTTCTGCCGAGGACTTCCCTGTCTCCGGCGGCAGCGGTGGGACCGCGCTGGCCGCCATTACGCTGAAAACTCTGCCCGATATCGGCACAGGGATGCTCACCGTAGGAGGACAGCCCCTGACCGAGGGCGCCCTGGTGGACGCCTCCGCCCTGAGCGGGCTCCAGTTCCAAGCTCTGCCCACCCCCTCTGTCAACGAGACTGCCTTCACCTTCCTTCCCTCCTTTACCACCGGAGAGACCGGTGAGGAGGTGACCGTCACCCTATATCTGCTCACCGAGGCCAACGAGGCCCCCATCGCCCGGAATATGGACCTGTCCACCTATAAAAATGTGGCCATCACCGGCTGGTTCGACGCGGAGGACGGCGAAGGGGACTCCCTCACCTTCCAGCTCACCTCCACCCCCGCCCGGGGGGCCGTGACTGTGGCGGAGGACGGCTCCAGCCAGTTCGTCTATACCCCCTATGAGAACAAGACTGGCAAGGATAGTTTCACCTATGTGGCGGTGGACCCGGCGGGCAACGTATCTCCCGAGGCCAAGGTATCCATCCAGATCGAAAAGCCGGACACCAAGGTGACCTACGCTGATATGGAGGGCAACCCTGCCCACAAGGCCTCCATCCGCCTGGCCGAAGAGGGCATCTTTGTGGGCTCCTATGTCAACGGAAGCTATTTCTTTGACCCAGACCAGCCGGTCAGCCGGGCGGAATTTCTGACCATGGCCATGGCGGCCACCGGCCTGGAACCCCTGGAGGACGTGACCCTCACCGGCTTCTATGACGACGAGGCCATCCCCACCTGGGCCAAGGGCTATGTCTCCTCTGCCCTGAAGGCAGGGGCTATCCAAGGCAGTTTGGACCAGGAGGGCCAGCCCGTCTTCGGCTCCGGTGAGACGGTGACCCGGGGGGAGGCCACGGTGATGCTGGATAACCTCATGGGCATCCTGGACGTGCCCGCGGAGGTCTTTGCCTCTGAGAGCGGCGGCCACTGGGCCGGCCAGGCCGCGGCCAACCTGTCCGCCTCAGGCGTTATCCACGGCGGGGACGACAGCGCCCAGGCCATGGCCGACCCGCTGACCCGGGCCGACGTGGCCGAGCTGCTGGACGGCGCGATGGACGTGATGGCGGATCAGGACGGCAGCATCTGGTTCAGCTGGTCCTGATGCGGAGATCCGAAACAGCTCCACTTTTAAGACAAAACCTCCGGCTGAGCCGGAGGTTTTGTCTGTCTGAGGCATCTTTTGTATGGGATGTCCCTTCCCAGACACATGTCCCGGGAAAAAACAAAATTCCAGATAATCCCCGCTGGAGGGCCTTTTATTCAAGATGCGTCGGAGACTTCCCCTGCGGTCATTTTCCCGTCCTTCTGCCCAAGGCGATGACCAGATCCCCGTCCCTCCAGGAGATCAGAGGGCGGCCCCGGCTTGACTGTGCGGCGGGCCCCTTCTGCCCCTGCGGGAGCCTCTCTTCCCGAAAGGCGGACAGCATCAGCCCCAGCAGCAGCAGATTGACCACCATATACCGCCCGCCGGTGGACAGGAAGGGGAGCACCAGCGGCGCGGCCAGGGGGAATCCCAGATCATAGACCACAAAGCACACTGTCTCCAGGACCAGAGTCGTCAGGGCCGCGGTGGACAGCAGGCGTCCCAGCATCCCCCTCTGCCGCATACAGCGCCGCAGCCCCAGTGCGAAGAGGGCAGTCATCAGGGCCAGAAGGGCCAGCCCAGCGGCCCAGCCCAGCTCGTGGATCACCCGGGCCAGCCAGTAATCCGAAACGCCAGGGAGATAGCCAGCCGCTCCGCTCAGTTCCCCCAGCTCCCCTTTCCCCAGCCATTGGGCGCCGGAGAGCATCTCCCGGACCATCATGGGGAAATATCCCAGCCCCAGGGGGTCCAGCTCCGGGTGGAGGGCGAATCGGACCCGCTCCAACGCATAAGGGCTTTGAGACAGATGCCACAGCGCGGCCCCGTTCAATACCAGGAGCCCAACGGCCACGGCGGCTGCCCCCTTCTTCCGGGGCACCCCCATCCAGCCCTTCCACGCCGCGGTGAGCACCACCGCTGCTCCGCTGAGGCCGGCGATGGCACCGCTGGTGAAATTCGGGATGAGGCAGGGCAGGACCACCGGCGGGACCAGCCCCGCCAGGGCCAGTAGCAGTCCCCGCCAGCCCTTCCCTCGCAGGCCATAGACCAGCAGGGCGTAGAGCACCGGCCCCAGCAGGAGATAGCTAATCGCATCCAACTTGACGCCCTGGGCCTTGACTTCACTCGTCACCGTCAGGAGGACCAGGCCGGTCATGCCCAGCCCATAGAGAAGGACCGGACGCCGTCCCAGCAGGGTATAGTCCCCCAGGTACACCGCCGCCATAGCGGCCACCCCCAAGAGAATGCTTACGATCACGGTAGGCATATAGGGCTGAACTCTGCCTAGCTGCTGCATCACGGTGGCCTGGATGAAAAATCCGGAGCACAGCAGCAGCCCAACCAGGGCCAGCATGCCCCACTGGGGCGCAGGCCGGTGCACCCGGTCCAGCTGGGTACCCACCTCCACCGGGTCCCCCATCTGCCGCAGGCTCTCCGCCTCCGCCTCCGTCTGGCTCATCCCCTGGGCCAGGCAGGCGTCCCGCTGGTCCAGCAGGTGGGTGCGCAGCTCCTGGGCCAGAGCGGGCCGGGCGCGCCTCCAGCGCACCTGCTCCATGGCCTGATCCATGTAATCCGCAAAAAAGTCATCCAAAACAGACGCCCCCCTCCAGCACCCGGGACACCGCCCGGGTGTAGCGGTCCCACTCCGCCCGCTTCTCCTTCAGCTCCCGCCCTCCCTTTTCTGTTAAGTGATAATACTTTCGGGTTCTTCCGCCCCCCTCCCCCTGATAGGAGGTAATCCACCCCTTCTCCTCCAGCCCATGAAGCAAAGGGTAAAGTGTTCCTGCTTTCAAGTCAAACGTATGGTCTGAGCGGCGGCGGAGCTCCTCGATCATCTGATAGCCGTACCGGTCTCTCTCCTCCAGCAGCCGGAGGAGCAGCATCGCTGTGCTCCCGGCCATCCATCCTTTATCGATGCCCATAGATAGACCTCCTATATATCGGATATCTATATATTAAAGGCGGTCCCATCCTTTTGTCAAGGACAATTTTTTCAGGCCGACTTCGGCTGCCCCACTCTCTTCCGCCTGGGGACTCCGTAATAGTAACGGAAAAACCGCTCCCGAAGCAGCTCCAGGGCGCACCGATAGAGCTTTTCCGCCTCCTCATCCTCCAGCTTCAGCTGTCTGGCTGTCTCTGCCTCAGGCCGTGCCTTTGCCACCCTCAGCGTCAAAATGACCTCATCGTTGACTGGAAGATCCGCCATAGCCAAGTGGAGGGCCTCCAGTTTCTCCTGATGGATCACCCACCTCAGCGGGTCGCCGCCGAAGTGGGGCTCATCCGGTGGCGGCTCATGCCACCATGCACTCTGATCCTTCCGCACCTCCTCCCAGATTTGATCTCGGCGTGCCCTCTTCCTGTGGTGGTTCCGAAGAACATTCTTCGCGAACCCATAGACCCAGGTGGTGAACAGAGCTCTTCCCCCCTGAAACCGGTCCAGCCTTGCCAGGCATTTCTCCACCGCATCGGATGCGATGTCCTCCAACTCCTCTTTCACACCGTCCCCATAGCACCGCCGTGCGTGCCGGAAGAAACAGCGGCGCAAATATTCCTCTGCCAGCGCGCCCAACTCCTCCCGGGCATGCTCGTCTCCTCGCAGGGCAGCCTGGACCAGGGCGGCCTGCCGGGCCCGCTCCAAACTCATATGCGGCTCTCCTCCCCATGTCTCTCACTCATTCCAGCCCCTCCCCTGCCACAGAGCCATCCGGAGATACCAGAGCTGATCCAGATAGTCCCGCCACCCCCAGGGCCGCCCCCGCTCCATCATGGCTCTTCGCCGCCGGAGGGAAGGGTGGAACTCCACTCTGAGATAGCGCCGGTAACCTTGGTACAGCACATTTTCCCCTCTCAGCCGCGCCTGCCGCTTCTCCTCCGCCTGGAGCAGCCGCGCGATCTCCCAGAACTGCATCCACTCCTCCCCGGACGCCCCGCTCAGGCGCAGGCCGGTCCGGTCCGCCCGCAGCTCACACATCTGTCCCCAGAACCGGCGGTCCGTCAGGATCTTCCCAAAGAGCAGGTCTGCCCCCAGATAGAGGACCAGCAGGAGAGCGGGCAGTGGGGCAGCCGCCGGCAGGAGCAGGACCGCTCCCGCCAGCAGCAGGAAGAGCCCTCCGCTGACCAGTGCCGCCTTTCGTGCCCGCCGCTCCAGCTGGAGGGCATCCCGGTGGGCGATGTGGCTCAGCTCATGGCCCAGGATGGAAAGCACTGTCCGGTCCATCTGCTCCAGGTTTCCCGTCCGCCGGAAGAGGAGCTCAGCCTGCTTCAGCAGTCCCCCGGTCACCCGCAGCTCGGGCACCTGGCCTGGGGAGAGGCGGGCGCTGGCGTTGACCGTCCCCTCCTGGGTCTCCGTTACCAGCAGGGCCGGGATCTTCATCGCCCGGCAGAAGTCCTCCAGCGCCTCCTGATACCGCTCCAGGCTGCTCCCTTGGATGGTCACGCCCGGCTCTGCTGCTGCGCTCCTCCCCTTTTTCTTCCGCCAGGGCTGTTCTGAGAGCAGCCACAGCAGGGCCAGCAGAACCAGGGCCGCCGACTCTCCCATCGGACCGGCGGCGGCCAGACTGTGGCTCAGCCCCCAGACGGTTCCAAAAACGGCCGCCGCAGCCAGCAGGAGCAAGACAAGGAGCCCTCTCTTTTTCTGGTCCCACTCCACCGGCCGCGTGTGCTCTTTCAGAAACCCAGGTCGGGAACGCAGGCCCTCCAGCTCCCCCTGCATCCAGCTTAGCTCCTCTACGGTCCTCTGGGTCCCCGCCTTGAAGCAGCCGCCTGCCAGCCCCGCCAGCACACAGCAGCCCATCGCCAGCTGGCCGGCCCCCTCCGGAAACATGCTCCAGGCCAGCACTGGGGCCAGCGCCCCACCCAGGGTGAGGTATAGCAGAGGCGGGAGCAGGCGCAGGGCGATCCTGCGCCAGGCCTGGCGGAAGCGCTCTGTCTCCTCCCCCTCTGTCCAGCGGCGGCGGACCAGCAGCAGCTCCCCCAGCACCTGCCGTTCCCCGCTCCACACGGTTCGGGCGGTGCGGAGCAGGGCGGGCAGGTCTACCTCGCGGCAGATGACCCACCGGCACCAGGCTGCCGCCATCCCCAGCTCCAGCAGATAAAAACACAGCAGATGTCCCATCTCTCTCTTTTCCTCCGCAAAAATGCGCGCGCCCCCCTCTGCGTCAGAAGGAGACGCGCGCTCCTGTTTTTCTGTGCAGCCCCGGGCCGTCACTCCACCGTGACGCTTTTCGCCAGATTCCGGGGCTTGTCGATGTCACAGCCCCGCATCAGGGCCACATAGTAGGCGAACAGCTGCATGGGCACCACCTCCAGGGAGGGGAGGAACATGGGGTGGGTGTCCGGGATCTGGATGGCGCTGTCCACGCTCTTGGCCAGCTCCGCCCCATGGCTGCGTGTGGTGATGCCAACCACGTCCGCCCCCCGGGCCTTTACCTCCTTCACATTGCTCATCAGCTTGTCAAACAGGTCCCCCCAGCTGGCCAGGGCCACTACCAGGGTGCCGTCCTCGATGAGGGAGATGGTGCCGTGCTTCAGCTCCCCGGCGGCGTAGGCCTCCGAGTGGATGTAGGAGATCTCCTTCAGCTTCAAAGACCCCTCCAGCCCCACCGCATAGTCGATGTTCCGCCCGATGTAGAACACGGAGTCGTGGTTGAAGTAGATAGAGGCGTAGTACTGGATCTTTTCTGTGTCGGACAGGATCTCCTCCACCTTGGCGGGGAGCTGCCTCAGCTGGGCTACCATGCCGGCGTACTCCTCCTCCCCCACTGTGCCCAGCAGATGGGCGAAACGCAGGCCCAGCAGATAGATGACCGCCAGCTGGGTGGAGTATGCCTTTGTGGTGGCTACGGCGATCTCTGGCCCGGCCCAGGTGTAGATCACGTCGTCCGACTCCCGGGCAATGGTGGACCCCACCACATTGACGATGGACAGCAGCCGGGCTCCCAGCCTCCGGGCCTCCCGCATGGCGGCCAGGGTATCGATAGTCTCGCCGGACTGGCTGATGACGACGGCCAGGGTGCGCCGGGTGACGATGGGGTCACAGTAGCGGAACTCTGAGGCCAGTGTCACCTCCACCGGGATGCGCAGCATCCGCTCCAGGGTGTATTTGGCCGCAACCCCCACATGGTAGGAGGAGCCGCAGGCGATGACGTACAGCCGGTCCAGCCTCTCCAGCTCCTCCCGGGTGAGGGAGACCTCGTCCAGCACCACTTCCCCGTCCCGCAGGCGGGGGAAAATGGTGTCCCGCAGGGCCTTGGGCTGCTCCATGATCTCCTTGAACATAAAGTGCTCATAGCCCCCCTTTTCCGCGGCAGAGATCTCCCAATCTACATGGGAGATCTCCTTCTCCACCGGCTGGAGCAGGGAGTTGTACACCTGGGCCCCATGGGCGGTAAGCACCGCCACTTCCCCATCCTCCAGATAGCACACCTCCCGGGTGTGCTGGATGACGGCGGTGACATCAGAGGCCAGCATGTGGAAGTTCGCCCCGTATCCCAAGATCAGGGGCGAGTCCTTCCGCACTGCCACCAGCCGGTCTGGCTCGTCGGTGCAGACGATGCCCAGGGCATAAGCCCCCTCGATGCGGTGGAGCACCTTGCCCACCGCGTCCAGCAGGTCGCCTTCATAGTAGTAGTCCAGCAGCTGGGCCACCACCTCCGTATCTGTCTCCGAGACGAAGGCTATCCCCTTGGACTCCAAAAACTCCTTCAGCCGGGCATAGTTCTCGATGATCCCGTTGTGGACCACAGCGATCCGGCCGGACTGGCTCACCTGGGGGTGGGAGTTGACGTCGTTGGGCGCCCCGTGGGTAGCCCAGCGGGTATGCCCCAGCCCCATGTGTCCGGTCAGCTTCTGCCCCTGACCGGTGAGGTCGGCCAGCACTTGGAGCCGCCCCTTGGCCTTGGCCACCTGGAGCCCCTGCTCTGGGTCCAGCACCGCCAGCCCCGCGGAGTCATACCCCCGGTACTCCAGGCGGCGCAGCCCCTCCAGCAGGATGGGGGCCGCCTCTTCCGTTCCAATATATCCTACGATACCACACATTGCAATGATGATCCTCCTGAATTGAAATGGAGGACAAACTCGCAGCCATTTGCACCTCGTTCCCCGGTCACGGCCCCTCTGTTTTGCGGTCGCCCGCATATTTCGAGCCATGTCACGCGCCCGGAGCGGCGCGGAAGGGCATCCGCCGAACCGGAGCGCCCCCTGTGCCGGCGGCGCTCCCCCTCGATACTCCCTTCCCCTCGTCGTCCCTCCCCGGGCGTTCTGCCGGGAAGGGCGCTGGCGCTTCTGATGGGCCAGAGCCCATGGTCCTCCTTTCTCTCTGCGAAGCTGGTATATCAAGGCCACCGCCAGGGGCGGCGGGCCCTCATATCTCATATCACGGCCGTTTCTCGTCGTACCAGTCCAGGGCCCGCCGCTCCAGCGCCCGGACAAAGGCGTCCTTTCCGTCGCAGTAACCCTCAATGTCCTCCGGGTACCGTCCGGCCAGCCACCGCTTCAGCGCCCCATAGGCCTCCCGCTCCGCCGGGCAGG
Organism: Lawsonibacter asaccharolyticus; assembly: GCA_003112755.1. Classification (NCBI taxonomy): domain Bacteria; kingdom Bacillati; phylum Bacillota; class Clostridia; order Eubacteriales; family Oscillospiraceae; genus Lawsonibacter; species Lawsonibacter asaccharolyticus. The sequence continues at coordinate 2,929,317 of BFBT01000001.1, read as the reverse complement.
CCCGCAGATAGCCCCGCACCGCCAGATGCCGGAGGATATTCTTCCGGTCGCCCGCCTGAAAGACGTGGAGCTGGTGGGTCCGATGGTCCCCGCCCTTGCGGAAATACCGCCTGCCCGGGATGCCGAACTCCCCCATGCACTGGTAGCCCAGGGCCTCCAGCTCCGGGTCCAGCCGGTCCACCGCCTCCAGGCTGGTGACCACCGGCATGAGGTCCAGGATGGGCTTGGCCCACAGTCCCTCCACCGCCGTGCTGCCGATGTGGTGCAGCTCCACCAGCAGCGGCCCGAAGACTGGCATCAGCAGGGCCCGCTCCCGGCGATAGCCCTCCGCCCAGGCCGGGTCCGGCGGGACCACCCGCACGTGCTGCGGCATGCTCACCCCTCCTCCGGTACCAGGCGGCGGATCACCCGGCAGGGGTTGCCCGCCGCCAGCACCCCGGGCGGCACGTCCCTGGTGACCACGCTGCCCGCGCCGATCACCGAGCCGTAGCCGATGGTCACCCCGGGCAGTACCACCACGTTTCCTCCGAACCACACGTCACTGCCCACGGTGATGGGCCTGGCGTACTCCAGTCCGGCATTCCGGGTAGGGGCGTCCAGGGGGTGGCCTGCGGTATAGAAGCCGCAGTTGGGGGCAATGAATACGTTGTCCCCAAAGGTGACGGGTGCGCAGTCCAGGATGACACAATTGTAGTTGACATAAAAATTGTCCCCAGCGGTGATGTTGCTGCCATAGTCACACCAGAAGACAGGATTGACTGTGCTGTTCTCCCCCACCGAGGCGAACAGCCTGCGGATGATCTCCTCTTGCGCCTCCCGTTCCTCCGGCGGCGTCTGGTTCAGCCTGCCGCACAGGGTACGGGCCCGGATGCGGGCCGCGGCCAGCTCCGGGTCCTCTGAAGCATATAGTGCGCCGGACAGCATCTTTTCCCGCTCAGTCATGGCTTCTCCTCCTGTCTCCCTCCTGCTTCATAGCTCGGGTGGGACGCTTTATTATACGAGACCGGTGGCCTGGAGTAAATACCCTCCGCCATTGAAAATCTTTTTCTTTTTCCGCCGTTCTGAAAAGGCAGATTTCTTTGAGCGGAAAGAGCCCCAGCGCCGTCAGACGCCGGGGCTCTGTATGCATCAGGATCTCTGCTGGTCCTTACACCTCGAACATCAGGTCGCCGTAGGTGGGCACCGGCCAGATGGACTTATCCACCAGCAGTTCCATCTCATCCACCGGCTTGCGCAGCGCGGCCATGGCTGGGACGATCTGGTCGTGGTAGGCCAGGGCCATCTCCTTCACATCCTCCATGGCGTCCACCTGCTCCACCAGCTCGGTCAGGCTGTTCAGGGCCTTGGTGGCGGCGGTGAGGCGCAGGCTCACCTTCTCCAGCAGCTCCCGCTGCACCGTCAGGTCGGCCTGGGGACAGGCGGCGGTGACGGCGGTGATGGATTCGGCCAGCCGGGTGGTATAGGTGATGGCTGCGGGGACATAGTGCTTGCCTGCCATGTGGGTCATGGTCTTGGCTTCGATCTTCAGCACCTTGGCATAGGTCTCATACATGATCTCTGCCCGGGCCTCCAGCTCCGCCTTGGTGTAGATGCCGAACTTGGTGAACAGAGCCTCCGCCTTGGGGGTGAGCAGAGCGGGCACCGCGTCCACCATGGAGCGCAGGTTGGGCAGGCCCCGGCGTTCCGCCTCCTCTACCCACTCGTCGGAGTAGCCGTTGCCGTTGAATACGATGCGCTGATGCTCCGTCATCATATCGTGAATAAGCTTGGTGCAGGCGGAGTCAAAGTCCGCCGCCTTTTCCAGCTCGTCTGCCGCCTCACAGAAGGACTCCGCCACGATGGCGTTCAGGGTGGTGTTGGCGTCGGCGATGGAGTCGGAGGAGCCCACCATGCGGAACTCGAACTTGTTGCCCGTGAAGGCAAAGGGGGAGGTGCGGTTGCGGTCGGTGGCATCCTTCTTGATGACGGGAACCGTGGACACACCGGTATCCAGTCCGCTGGAGGTGAGCAGCTTGATGGAGTCCGCGTTGGAGACAATCTGGCTCACCACATCGTCCAGCTGATCCCCCAAAAAGATGGAGATGATAGCGGGAGGGGCCTCCTGGGCACCCAGACGGTGCTCATTGCCTACGCAGGAGGCGGACTGGCGCAGCAGGTCGGCATGGCGGTCCACCGCTCTCATGATGCAGGAGAGCACCAGCAGGAACTGCATGTTCTCATTGGGGGTGTCCCCGGGGTCCAGCAGGTTCTCCCCGGTATCTGTGCCGATGGACCAGTTGTTGTGCTTACCCGAGCCGTTGACGCCGGCGTAGGGCTTCTCATGGAGCAGACAGACCAGCCCGTGGCGGGTCGCCACCCGCTTCATGGTCTCCATGGCCAGCTGGTTCTGATCCACCGCTAAGTTGCACATAGAATAGATGGGGGCCATCTCATGCTGGGCGGGGGCCACCTCGTTGTGCTGGGTGGTGGCCGGGATGCCCAGCTTCCACAGCTCCACGTTCAGGTCCTTCATAAAGGCGCCCACCCGCTCCCGTATGACGCCGAAGTACTGGTCATCCAGCTCCTGCCCTTTGGGGGCAGGGGCACCGAACAGGGTCCGCCCGGTGTAGATCAGGTCCCGACGCTTCAGGTACTTCTCCCGGTCCACCAGGAAATACTCCTGCTCCGGCCCTACGGAGGGGGTCACCTTGTGGGCCTCGGTGTTTCCGAACAGCCGCAGGATGCGCAGGGCCTGGGTGTTGATGGCCTCCATGGAGCGCAGCAGGGGAGTCTTTTTGTCCAGTGCCTCGCCGGTGTAGGAGACAAAGATGGTGGGGATGCACAGGATGGTGCCGCAGGACATCTCCTTCACAAAGGCGGGGGATGTCATGTCCCAGGCGGTGTAGCCCCGGGCGTAGTGGGTGGACCGCAGGCCCCCGGAGGGGAAGGAGGAGGCGTCCGGCTCCCCCTGGATCAGCTGCTTGCCCGACAGCTGGAGCAGGGTCTTGCCCTCCACCGGGGCGGTGAGGAAGGAGTCGTGCTTCTCCGCAGTGATGCCGGTAAGGGGCTGGAACCAATGAGTATAGTGGGTAGCCCCTTTCTCCAGCGCCCAATTCTTCATGGCGTTGGCCACCACATCGGCGGTGCTCATGCTGATGCTGCCGCCATTCTCCATCACATTGGTCACTTCGGCAAACACCTTTTTGGGCAGGCGCTCCCGCATGACGGAGACGCTGAACACATTTGTGCCAAACAACTCGGTGATCGCAGTACTCATTTCCAGTCAACCCTTTCCATTTCCGTAATTCCAAGCCGCTCCTGATCTCCCAGCCGCAAAAACAAAAAAGACAAAGACATCCTATCAAGACGTCTTTGTCTTCATTCGTTCCCAAACGGACCGGCGGACCGGACTGCTTTCTGGTTGACAGCATACTCCTTTCCGGAAGTTTTTGCAAGTGTTTTTTTCATTTCCACCATAACGCCCATTTTTTTGGGGCCCTCTGGGGCAGGAGTTGCGAAAACGCACAAATCCCTCTCCCGTGAGATGGCGCCGGCAGGTTCCCGGAGACCGGGTGGCCGCGCGGGGCCGCCTTTGCCCGTAAAGTGCCCCAAGGAAGTCCGCCCCATCCATTTGCCGGCCCGCCGCGCAGGGCGCGGCGGGCTCGGTACTCGTCCTCTCCAGCACTCCCATTCGGAAAAGTCTTGACAGCCGCCCCCCTTCAGTGCAATACTGTTTTATCCAAACATTTTCCGTCCCTGGGGCGGTGAGAAAGGGGCAGACACACCATGAGCTATACTAAGGAAGACATTATCCGCATCGTGAAGGAGGAGGACATCGAATTCATTCGGATGCAGTTTGTGGACATCTTCGGACAGCTGAAGAATGTGGCCATCACCGCCTCCCAAATTGAAAAGGCGGTGAACAACCAGATCACCTTTGACGGCTCCTCCATCGAGGGCTACACCCGCATCAATGAGTCCGATCAGTACCTCTACCCCGATCTGAACAGCTTTGCCATCTTCCCCTGGCGGCCCGCCCAGGGCAAGGTGGCCCGGCTGATCTGCGACGTGTATAACCCTGACGGAACCCCCTTTGTGGGCGACCCCCGCGGGGTGCTCCGCCGGGTGCTCCAGCGCAGCCGGGACATGGGCTTTGATGCCTTCAACATCGGGCCGGAGCTGGAGTTCTTCCTCTTTGAGACTGACGACCAGGGCCACGCCACCACCCTCACCCGGGACGAGGCGGGCTACTTCGACCTGGGCCCCCTGGACCACGGTGAGAGCACCCGCCGGGAGATCTGCCTGAATCTGGAACAGATGGGCTTTGAGATCGAGGCCAGCCACCATGAGTGCGCCCAGGGCCAGCATGAGATCGACTTCAAGTACGATGAAGCCCTGGACTGTGCGGACAAGATCATGACCTTCAAGCTGGCGGTGAAGAGCCTTGCCCAAAAGAACGGACTCCACGCCACCTTCATGCCCAAGCCTCTGTTCGGGCTGGCAGGCTCCGGCATGCACATCAACATGTCCCTGTTCCGGGACGGAAAAAATATCTTTTTTGACGAGAAGGGGGAAAAACAGCTCTCCTCCCTGGCCTATTCCTTTATTGCCGGCCTTTTGGAGCATGTGAAGGGCTTCACCGCCCTCACCAACCCCCTGGTCAACTCTTACAAGCGGCTGGTCCCCGGCTACGAGGCTCCCTGCTACTGCGCCTGGTCCGCCTCCAACCGCTCCGCCCTCATCCGCATCCCCGCCGCCCGGGGCCAGTCCACCCGGGTGGAGCTGCGCAGCCCTGACCCCTCCTGCAACCCCTATCTGGCGGTGGCCGCCTGCCTGGCCGCCGGCCTGGACGGCATCCAGCGGGGCCTCACCCCTCCCCCTGAGATCACCGGCAACATCTATGAGATGGACGACAGCACCCGGGCCGCCAGCGGCATCCAGGCCCTGCCCTCCTCCCTGGAGGAGGCCCTGCGGGAGATGGAGGCCGACCCCGTCATCATGGACGTGCTGGGCGGCCATGTGGCCTCTCACTACATCCACGGCAAGATGAAGGAGTGGAACGAGTACTGCATCCGGGTGTCCAACTGGGAACTGGAGAAGTATCTGGTCACCTACTGAGCCCCGTCCCCCCGCTGAAAGGAGTGAAGCCCCCCATTGGATACGGTCATCGTCGCCTTTGAGAGTGACTCCCTCTGCCGCAAATTCCGGGATCTGCTGGAGGGCTCCGGCTCCGCCGCCTGCCTCATCTGCCACTCGGGCAGCCAGGTGCGCCGCGCCGCCGCCGCCCAGCCCATCTACTGCGTGGTCTGCGGCACCCGTCTGTCCGACGGCCCGGCGGAGTGGCTGTGCGGGGATCTGCCCCCCTTCTGCTCCCTGCTGATGGTGGGGCCCGCCCACCAGCTGGCCCTGTGTTCTGACCCGGACATATTCAAGCTGCCGACCCCCATCCGCCGTGAGGAGGCCCTTTCCACCGTCTCCCTGCTGCTCCAGTTCGGACACCGGATGGAGCGCTATACCCGCCACCGCCGCTCCCCCTTAGAGCAGGATCTCATCGCTCGTGCCAAGGCCCTGCTCATGGAGCGGGACGGGCTCACCGAGGAACAGGCCCACCGGACCCTCCAGAAGCGGAGTATGGACCAGGGCCTCACACTGGTCCAGACCGCCCGGCGGACCCTCGCCCAGGGCGGAGGCTGAGTTGCGGCATATTCCCGCCTGCCGGCGCATATCCATCCTCCAGACCGGGCGCGCCCGCCGCGCCCCGAAAAGGAGTGATGGCATGCGCTTCACCAAAATGGAGGGGCTGGGAAACGACTACATCTACCTCAACTGCCTCTCCCACCGTCCCCCCGACCCCGCCGGTCTGGCGGTCCGGCTCTCCGACCGCCACTTTGGTGTGGGGGCGGATGGCTTGATCTGCGTCTGCCCCGGCCGGCGGGGGGACTTTGCCATGGAGATGTACAACGCCGATGGCTCCCGGGGAAAGATGTGCGGCAACGGCATCCGCTGCCTGGGCAAGTATGTGTACGACAAGGGGCTCACCCGCCGCACCAGCCTCCAGGTGGACACCGACTCCGGCCTGCGTGCCCTCCGGCTCCTCCCCGGTCCTGCCGGCATCGGACAGGTGGAGGTGGACATGGGGGAGCCCTCCGTCTTTCCCCAGATCTCCATCCCTCTGATGGAGCTCACCTACTCCGTCATGCCCGTCTCTATGGGCAACCCCCACTGCATCCTCTTCTGCCCCCACCCGGAGGAGATCGCCCTGGACGTGCTGGGCCCCGCCCTGGAGCGCCACCCCGTCTTTCCCGACCGGACCAACGTGGAATTTGTGGCCGTGGAGGGGGATCAGCTGCGGCTGCGGGTGTGGGAGCGGGGCAGCGGCGAGACTCTGGCCTGCGGCACCGGCGCCTGCGCCGCCCTGGCTGCCGCCCACTTCCTGGGACTGTGCCCCCCAGAGGTCACCGCCCTTCTCCCCGGAGGCTCCCTGGTCCTGTCTCTGGACACAGCCAGCGGGCACATCCGCATGACCGGCCCCGCCGTCACCGTGTTCGAGGGGGAGTGGCCCGGAGGTTAGGATTGACAGCGGGGCAAAATTCCGCCATAATAGTTTGTAAGTTTTTCTGCAAAGGAGGGGTCTCCCCATGGCCCACATCAACCAAAACTATCTGAAGCTGCCCGGCAGCTACCTCTTCTCCGAGGTCAACCGCCGGATCACCGCCTACTCCGCCTCCCACCCCGGCGCCAAGATCATCCGGCTGTCCATCGGCGACGTGACCCGCCCCCTGGCCCCTGCTGTCATCGAGGCTATGCACCAGGCCGTCACCGAGATGGGCACCTTCGAGGGCTTCCACGGCTATGGCCCGGAGCAGGGCTACGACTTCCTGCGGGAGGCCATTGCCCAGCACGACTACGCCGCCCGGGGCGTGGACATCAAGCCGGAGGAGATCTTTGTCTCCGACGGCGCCAAGAGCGACTGCGGCAACATTGGCGACATCTTCGGTCTGGACAACGTGGTGGCGGTGTGCGACCCGGTGTACCCTGTCTATGTCGATACCAACGCCATGGCCGGCCGGGCCGGTGACTACCAGGAGGAGCTGGGCCGATGGAACAAGCTGGTCTACATGCCCTGTGTGGAGGAGAACGGCTTTACCCCTGTTCCCCCTCGTGAGAAGGTGGACATCATCTACCTCTGCTTCCCCAACAACCCCACCGGCGCGGTAGCCACCCGGGAGCAGCTGAAGGCGTGGGTGGACTACGCCAACGCCAACGGCTCCGTCATCCTCTACGACTCCGCCTATGAGGCTTTCATCTGCGAGGAGGATGTCCCCCACAGCATCTTTGAGATCGAGGGTGCCCGAACCTGTGCCATCGAGTTCCGCTCCTTCTCCAAGACTGCCGGCTTCACCGGCAACCGCTGCGCCTACACCGTGGTCCCCATGGAGCTGGAGCGGGACGGTGCCAAGCTGAACAGCCTGTGGAACCGCCGCCAGTGCACCAAGTTCAACGGGGTCCCCTATGTGGTCCAGCGGGGCGCCGCCGCCATCTACACCCCCGAGGGCAGGGAGCAGACCCGCGCCTCCATCGACTACTACCGCAAAAACGCCCAGGTCATCCGGGAGGGCCTCACCTCTGCCGGGCTCCAGGTGTTCGGCGGGGTCAACGCTCCCTATATCTGGCTCAAGACCCCCGGCGGTATGGGGTCCTGGGACTTCTTTGATCTGCTGCTGGATCAGGCCAATGTGGCCACCACCCCCGGCGCCGGCTTCGGCCCCAGCGGTGAGGTCTACGTCCGCCTCACCGCCTTTGGCGACGCCGCCGCCACAGTGGAAGCCGTGGAGCGGGTGAAGGCCGCTGTCCGCAAGTGATCCATTCCCCGTGCCAGGGGCACGGGGAATTTTTTCTTGCCCGGAGGGAGCGTTCCCTTTGGAGCGGCAGAGGACGACTTCCCCCTTTCATCCCGTTAATGAAAGCAAAAAGGGATAAATCACAATTTTAAGTGGGTGGTGTCATGAAAAAGGTAACACCAGTTTTGATGGCAATCGTATTCTGCGCTTTGCTGCTCGCAGGGTGCAGTATTTCTTCTCAAAGCAGGCAAGGGCAGCCGCTAGCAGTCTATTCTTTTAGCGGGGAAAATGAATTTATTTCTGTTTCAAATGGGGTCATCGTTTTAGACGCTGAAGAAGAGATCTGTTATGGCGGTAATTTGGAGACAAGAAAAGATAAGTTTACGGATATTGCTTCATACTCAGCTACCATTTATTTTACATCAGATGGTGAAGAGAATATTTTAATGTCCAATAGAGTTGAAGATAAAACAGGAGGCGCAATAAATATTTCCGAGGATATAGGAAAAATAACCGGGGACATTCTTATCCCTGATGATATTGATAATTTAGTTGATGGTCTTTGGTTTGAGCTGAAAACAGTTGATTTGGATGGAGAGGAAAACACATATCATCTGCAATTAGAAGTGATTGAGATCACTAGAGCGAATGATAATTCGCCTTCTGCTTATTGACCCGTGTGACCTGGAGCAGATCCCCCTCATCTGAATGGACGCGGGGAGGGTTTCTGTCCTGAAGACCGGTCCATAGGGGAAAAGGGTACAGGGCGTGGACGGCTTGACTTTCCCCCCGCCTCAGGATACAATCGAGTTGTTTCCCAAACTCTACCCTCTCCCCTGTTACTGCTCAGACTTTCCGGGCATCCTAGCAGGGCGCCCCGGCTGCGGGGCCTGGCACAACAGGACACAGCAGGAGGTCTGCCCCATGAAACAGTTCAAGTTCCCACATATCGGGATGCGCACCACTAAGACCGCCGTGGCAGTGATGCTCTCCTACCTGATCTTTGTCCCTTTCGGCCTCCTCTATAACGAGAGCTACCCTGGGGTGCTGGCCTATGTGGGCCCCACCTATTCCTGCATCGCCTGCATCGTGTGCATGCAGAGCTCCCTGGAGCAGACCCTCCAGGTTGGGCTCTCCCGCTTTGTGGGGGTGTTCATCGGTGCCATCCTGGGGGTGGCTATGCTACTCCTGGAGCCCCTGCTGTCCCACTGGGTGGGCATCGTCCTGATGCTGGGAGCCGCCTGTGTGTGCGGGATCTGGCTTTGCATGCTCTTCAACCGGCCCGCGGCCTGCGGCATGGCCTGCATCCTCCCCTGCGTCATGCTCATTTCCGGTGACGTGTCCGGCATCCAGCGCTACTACTACGCCGCCGCCCGGGTGTCGGAGACGGTGGTGGGAGTAACGGTGGCCTTCCTCATCAACTCCCTGCTCCCCACCAGAAATCCACAGCCCCAGGATAAGTGACAGGCTGAACTCCTTGTCAGCAAGAACCCACCAAAAAAGAACAGGCCCGCGCGTCCGCAGAACACTGCAGGCGCGCGGGCTCGTTTTTCACTCCAGGTCCACCGGATAGCGCTCAGTGAAGCAGCCGTCACAGAAGCCGCAGGCCGCCTTGGGGGCCAGCTGGTGCAGGTCCTCCAGAGGCAGATAGCCCAAGCTGTCCGCCCCGGCGATCTCCCGGATCTCCTCTAGGGAATGCTGGCAGGCGATGAGCCGTTCCCGGTCCGGGATATCGGTTCCAAAGTAGCATGGGGCGATGAAGGGGGGCGCGGACACCCGGATGTGGACCTCCTTCGCCCCGGCCTCCCGCAGCAGGTTGGTGATCTGGCGGCAGGTGGTTCCCCGGACGATGGAGTCGTCGATCATCACCACCCGCCTGCCCTCCACCTCACTGCGCAAGGCAGACAGCTTGATGCGCACCGCCTGCTCCCGGCTGGTCTGGTCTGGAGTGATGAAAGTGCGGCCCACGTAGCGGTTTTTCACAAAGCCCACCCCGTAGGGGATGCCGCTCTCCTGGGCATAGCCCCGGGCGGCGTCCAGCCCGGAGTCAGGCACCCCCACCACCAGGTCGGCCTCCACTGGATGGCGGCGGGCCAGCAGACGGCCGGCGTTCACCCGGGCCTCGTGGACTGACTGCCCGGCGATCACCGAGTCGGGCCGGGCGAAGTAGATATATTCGAAGATGCACATGTGGGACTGGCCCCTGCAACAGTTGTCTCGGATGGAGCGCACCTGCCCCTCCTCCACCACCACGATCTCTCCTGGGTCCAGTTCCCGCTCCAGGGTGCCCCCCACGCTCTCGATGGCGCAGGACTCAGAGGCGAACAGCACCGCCTTCCCCTTCCGGCCCATGCACAGGGGGCGGAAGCCCCAGGGGTCCCGGCAGGCGATGAGCTTACGGGGGGACATGACGATCAGGGAGAACGCCCCTCGCAGCTCCCCCACAGCCCGGCACACCGCGTCCTCCACGCTGGGCCCGTGGAGCCGGGCCTGGGCAATGGCGTAGGCAATGAGCTCCGAGTCGCTGGTGGTGTGGAAGATTGCCCCCTGGTACTCGAACCGGGCCCGCAGCCGGTCCACGTCCACCAGATTGCCGTTGTGGACCACCGCCAGCGTTCCCTTCACATACTTGATGGTCAGGGGCTGGGCGTTCTCCCGCGCCCCAGCGCCGGTGGTGGCGTAGCGCACATGGCCCACCGCCATGGTCCCATTCAGGCGCTGAAGGGTCTCCCGGTCGAAGACCTCGCTGACCAGTCCCACGTCCTTATAAAAGGACTGCTCCCGGTCATTGATAGCCGCGATGCCGCAGGCCTCCTGCCCCCGGTGTTGGAGGGCGTACAGCCCGTAATAGGTGGTCTGGGCGCAGCTGCCCTCCGGGTCATAGATCCCGAATACACCGCACTCCTCGTGGAGCCCCTGCTCCAGCCGGATGTCTTCCATACTCACGATATTCTCCGCCCCTTTCGACTCCGGCGCCTCGCGTGCCCCGGGAAAAAGATAGTTTATTATAGCGCCCCCCGCTCCGACCATCAAGGACAGGATCTCAAATATTTTTACAAAATCCCTGCTCTTTCTCGTATATTTTGCAGAATTTTTCAGATAATATGGAGGAAGGGAGAGAAATTTCATGGATCACGATCAGCAGTTTTTGTCTTTCATTCATAAAAACGCGGCTATGGGGGTGAGCGCCATCCCCCAGGTGCTGTCCCTGCCCCAGAGCCGGGCCATGGGCCAGGCCCTGAACAGCCAGCTCCAGGAATACCGGACCATCGCCGCCCAGTCACAGGCCTATGCCCGGAAGCATGGTGCCCGGCTCCATACCCCGGGTCTGGCTGTCCGGGCCATGTCCGGTGCCATGCTCAAGGCCCGCACTGCCGCCGACCACACCACCTCCAAGCTGGCTCAGCTGATGATCCAGGGGAGCACCATGGGCACTGTGGAGATGACCCGGCGCATCCACCAGTACACCGGCAAGGCGGACCCGGAGCTGCTGGCCCTGGGCAGCCGCCTGCTGCACACCGAGGAACAGAACATCCAGCAGATGAAGCGGTTCCTTTAAGCTCCGCCCTGGCGCGGCACAAAAAGCGGGAGGCCGATGGCTCGGCCCCCCGCTTCCGCTAGTGAAAAATCTCCCCCAGAGGGGGCCCCAAAGAGTTCTGTCGTCCGTGGAAGACAGGATCAAATCAAAAAGCATTATTTCCCGGGACATGCTTCTGGAAAATGACACCTCTCATGACAGATGAGGCGGCTTTTTCCTGCAAAAATAGGCCTCATCTGTCATGCAGCCCTTCGTCGCAAAAGACCCGACGGCCTTTTGCGACAATTTGAGCCCCGGGACCATGTGGTCCCGGGGCCGGATTGCTCACTTATCTTCCAGCAGCTTGTTCAGCTCCCGCATGAAGGTGTTGATGTCCTTGAACTGGCGGTAGACGGAGGCAAAGCGCACATAGGAGACCTCGTCCACTTTTTTCAGCCGCTCCATCACCAGCTCTCCGATCTCGGCGGAGCTAACCTCCCGCTCCATCTCGTTCTGGAGGGTCTGCTCGATCTCGTTGACGATCTCCTCCATGGTGCTGAAGGAGACCGGCCGCTTTTCACAGGCCCGGATCAGGCCGTTCATCACCTTGTTCCGGTCAAAGCTCTGGCGGCTGCCGTCCTTTTTGACCACCATCAGGGGCAGGCTCTCCATGGTCTCGTAGGTGGTGAAGCGCTTATGGCAGGACAGACACTCCCGGCGGCGGCGGATGCTGGCTCCCTCGTCCGCGGGACGGGAGTCCACCACCTTGCTCTCCAGATAGGCGCAGAAGGGGCATTTCATCTCGATTCCTCCATTCTGTGGTTGCCCGGCTGCCGCGGGCATGTGTTTTCTCCGCTATTATACCATCCCGGCCCAGCCTTGAACAGCCTGTTTTTTCCTGTTTCGGAAAAAATGTCCCCGGCGGCACAGGCCGCCGGGGACAGGTGGATCTTATCGCAGCTTGTCCAGCCCCAGGCGCAGGCGGCGCAGAGTCTCCTCCCGGCCCAGCACGTGGCAGATCTCCACCGCGCCCCCGGGAGTGACCGCCTTTCCGGCGGCGGCGATGCGCACCGGCCACATGAGGGTGGCGTTCTTCACCGCCAGCTTCTCCGCCAGAGCGATGAGGGCGTCGTGGATGCCCTCCGTGGTCCAGCCGTCCAGCCCCTCCAGGGCGGGGATGGCGGCCTCCAGCATGGCCCGGGCCACTTCCGGGTCGGTCTTGGACTTCTTGTTGGTGAACAGAGCCCCATCATAGTCAGGCAGGGCATCGAAGAAGTCCACCTTCTCCGGGATGTCAGTGAGCCGCTCACACCGGGCCTGGAGCAGGCCGGCAATCTCCGCCGCGTCCAGCGCCGGGTCTTTCACGCTCTGGCGGATATAGGGCTCTGCCGCCCGGGCAAAGTCCGCCGGCTCCATGGCCCGCAGGTACAGGGCGTTGAAGTGGGTGAGCTTCTCAATATCAAAGATGGCCGGGGACTTGGATACACCCGCCAGATCAAAGGCGGCCACCAGCTCCTCCAGAGAGAATACTTCCTGTTCCGCCAGTTCTCCTCTGGGGGACCAGCCCAGCAGGGCCACATAGTTCAGGATGGCGGGGGTGAGGTAGCCCTGGGCTTTCAGGTCCTCGTAGGAGGGGTCCCCGTGGCGCTTGGACATCTTGTTGTGGGCATCCCGCATCACGGGGGAACAGTGCACATAGGTGGGCACTTCCCAGCCAAAGGCCTGATAGAGCAGATCATACTTAGGAGCAGAGGACAGATACTCGCTGCCCCGGACCACATGGGTGATGCCCATCAGGTGGTCGTCGATGACATTGGCGAAGTTATAGGTGGGCAGGCCGTCCCGCTTGATGAGCACCTGGTCGTCCAGGGTGTCGTTCTCCACGGTGATGTCCCCGAAGATGGCGTCATGGAAGGTAGTGGTCCCGCCGCTGGGGATCTTCTGGCGGATGACGTATGGCTCGCCCGCGTCCACCCGGGCCTGAGCCTCCTCCTGGCTCAGGGCGCGGCAGGGGTCCGAAGCCCGGTCGAACTGGCCGGAGTCCTCTTCCGACTCGGTCTTTTCACAGAAGCAGTAGTAGGCGTGTCCCTTTTCCACCAGCAGCCGGGCGTACTTTCCATAGGTGTCCCGGCGCTGGGTCTGGATATAGGGGGCCACCGGGCCGCCCACGTCGGGGCCCTCGTCGTGGTCCAGCCCGCACTCCGCCAGGGTGCGGTAGATCACCTCTGTGGCACCCTCCACCTGCCGAGTCTGGTCAGTGTCCTCGATGCGCAGGATAAAGGTGCCCTGATGGTGCCGGGCGATGAGCCAGGTGTAAAGGGCGGTGCGCAGATTGCCCACGTGCATATAGCCGGTGGGAGAGGGGGCAAACCGGGTGCGGACCTTCCCCTTTGGGATCTTGGCCTCCATCTCCTCAAAATACTTCATATCCAGAGCCATGTCGTTCCCTCCATCGCGGCAGACGTTCTGCCGTTGTTTTACTGGTATTATAGATGCTTTCCCGCCATTTGGCAAGGGCCGGAACGCAGTCCGGCACCGCTCCTCCCATCCCCCGCCCGCCGGGGCGGTCCGCGAAGCCCGTCCTCTTTGTCTGCTGCTGTGACTCCCATCCCCCGCCCGCCGGGGCGGTCCCCTTTTCCTCTTTTTAGCTGAGAAGCAGTTTTGGAAATGCTCCTTACAAAACAGTCAAGCCGCAGCTGCCCTTATCGGGTAACTGCCAGATAGATCAGAAGTTGTCAGGCTCTATCATTTTGGCCGCGAACTTCAACTGTGACAGTCTGAAATTCCAATAAAGTTTTGTTGGGCGTGTCTGTTTCTTTCGGGGCCTCTCTGCCAGTCACCTCGTAATATTCATCGCTGTACTGTATTTTACTGTCATCAAAGTCTTTTTGGATCGCCTTGACATATTCAAACGGGGTTTCCATTGGCAGCAGACCCATTTCGCGTTGAAGCTGCTGTACCGCCGCCCTCTGCTCCTGTGTCAAAATTTTTTCTTCGTGTTCCATGTGTTCCTCAAATTTCCTTTTATCCATCCAAACGATCTGCTCCACTGGATCAGCGGTGCCGCACGCCAGGATCAAACGGAGAAAATCCTCGAAATTTTTTGCCAGTGGATATACATTCCGATCTGCACAGCTTTCCGGGTCGCAGGCAAATACCATCTCTCCATACTCCGGCAAAAAGCAGTACAGGATACACCCTTCAAATCCTATCGGCTCTGCATTGACAGGGTAGCAAAAATATGGCTCTGTGATCTCGCCATGCTCCAAGCATAAAAGCTCCTTGTCGATCGGCGATGCCATATACTTTTCATAGATCGTTTTCATGGACATACCTCCGCAGCTTTTGATTGCCGCCCTGATTATACCGCAGCCGATTCTGTATGGCAATACGAAACCGCCGCTTCAACCCCAGCGGAGTTTGGAGTTTTAAGATAAACGGACCTCGAACGGGCTGTCGTTGCCTCCGAGCGAAAAATGTGGTATGCTTGGGACCGACATGCCGCGCTCCCTTGGCTGCGGCATCATTTCCCAGGAAAGGAAGGACCGCCATGGTCATTGATATCCACACCCACACCTTCCCTGACAAGCTTGCGGCCCCCACCATCCGCAAGCTCCAGGGTGCCTGTCATACCCGGGCCTTCACCGACGCCACCAACGCCGGCCTGGCCGCCTCCATGGCCCGGGCGGGCATCGACTGCTCCGTAGTCCTGCCGGTGGCCACCAACCCCCATCAGGTGGCCCATGTCAACGAGAGCGCCGCTCAGATCAACGCCCGGGGCCGCGGGACCGGCATCTACTCCTTCGGCTGCATCCACCCGGACTGTCCGGACCCCAGGGGAGAGCTGGCTCGGATCGCCGCCCTGGGTTTGAAGGGCATCAAGCTCCACCCTGCCTATCAGGCCACCCGGTTCGACGATATCCGCTATCTGCGCATCCTGGACCGGGCCGGCGAGCTGGGGCTCGTGGTCCTCACCCACGCCGGCATCGACATCGGCATCCCCGCCCCCACCTACTGCGACCCGGAGATGGTGCTCCGCGCCCTGGAACAGGTGGGCCCGGTGACCTTGATCCTGGCCCACATGGGAGGCTGGCGCCAGTGGGACCAGGTAGAGGCCCTGCTCCCCCAGTCCAGCGTGCTGCTGGATACCGCCTTTTCCTACGGCGACCTCACCCCCCTGGAGGGACACCCTTTTTCGGAGGACCAGCTGCACATGATGGAACAGGAGCAGTTTGTCCGCTTTGTCCGAAAATTTGGGGCCCAGCGCCTCCTCTTCGGCACCGACAGCCCCTGGGGGGACCAATCCGCCGATGTGGCCTCTATCCGCGCCCTGCCCCTCTCCCCAGAAGAGCGGGACGCCATTCTGGGCGGCAACGCCCAGCGCCTGCTGGGGCTGTAGCCACTCGGGGCCTTTTTCTTCCATTCTCCGGAGAGATCCAGGCCGTCAGTACATAAAGCAGCGGGCAAGAAAGCCCGCAGGGAGGTCATCTTGATGAAGCAGTACGAGTACAAATTCATACAGGTCCCTGTGGCCTGGAATACCCAGGGGATCATTTCCCGTCCCCCGAAAGCAGGGTCTACCTTCGATGCCTGTAAGGACGTAATCGAAAAAGAGGCAGCAAATGGGTGGCGATTCAAGCAGATCGTGATCCCCTTCTGTGAGGGGCGGGGTGTGGGTTCCGCCCAGTGCTATCAGGTGATCTTTGAACGGGAGATTTCCTGAGGCTCCAAGCAGAGACAAGCAGGTCAGGCCCCGCACCCTACCCATGACACACAAGGAGGTCACCGCCATGGTTGATGTCACAAAGCCCATCGTCAATCCCCGTCTGTCTGAAGCCCTCGCCGCCCTCCACCGGGAGAACACGCCCGCCAACCAGGACCGGGCGCTGAGGGAGCTCATGACCCAGGCCCATCTGCTCGCGCCTGTGGTCCTCACCCCCGCGCCGTCCCCCGCTGTCTCCGGCCAGACTACACTGGAGCAGAACACCGCCATCCAGTTTCAGCTCATCTCCAGCCAGGAGGGCCGTCCCTTCTTTCCCGCCTTCACCAACTGGGGGGAGCTGCGGAAGCTGTGCGGCCCCCGGGACCAGCAGACCCTGGTCCTCACCTTCGACGACTATGCCTCTATGCTCCAGCGGGACAGCCGGGCCGCCGGCTTTGTGGTCGATCCCTTCGGGGACAGCCTCACCCTGGACCGGGAGACGGTGGCCCGCCTGGCCCGGCAGAAGGCAGAGGGCACTCCACCGGTCCGGCAGGTGATTCAGAAGGATACCCGAGTCATGCTGGGGGACCCGGCGGAGTACCCGGAGCGGATGGTGGAGGCCATCTGCTCCGCTGCCCGTGAGCTCCCAGCTGTAAAGGCACTCTACCTGCGCCTGATGGTCCGGGAGGGTGAGATGGAGCCCAGCTATCTGGTGGTAGTGGACCAGGATGGAGAGCAGGACGCTGTCTTTTCCGCCATTGCCGGGGCCGCCCGCCCTTGGCTGGAGGGAAAAACGGTGGATCTGGTCCCCCGCTCCTCCCGCTTTGGCCAGGACGCCTCCAAGGGAGTCTCCCCCTTCTACGACCGGATCTGAAAAAGCAGACCGCGCGCCGGCTGGCGCGCGGTCTGTCCTTTTTCTTGAAAGCTGTTTCGCTTTACATTCGCTGGATATCCGCTTCCTCCAGGGTCTTGATGCCCCGGGAGGCCAGGGCCTCCGCCGCGGCATTGTTGTCCTCTACCCGGAAGATCATATAGGCGGCTTCGGTCTTGCCCCCCAGGAATGCATACATGTACTCCACGTTGATCCTGGCATCGGTGAGCACCTGGAGTACCTTGTTCAATCCGCCCGGCACGTCAGGGATCGCCACCCCCAGCACGGGGGTGATGTTGTACACATAGCCCGCGTCCTTCAGGACAGTGGCCGTCTTGTACGGGTCGTCCACGATGATGCGGAGGATGCCGAAATCCCGGGTCTCCGCCACCGAGAGGGCCCGCATGTCGATCTTGTTTTGGGAGAGGATACCGGTCATCCCATACAGGGCACCGGGCCTATTCTCCAGGAACACGGAAAGCTGCTTGACGCTCATAACTCTTCCCTCCTGTCAAATCAGTCAGATCTTGCGCTTGTCGATGACACGGACCGCCTTGCCCTCGCTGCGGACGATGGACTTGGGAGCCACCAGGGTGACCTTGGCGGACAGGCCCAGCATGGAGCGCAGGCCGTCCACCAACTCCTTCTGGCGGCGGTCCACCTCGCCCACCTTGTCGGTAAACATCTCCGGGGTCATCTCCACCTGCACGTCCAGGGTGTCGGTGGAGTGGACCCGATCCACGATGATCTGGTAGTTGGCGGGATAACCGTAATTGAGGAGCACCGTCTCGATCTGGGAGGGGAATACGTTGACCCCCCGGATGATGAGCATGTCGTCGGTGCGGCCCCTGGGCTTGGACATCTTCACATGGGTGCGGCCGCAGGGACACTTTTCCCGGGTGAGGGTGCAGATGTCCCGGGTGCGGTAGCGCAGCAGAGGAAACGCCTTCTTTGTGATGGAGGTGAATACCAGCTCGCCCTCGCTGCCCTCGGGCAGCACCTCGCCGGTGTCCGGGTCGATGATCTCAGCGATGAAGTGGTCCTCGTTGATGTGCATCCCTCTCTGGGCGGAGCACTCGAAGGAGACACCGGGGCCGGACAGCTCGGTGAGCCCGTAGATATCATATGCCTTGATGCCCAGGGTATTCTGAATGTCCTGGCGCATCTCCTCGGACCAGGCTTCCGCACCGAATATGCCCGCCTTCAGGGGGATCTCCTCCGGACTCATTCCCATCTCCTTCATGGTCTCGCCGATGTAGGCGGCATAGGAGGGGGTGCAGCACAGGATGGTGGCGTTCAAGTCTTTGATGAACATGATCTGACGCTCGGTGTTGCCCGAGGAGGTGGGGATGGTGAGGCAGCCCACCTTGTGGCTGCCTCCGTTGAGGCCGGGGCCGCCGGTGAACAGTCCGTAGCCGTAGGACACCTGGCACACATCCTCATTGGTGCCCCCCGCAGCCATGATAGCCCGGGCACAGCAGTCCTCCCAGAGATCGATGTCCTCCTGAGTGTAGAAGGCCACCACCCGCTTGCCAGTGGTGCCAGAGGTGGACTGGATGCGGACGCAGTCCTTCAGGGGCATCCCCACCAGCCCGTAGGGGTAAGCGTCCCGCAGGTCAGACTTGGTGAGGAAGGGCAGCTTGTACAGGTCGTCGCTGGACTTGATATCCGCCGGTGTGACCCCCTTCTCCTCCATCTTTTTGCGGTAGTAGGGCACGTTGTCCCACACATGCTGGACCTGCTTTACCAGGCGCTCGTCCTGCCAGGCCTTGATCTGTTCCCGGGACGCAGTCTCGATCTCCGGCTGATAATAGCGTTCCAATGGAATCATCCCTCTCTCGTTTTCATATTTCTTCTCTTTCATGCAAAAAAGAGTCAAAGAAATTCTCGGCTTTTATTTAGGCGATGTCTGCTGCTTTTTCCGAAGCAGTTCCAGCACCGCGATCAGAGCAAAGGAAAACAGGGCGGCACACCCGCTCAACAGGAACATGGCCAGATTTTCCGGCGTGCTCGCATCAAAAAAAGCAATTCCGCACACCAGAGCCACATAGAGGGCAAATGCTCCCCAAAGCCCCAAAAGCCACTCTATGACAATGACAAATTTCATCCATGTCCCCCCCTCTGTCCTGATTTTTTTATGGACCCCCTGCGATCATCCCAGCTTGTCCAGGCGGGCCATCACATGGGCCAGGCCGTGGGAGATCAGCCCCATGCCCAGCCACTCCGCCAGTCCGGTGCTTCCCGGCTGATAAATATTGTACGGCACAGCGGCCGCATACAGGGTCAAAGCCCCATGCAGGGCGGCTGCCAGCAGGCACACCCAACCCCAGATCCGCAGCAGATACTTCCAGATCATCCCTGCGTCCCCCCTTCTGTCCGAAAAAGGGGTTCCGGCGGCCGGTCCGGGGGGGTGAGGCGCAGGCCGTACTGGGCCACGTCGTGCCACTCCCCCAGCTTGAATCCCATCCGAGGGTACAGCCCCTGCCGGGTAAAGCCGAAGCGGCGGTGCAGGGCCTCACTGCCCGGGTTGGGCAGTCCCAGCACCCCGTACAGGTTGACCAGCCCCATTTCCCGCAGCTTGGGGATGAGCGCCCCGTAGAGGGCGGTGCCGATCCCCAAGCCCTCCCGACCCCGGCGCACATAGACAGTGAGCTCCGCGTTCCACTGGTAGGCCTCCCGCTCCATGTGGCGGTGGGCGTAGGCATAGCCCAGGATCTCCCCCGCCCGGCAGCACACCAGATAGGGGTAGTGCCGGGAAAATTCCTCCATACGGCGCCGGAACTCCTCCACCGTGGGCGGGACGCACTCAAAGGTCACCCAGCTCTCCTCCACATATGGGGCATAGATGGACAGCAGCTCCGCCGCGTCCTCCGGCTCTGCCCTGCGGATCTCCAAAGGGACGCGCTCCTCCGCCATCTCTCCGCCCTCCTTTCAGGCGTTCTTACCCAGCTGGAATGCCTTCTTGTTCAGCTCCAGGAACTTGGAAGGCACACAGACCTCCAGGGACTTCTGCCACGCCTCGTCGGGCAGATCGAAGTAGTGGGAGAGCCGGCCCATCAGCACGATGTTCACCGCCTTGGAGGAGCCTGCCTCCTCGGCCAGAGCCAAGCAGTCCAGGGCGTCCACCTTGGCGCCGGCCGCTTTCATCTTCTCCACCAGGTTTTCCGGGTACTGGGCCGCGCCGGTGATAACGGGCATGGGATCGATCTGCTGGGTGGAGGTGACGATCTGGCCGTCGGGCTTCAGATAGCTGAGCCAGCGGGCGGCCTCCAGCAGCTCGAAGGAGACGATGTAGTCAGCCTCCCCCTTGTCGATAACAGGGGAATTTACCCGATCGCCGTAGCGCACATAGGTGACCACGCTGCCGCCCCGCTGGGACATGCCGTGGACCTCGGACACCTTTACGTCATAGCCCTGCTCCATCAGCAGATGGCCCAGCAGCTTGCTGGCCAGCAGGGAGCCCTGTCCGCCCACGCCTACGATCATGATATTCTTGGTCTTCATGGCTCAGCCCTCCTTCTCGGTGCTCTGGAAGGCACCAAATGCGCACATCTGTTCACACACGCCGCAGCCCACGCACAGGGTGTTGTCCACATGGGCCTTGCCCTCCTTCATGGAGATAGCGGGGCAGCCGATGCGCATGCAGCTCTTGCAGCCCACGCACTTGTCCGTATCCACCGCCAGAGGGGCCTGGTGCTTTACATACTTCAGCAGAGCGCAGGGCCGGCGGCTGATGATGACGGAGGGCTCCCGGGCGGCCAGTTCCTCCTTCACCGCCTGGTCGGTGGCCTTCAGGTCATAGGGGTCCACCACCCGGACCCGTTCAAAGCCCATGGCCCGGCACAGCTGCTCCAAATCGATCTTTCCCGCCGGCTCCCCCTTGATGTTGTAGCCGGTGGTGGGGTTCTGCTGGTGGCCGGTCATGCCGGTGATGGAGTTGTCCAGGATGATGACCGTGGAGTTGGACTGGTTATAGGCGATGTTGGCCAGGCCGGTCATGCCGGAGTGCATGAAGGTGGAGTCTCCGATGACGGCCACCGTCTTCCCCTCGCTTTTCTCCCCCAATGCCTTGTTGAAGCCGTGGATGCCGCTGATGGAGGCGCCCATGCAGAGGGTCATCTCCATGGCGTTCAGAGGGGCCACCGCCCCCAGGGTGTAACAGCCGATGTCGCCCAGCACGGTACACTTGTTTTTTGCCAGGGTGTAGAACAGTCCGCGGTGAGGACAGCCGGCGCACATCACCGGCGGGCGGGGCGGGATGGCGTCCTCCAGGGCGGTGCCGGTATGTACCGCGCCACCCAGCTTGGCGGCCACCAGGTTCTGGGAGAACTCCCCCTCCAGGGGCAGGGCCTCCTTGCCGGAAACGGTCAGGCCCAGCTGACGGCAGTAGTTTTCGATGATGGGGTCCAGCTCCTCCACCACCACCAGTCGGTCCACCTTGGCGGCGAAGTCCCGGATCAGTCCCTCGGGCATAGGGTGGACCATCCCCAGCTTGAGGACAGAGGCTTCCTCCCCAAAGACCTCCTTCACATACTGGTAGGAGGTGCTGGAGGTGATGATGCCCAGCTTGGTGTCCCCCATCTCAACCCGGTTCAGATCGCAGGTCTCGGCGTACTGGGCCAGGCGGCGCATCCGGTCCTCCACCACCGGGTGGCGGCGGATGGCATTGCCCGGCATCATTACATACTTGGCGATGTTCTTCTCATAGGGACGCTCCGGCCCCTCGGTCCGGGGGCTGGTCTCCACGATGGACTGGGAGTGGGCCACCCGGGTGCACATCTTCAGGATCACCGGAGTGTCGAACTCCTCGGAGATCTCATAGGCCCGCCTGGTGAAGGCCAGGGCCTCGGCGGAGTCGGCGGGTTCCAGCATGGGCAGCTTGGCGGCGATGGCGTAGTGCCGGGAGTCCTGCTCGTTCTGGGAGGAGTGCATCCCCGGGTCGTCGGCCACCGCGATGACCATGCCCGCATTGACGCCGGTATAGGCCACGGTGAACAGCGGGTCAGCGGCCACGTTGAGGCCCACGTGCTTCATGGCGCAGAAGGACCGCTTTCCTGCCAGGCTGGCACCGAAAGCCACCTCCATGGCTACCTTCTCATTGGGGGCCCACTCACAGTAAATATCGTCGAATTTGGCGGCCTCCTCGGTGATCTCGGTGCTGGGGGTGCCGGGGTAGCTGGAGATCACGCAGCAGCCCGCCTCGTAAAGTCCCCGGGCAACGGCGGCGTTGCCCAACATCAGTTGTTTCATGAATCTGTTCCCTGCTTTCTGTATTGTTCTTCCCCGCAAAGCCGGACGGCTTCCCGCACCGTCACGGCTCAGGATCTGCTTTGGGCTCTCCCAGGCCCTCCCGGATAATGACGTCCTGCATCACACCGCCGGCGCCGTTGTCCAGCATGGCCCGGCGGACCCGGCTGATGGTGGCACTGCTGGCCCCCGTTTTCTCCAGGATGTCCAGGTAGACCAACCCCTGCTGGAGGTAGACCGCCACGTCGAACCGCTGCTCCAGGGAGCGCAGCTCGGTGGGGGTGCACAGGTCGTCAAAAAAACGGCAGCACTCGTCCAGGTCCTTCAGCTTCAGGATTGTCTCGTACAGGGCCATGCTGCGGCCCCTCTGATGTTCCGCTTTGGGCATAGTGTCACTCCTTTTTCGCGCCGCGGGCAAAGGGACGCCCGTGGTTCAATGGTTTAAAGTGATTTTAGCACATCAAAGCGTGAAGGTAAAGAGAAAACCGCCCTGGCGGGGACCGTTTTTTGAAAAAGGGTACAAAAAAACCTCTGGCGACTGCCGCCAGAGGACGGGGCGTGCCCCGTGGTACCACCTCTTTTTACCGCCCCCTCGCGAGTGCGGCCTCAATGGGTATCCAGCAATACCCAGCCTCTGTAACGGGAGGACCCGGTTCCGCTCTACTTGCCCCCGGAGGGAGCGTTCCTCGGACGGCTCGGGAGAGGAAATTTCAAGCTGCGGAACCAGGCCCCTCGCACCTACCGGGAACTCTCTGACTGGCTCTCTCCGCGCTCTATGCTGTCTCCGTCTGCGCCTTTGTTGGTTTGCATTATACACCTCTCTTCCCATTTGTCAAGCGGGATTTTCTGTGTCTCCAGGCAGGGGTCCCCTCCTTCGCTCCAAAGACGCTGCCTCTGAAAGATCCCGCCAGCAGGAGGCGTTTGGGAAAGAAAGGACCTTTCCTCTTGACATTCGGGAAAAAATTCGCTATGATACTTTAACGAGTAAAACCAATGAAGTCAGGCGGCATCGCCGCCTTTTGGAAAGGACCGAGGCAAATGCCCATTACCGACCTGCTGGAGCGCAATCACAAGCTCTACGGCGGCGAGACTGCCCTGGTGGAGATCAACCCGGAGATCCAGGAAAAGCACCGGGTCACGTGGAAGGAATATGAGCTCATCGAGCCCGCATCCACCGTCCCCTACCGCCGGGAGATCACCTGGGGCGTCTTCGACGAGAAGGCCAACCGGGTGGCCAACATGCTCCTCTCCCGCGGGGTAAAGAAGGGGGACAAGGTGGCTATCCTGCTGATGAACTGCCTGGAGTGGCTGCCCATCTATTTCGGCATTCTGAAGGCCGGAGCCATCGCCGTCCCTCTGAACTTCCGCTACACCGCCCAGGAGATCGAGTACTGCGTCCAGCTGGCCGACGTGGATGTGCTCCTCTTCGGCCCGGAGTTCATCGGCCGGGTGGAGGACGTGGCGCCCTCCCTGTCCCGGGGCCGCCTGCTCTTCTTTGTGGGAGAGAACTGCCCCTCCTTTGCCGAGGACTACCACACCGCCACCGCCAACTGCTCCAGTGAGCCCCCTAAGGTGCTCATCCAGGATGAGGATGACGCGGCCATCTACTACTCCTCCGGCACCACCGGCTTCCCCAAGGCCATCCTCCTCAAGCACCAGGCCCTGCTCCAGTCCGCCCGGATGGAGGCCGTCCACCACGAGACCTGTCACGAGGACGTATTCCTCTGCATCCCGCCCCTGTACCACACCGGCGCCAAGATGCACTGGTTCGGCTCCCTGTTCACCGGCAGCCGGGCCGTCCTGCTCAAGGGCAACTCCCCCAAGGCCATCTTCGATGCCGTCTCCAACGAGGGCTGCACCATCGTCTGGCTGCTGGTGCCCTGGTGCCAGGACATTTTGTCCTCCCTGGACCGTGGTGAGCTGAAGCTGGAGGACTACCGCCTGTCCCAGTGGCGGCTGATGCACATCGGCGCCCAGCCGGTGCCCCCCTCCCTCATCAAGCACTGGATGAGCTATTTCCCCCATCACCAGTACGACACCAACTACGGCCTGTCCGAGTCCACCGGACCGGGCTGCGTCCACCTGGGCCTGGGCAATCTCCATAAGGTGGGGGCCATCGGCGTCCCCGGCTGCGGCTGGAAGGTGAAGATCACCGACGAGAACGACCAGCCCGTCCCCTTCGGCCAGGTGGGGGAGCTGTGTGTGAAGGGCCCCGGCGTCATGGTGTGCTACTACCACAATCCGGAGGCCACCGCCGAGGTGCTCAAGGACGGCTGGCTCCACACCGGCGACATGGCCAAGCAGGATGAGGACGGCTTCTACTTCTTAGTGGACCGGAAAAAGGACGTCATCATCTCCGGCGGCGAGAACCTGTACCCGGTGCAGATCGAGGACTTCCTGGCCGCCTACCCCAAGGTCCACGACGTGGCCGTCATCGGCCTGCCCGACAAGCGGTTGGGGGAGATCGCCGCCGCCATCATCCAGATCAAAGAGGGCATGACCTGCACAGAGAGCGAGATCAACCAGTTCTGCACTGACCTGCCCCGGTACAAGCGCCCCCGGAAGATCATCTTCGCCCCCGTCCCCCGTAACGCCACCGGCAAGATTGAAAAGCCCAAGCTGCGGGAGCAGTATTGCGGCGTCCGCCTGGTGGAGGCCCAGAACCGAGGATGAACTGACCGCCTGATCCACCGCCCGCCTCCCCGATGGGGGGCGGGCGGTCTTTGTTTCCCCCTATCCTCCGCCCAGGCCTCCCAGAGAAAAATGATGTACATTTTTTCTCTTCCGTGGTAAACTATCCGAAAAAGGAGGGTTTTTTCCATGCTTTCATCCTTTGCCCAGCTCCGGCAGCAGCTCCATCAGTCCGGTCCCCGGTCCGCCGTGGTGGCCGCCGCCCAGGATGAGCACACCCTCCAGGCCGTGCTGGCCGCCCGGCGGGACGGCCTGATCCACCCCATCCTGGTGGGGCCCCCGGACCAGCTCCGCCCCCTGCTGGACCGTCTGGGCGCTTCGGTCCCGGAGGAGGACTTGGTCCCCGCCGGAACAGAGGCGGAGTGCGCCGCCCGGGCTGTGGCCCTGGTCCGCCAGGGGCGGGGCAGTCTGCTCATCAAGGGCCATCTGTCCACGGGTGCCCTGCTGGGGGCTGTAGTAGACCGTGCCGGCGGCATCCGCGGGGATGGGCTGCTCTCCCATGTGGCCATTCTGGAGGTCCCCGCCTACCACAAGCTGCTCTACATCACCGACGGCGGGCTGGTCGTCGCTCCCGGCCTGGAGGAGAAGCGGGCCATTCTCCGCAACGCCCTGTCACTGTGCCGCTTTCTGGGGTATGAGAGGCCCAAGGCGGCGGCGCTGTGTGCTGCGGAGACGGTCAGTCCCCGCATGCCCGAGACCGGAGACGCCGCCGCCCTCCGGGAGGAGGGGGAGCGGGGAGACTTCGGCCCCTGCCTGGTGGAGGGCCCCATCTCTCTGGATCTGGCCACCAGTGCTGAGGCGGCCCGCCTCAAGGGCTACTGCAGCCCGGTGGCGGGGGACGCGGACATCCTTCTCGTCCCCTCCATCGCCGCCGGCAATCTGCTGGGCAAGGCCCTCTATGGGCTGGCCGGCGGGAAGATGGCCGGTGTGGTGCTCGGCGCCTCGGTGCCCATCGCCCTCAACTCCCGGGGGGCTTCCTGGGAGGAGAAATATAACTCCATCCTCATCTGCGCCGCCATGTCTCGGCGGTGATTCTGCCAAAAAGGAGGCGTTTCTTATGCCGGAACGGCTGCTTATCCTGAACCCCGGCTCCACCAGCACCAAGGCGGCGGTGTATGACGGCACCCGGCCTCTCTTTTCCCGGAGCATCCCCCACTCCAATCAGGACCTTGCCCCCTTCCCCACCCTCAACGACCAGCTGGACTACCGGGTGGCCCTGGTCCGGGGCCTGCTGGCCCAGGAGCGGGTGGACCTGTCCACCCTCACCGCCGTGGTGGGCCGAGGCGGCATCCTGCCCAACATCGTGGCCGGGGGCTACCAGGTGAACGACGCCCTGGTGGACTGCCTGCTCCACTATCCGGTCTTTGAGCACGCCTCCAACCTGGGAGGCGTGATGGCCCTGGCCTTCGCCCGGCCCCTGGTCATCCCCGCCTACATCTATGACGCCGTCACCAGCGACGAGCTGCTGCCCGAGGCCCGGATCACCGGCTTCAAGGGGGTCACCCGCACCAGCTTCTGCCATGTGCTCAACGCCCGGGCCACCGCCCACAAGTACGCCGAGAGCCGGGGACTGGCCTATAAGGACATGAATCTGGTGGTAGCCCATCTGGGGGGCGGCATCAGTATCAGTGCCCACAGCCACGGCCGAATCATCGACTCGGTATCCGATGACGCCGGCCCCTTCTCCCCCGACCGCTCGGGAAGCACCAACACCCTCTATGTGGTGGACCTGTGCTACTCCGGCAAATACACCAAGGCGGAGATGCTGAAAAAGCTGCGGGGCGAGGGGGGCATGTCCGCCCTGCTGGGCACCCACGACTGCCGGGAGATCGAGAGGCGCATCCAGGCGGGAGACGAGCGGGCCGCCCTGGTGTACAAGGCCCAGGCCCTCCAGATCGCCAAGGGGGTTGGCACCCTGCTGGGCTGCTTCACCGAACTGATCGACGCAGTGATCCTCACCGGCGGGCTGGCCTATTCCAAGATGCTCACCGACATGGTCATCGGCTACCTCCACAACCTGGCCCGGGTAGTGGTCATCCCGGGGGAAAATGAGATGGAGGCCCTGGCCCTGGGCGGCCTGCGCCTGCTGCGGGGGGAGGAGCCGGTGCACACCTTCGCCCCCGCCTGCGATTTGTCTGTTATCCCGTAGGCAGTCCTGTTTTCTTTCTCCAGCCCGCCCTGCCCAGATGGGCAGACCGCCCCATCCCCCCCGCGCCTGACTCCTCCGGCGGGATCGGTCCAGACCAAACCCGCCAGCTCCCTTCTCCTCCTGGAAGGGCCTTGACATTCCCGCCCTCTTCTGGTATCTTAAGTGTACAAATTGGATAGACGGTCCACCGCCGGGTGGGCCCCATGCGTTGTTTTCCTGTATCGTTAGGCCTTTGTAAGATACGGGATCACAGCGCTTTTTCTTTGCCCTGGCGCGGCCGGGGCTGGACCTTACTGAAAGAGGTGCAGAATATGTCACAGTCCACTCCTCTGCGGGAGTTTGTCCGCTACTCCGCCCTCAGCTCCTGCGGCATGATCGCGGTGTCCTGCTACATCCTGGCCGACACTTTCTTCGTGGCCCAGGGCCTGGGCACTGCCGGGCTGGCCGCCCTGAATCTGGCCATCCCCATCTACAACTTCATCCACGGCACCGGCCTGATGCTGGGGATGGGCGGGGCCACCAAATACTCCATTCATCAGAGCCGGGGGGACCCCGGCGGCGCTTCCAGGATGTTCACCGGCATGCTTCTTCTGTCCGTCCTCTTCTCCATCCCCTTCCTCCTGCTGGGCCTGTTCTGCTCCCATGGGATCACCGTCCTTCTGGGGGCCGACCAAGCTGTGTTTGAGATGACCCGGACCTATCTCCAGGTGCTGCTCCTCTTCGCCCCCGCCACCCTCGTCAACGACGTGCTGCTCTGCTTCGTCCGCAACGACGGGGACCCCCGGCTGTCCATGCTGGCCACTGCAGCAGGCAGCCTGGCCAACATCGTGCTGGACTACATCTTTATTTTCCCCATGGGGATGGGCATCTTCGGTGCGGTGCTGGCCACCGGGATGTCCCCCGTGCTGGGCATCCTCATCCTGCTTCCTCACTGTATCCGCAAAAAGGGAGATCTGCGCCTGGTCCCCTGCCCTCTCTCCCCCGGCCCCACAGCCTCTGCCCTCTCCCTGGGCCTGCCCTCCCTGCTGGCCCAGTTGTCCTCCGCCGTGGTCATGATCGCCTTCAACAGCATCATCCTGGGTCTGGAGGGCAACACGGGAGTGGCGGCCTACGGCGTCATCGCCAACATCTCCCTGGTGGTCACCGCCGTGTACACCGGCATCTCTCAGGGCATCCAGCCTCTGGTGAGCACCGCCCACGGCCAGGACCGTCCCGGTCTGATCCGCCAGTACCTGCGCTATGCCCTGATCACCCTCCTGGTCCTGTCCGCCGCCCTCTACCTCCTGCTGTTCCTCTTTGCCGGACCGGTGGCCCTGATCTTCAACAGTGAGGGGGACCCCCGGCTCCAGCAGATCGCCGAAGAGGGCCTGCGGCTCTATTTCACCGGCGCGCTCTTTGCCGGGTTCAACATCATCCTGTCCATGTATTTCACCTCGGTGGAGCGGGCCCTGCCTGCCCATATCACCTCCCTGCTGCGGGGTTTCCTCCTGATCCTCCCCATGGCCTTCCTGCTGGCCGCCTGCTGGGGCATGACGGGCGTCTGGCTGGCCTTCCCCCTCACCGAAGCCGTCACCGCGGCCCTGGGCGCTGGATTTTACGCCCTCTATGCCCGCAGGGGCAGGGCACGGTCGTAAAAATCGTGAGAAGCGCCCCCTTGTCTTCACGTCATGCAAAGAGACCGGCCCGGACATGGATGCCATGTCCGGGCCGGTCCTCTCTTACAGCACATTTTCCAGAGAGGGGTCCTCCATCTCCGCCAGCAGCTCCAGCTGGGCGATGAGCTGGGCGTTGGCGGCTGCGTACTGGTCCATCTCTTCCAGCTTCAGGTACTCTTCCACCGAGCGGAACAGGAGCAGCACCTGGTCCGTGTCGCTGTGTCGCAGCAGGGCATGGAGCCAGAAGCTCCTCTCCTGCCAGTTCCGGTACACCCCTCCCGTCACCTGGGCAGCCCGCTCCCAGTCGCCCCTCTCACTCATGGCCTGGGCCTGCTCCAGCCGGGAAACATAATCTGCAGTCAGTCCGTCCACCCACCAGCCGGTACCCAGGGCGGCGGCCAGCAGAGCGGCCAGGATGCCCACCGCCGCCCAAAGGCGCTTCATCTCTCCCATTCCCTACTTTCCCTCCCTGGGGACGAAATACACGCCCCCGGCCTCGTCCACTGTCAGCAGGAACACGTCCCGGAAGTCGGGATACCCGTGCTCCGCCAGCTGCTTGTCCAGCCAGGACAGGTCCAGCCCCCGCCGCTTCAGGTTGTCCTGCAAAATGCGCCCGTCGCTGATGATGACCACGGGCAGCCCAGTCTCCCGGCTCTCCAGCCCCAGCTGCCGGGCGGTGGCCGGCCTCTGCTCGGCGTAGGGCAGGACGGACAGCCGGCCGTTGGTCTCCAGGATGCCGTATTTCACCCCAGCCAGATCGGTGTAGCCCTGCCCCCGCAGCTCCTCCAGAAGCTCATCCACCGTCAGCCGGTTGCGGCGCATCTCCCCCTGGTCCACTTTTCCGTCCCGAACCACGATGCTGGGCCGGCCGCACATCAGGGTGCGGAAGCGGATGCTCTTCATGGTCAGCACCGAGAGGATCATGGTCAGGGACAGCAGGGCCAGGATGGGCACCACCCCGGCATGGAGGGGGATGCCCAGGTCCTGCATGGGCACCGAGGCCAGGTCCGCGATGAGCAGGGAGAGCACCAGCTCAGAGGGCTCCAGCTCCCCCACCTGGCGCTTGCCCATCAGCCGCACCCCGGCGATGATGAGGATGTATAGGATCACGGTACGGATCAGCGCGGTGAACATGGCTTCCTCCTGTCCGCCCCCGGCCCGCCGGGCGCTTCGTTCCATCCCTCTCATTCTTGCCCTTCTCCGGCCCTATTATTCTTTAATTCTTCGGTGCGTTTTCTCCAAAAGCCGCCGGTGTTTTTTTCGAAAAAAGGAGAAACGACATCTTGCATTGCGGGTCGTTTTCCGATAAAATATTAAGAAGCAAACTGGAGGGTCATGCCCTCCTGAAGCAATGCGTATGAGAACCTGGAACGGAAGGCGTGTGAGAGAATTGATGAAAGCGACTTTGATCCTGGCCAACGGAAGCGTTTTTTCCGGGACCAGCATCGGCGGCACCTCCGACCGGATCTGTGAGATGGTGTTCAACACCTCCATGACCGGCTATCAGGAGATCCTGACCGACCCCTCCTATGCTGGACAGGGCGTGGTGATGTCCTATCCCCTCATTGGCAATTACGGCGTCAACCACGAGGACAACGAGTCCCGCCGCCCTTGGGTGGAGGCCCTTGTTGTCCGCCATCTGTCTCCCCAGGGGAGTAATTTCCGCTGTGAGGACACACTGGACAGCTATCTGAAACAATACGACATTACCGGCATCCAGGGCGTGGATACCCGGGCACTGACGAAAATACTCCGCAGTCAGGGGAGCATGAACGGTATGCTCACCTGTGCGGAGCATTTTAATGTGGCCGAGGTCATGGAGCGGCTGCGCTCCTATGAGGTGAAAGATACCATCCGCAGGGTGACCCGGACCGAGCCCGAGGTGTTTGACGCCTATGGCGAGGAAACGCACCTGGTGGCCGTGATGGACTACGGCGTGAAGCAGAACATCATCGAGTGCCTGCGCCGCCGCGGCTGTAAGGTCGTGGCCCTGCCCGCCTACACCCCCGCCAGCGAGGTGCTCTCCAGCGGCTTTGACGGCGTGATGCTCTCCAACGGCCCCGGCGATCCCGCTGAGAACACTGAGATCATCGCAGAGCTGCGCAAGCTCTATGACAGCACCATCCCCATCTTCGGCGTGTGCATGGGCCACCAGCTTCTGGCCCTGGCCACCGGCGCCAAGACAGGCCGGCTGGCCTATGGCCACCGGGGCGGCAACCACCCCGTCCGTGACCTGGAGAAGGAACGTGTGTTCATCACCAGCCAGAACCACGGCTATATGGTCCTCTCTGACACGGTGGACCCCGCCGTGGCCGAGGTATCCCACATCAACGTCAACGACGGCACCTGCGAGGGACTGAAGTACAAGCGCCCCAACTGCTTTACCACTCAGTTCCATCCCGAGGCCAACGCCGGCCCCAAGGATACGGAATACCTCTTCAACCGCTTTATCGACTCCATGGGAGGTGCCAAGTAATGCCGAAGTACACCGATATCAAGAAGGTCCTGGTGCTGGGCTCCGGCCCCATCGTCATCGGCCAGGCCGCCGAATTCGACTATGCCGGCACCCAGGCCTGCCGCGCGCTGAAGGAGGAGGGCCTGGAGGTCGTCCTGATCAACTCCAACCCCGCCACCATCATGACGGATAAGGACATCGCCGACCACGTCTATATCGAGCCCATGAACCTGCCCTCCATCACTCAGATCATTGAGAAGGAGCGCCCTGACGCCCTTCTGCCCAACATGGGCGGCCAGACCGGCCTGAATCTGGCCATGGCGCTGTATGAGAACGGCACCCTGGAGAAGTACGGCGTGCGCCTGCTGGGCACTAGCCCCGCCTCCATCCACAAGGCGGAGGACCGCCAGGGCTTCAAGGACTGCATGGAGTCCATCGGCCAGCCCTGCGTCACCTCCAAGGTGGTCAACACCGTGGAGGATGCCGTCTCCTTCACCAACGAGATCGGCTACCCTGTGATCGTCCGCCCCGCCTATACCCTGGGCGGCACCGGCGGCGGCATCGCCTACGACGAGGTCTCCCTGCGGGAGATCTGCGACCGCGGCCTGAACCTGTCCCGGGTCCACGAGGTGCTCATCGAGCGGTGCATCGCCGGCTGGAAGGAGATCGAGTTCGAGGTCATGCGGGACTCCGCCGGCAACGTCATCACCATCTGCTCCATGGAGAACATCGATCCCGTGGGCGTCCACACCGGCGACTCCATCGTGGTGGCCCCCACCCAGACCCTGGCCAACCGGGAGTTCCAGATGCTCCGCTCCGCCGCCCTGGACATCATCTCCGCCCTGGAGATCGAGGGCGGCTGCAACGTGCAGTTCGCCCTGAACCCGGACTCCTTCGAGTATGCAGTCATCGAGGTCAATCCCCGTGTGTCCCGCTCTTCTGCCCTGGCCTCCAAGGCCACTGGCTACCCCATCGCCAAGGTGGCCGCCAAGGTGGCCCTGGGCTACACCCTGGACGAGATCCCCAACGCGGTGACCGGCAAGACCACCGCCTGTTTCGAGCCCACCATCGACTACTGCGTGCTGAAGATCCCCCGCCTGCCCTTTGACAAGTTCACCACCGCCAGCCGTACCCTGGGCACTCAGATGAAGGCCACCGGCGAGGTCATGGCCATCGCCAACTCCTTCGAGGGCGCGCTGATGAAGGCCATCCGCTCCCTGGAGCTGAACGTGCGGGCCCTGAAGCTGGACAAGCTGGAGGGCCTGTACACCGACGAGATCGAGGACCTGCTGGTCCAGGTCACCGACGAGCGTCTCTTTGTGGTGGCCGAGGCCCTGCGCCGCGGCTTCTCCCCCCAGAAGATCAACCACATCACCAAAATGGACATCTGGTTCCTGGACGGCTTCCAGCGGATCATCGACATGGAGAACGAGCTGTCCCGCTGTAAGGGTGAGCCCGATATGGACACCCTGAAGCGGGCCAAGGAGATGTGCTTCGCCGACAGCTATATCGGCACCTTGTGCGGCATGACCCAGGCCCAGGTGAAGGCCCTGCGGGAGCGGTACGGCATCATCCCCTCCTTCAAGATGGTGGACACCTGCGCCGCCGAGTTCGACGCCGAGACCCCCTATTACTACTCCACCTATGACGGAGAGAACGAGGCGGTGGACAACGGCTCCGGCAAGAAGAAGGTGCTGGTGCTGGGCTCCGGCCCCATCCGCATCGGCCAGGGCATCGAATTCGACTACTGCTCTGTCCACTCTGTGTGGGCCTTCCGCCGCATGGGCTATGAGACCATCATCATCAACAACAACCCCGAGACCGTCTCCACTGACTTCGATGTGGCGGACAAGCTGTACTTCGAGCCGCTGACCGCCGAGGATGTGCAGAACATCGTGGAGCTGGAGAAGCCCTGGGGCGCCGTGGTCCAGTTCGGCGGACAGACCGCCATCAAGCTGGCCAAGGCGCTGACTGAGATGGGGGTGCAGATCCTGGGCACCTCTGCCGACGGCGTGGACGCCGCCGAGGACCGGGAGCGTTTTGACGAGATTTTGGAGAAGTGCGCCATCCCCCGGGCCAAGGGCCGCACCGTCTTTACCACCCAGGAGGCCCTTCAGGCGGCCAATGAGCTGGGCTACCCTGTGCTGGTCCGGCCCTCCTACGTACTGGGCGGGCAGGGGATGGAGATCGCCTACTCCGACCGGAACATCGAGGAGTTCATGCGGATCATCAACCTGACCGTTCAGGAGCATCCCATTCTCATCGACAAGTACCTTATGGGCCGGGAGCTGGAGGTGGACGGCGTGTTCGATGGGGAGGACATCCTCATCCCCGGCATCATGGAGCATGTGGAGCGGGCCGGCGTCCACTCCGGCGACTCCATCGCGGTCTATCCCCCCCTCCACCTGGAGGACAAGCATCGGGAGCTGATCCTGAAGCACACCAAGAACATGGCCAAGCACTTGGGCGTCATTGGACTGATCAACGCCCAGTACATCCTCTATAACGACGACATCTATGTTATCGAGGTCAATCCCCGCTCCTCCCGCACCATCCCCTATATCTCCAAGGTCACCGGCGTGCCCATCATCGATCTGGCCACTAAAGTGATGCTGGGCCAGAAGCTGAAGGACCTGGAGTACGGCACCGGCATCTACAGGGAAGCCGACTACTACGCCGTCAAAGCCCCGGTTTTCTCCTTTGAAAAGCTCACTGACGTGGACACCGGCCTGGGCCCGGAGATGAAGTCCACCGGCGAGGTGCTGGGCCTGGCCGAGACCTTCCCTCAGGCCCTGCTGAAGGCCTTCAAGGGGGCCGGTCTGAAGGCGCCCAAGCGTGGCGGCCGTATCATCATCACTGTCAAGGACGAGGACAAACAGGAGATCGTGGGCATCGCCCGGGGCTTTGAGGAGATGGGCATCGAGCTCTTTGCCACCTCCGGCACCTGCGACGTGCTCCAGGAGGCGGGCATCGAGTGCAAGCGGGTCAACCGCGTCTCTCAGGCCCACCCCAACATTCTGGATATGATCGCCTCCGGCACCGTGGACCTGATCATCAACACTCCCACCAAGGGCCGCAAGCACGACACCGACGGCTTCCGCATCCGCCGCTCTGCGGTGGAGCACTCCGTGGGCTGCATCACCGCCATCGACACCGCCCGGGCCATCCTCACTGTCCGCCAGCAGAGCCGCAGCGAGGATCTTACCCCCATCGACATCACGCAGATCTGACCATCATCTCCCCGGGCCCGTTTGGGCCCGGGGAGATGCCCTGACGGACCTCCCCGCCTTCTATGGAACTTTTTTGTTTTTGGATCGTCTCATAAGACAGAACACAAAAACGGAGGTGCCTGCCATGAAGTTCTTTCAGTCTGCGCGCCGGTTTCGTTCCGCAATCGTCTTGCTCCTGCTGGCCAGTCTTCTGATTTGGAGGCATTTTTTCGCGCTTCCCTTTATTTGGTCCGGCCAGAGTGTCACTCTTACTGCCTACAACGGTGAAACGACCCAGCAGAAATTGATCTATACATGGCAGGACATGCTGAAATTTCATTTTACACTCTTGACAGCCGGGGCTCGGCCCGCTCAGCTTCAGCAGCATGCTGATGCTTCCCAGCCCGTGTATGGTCTCTCTGTCGCTGGTGTCCGCAAAGACTTTGATGCCGTTGTATGGGACGGTCTCTGGATCGATAACAGCGGCCGGGTCCTCTCCACTGATTTGGACCTTTCCTCTCTTTGGGAGCAGCTTTCTGTTGACACCCATACCAGGGAGGGCATGTCCTCTCTCCCCTGCCTTCGTGAGCTTGCCCTTCTGTCAGGTCAGTGGGACTGCCGGTTTTTGCCGGAGGGTTCCCTGGGGACGCCCAGAGCAGACGTCCCCATGATTCTCTCTTCCCCTGCGGGCCATACGCTGGAATGGAGCGTCTCCAATCAAAGCAATGACGCCCTTTTACACGGGAATTCCGGCAGCGCGGGTCTAGAAGTCCTTTTGGATGGTCTGTGGTATGGCGTTCCGTGGAAAACAGATTTGAACTACGGTGTCACCGCAGAGTCCTACACTTTAGAACCGGGCGGCCGGACCTCCATATCCCAGCTGCCCCAGCATTACGGAGACGGCTTTCCGGATGGCCGTTACCGCATCGTATTTCATTACCACATCTATGACCGTAAAACCGATACATATCAGGATGCCGGATTTTCTGCGGCAGAATTTCAGATACAGGACAGCCTGTTTTTCTGTCCGGATATATCATAGGTCTGTCTGCTGAAAACAAAAAACCCACACCAAAGTGGTGTGGTTCCTTGCAGGGGCCCCCTTTACCGCTCGCTGACCGCAGGCTCCTGTCCGTCGTAGAGCAGGTCCTCCAGGTCGATCCGGCTGTTTTCCTGGAATTGCATCATGTGATCATCTCCTTTCCCTCTGTCTGCTTTCAGCATACTCCTCTTTTCCCGGGGATACAAGGGAAGTTTGGTGAAATTTCTGTAAAATCTACTCACTGAAGAAAGGATGAGTCTATGTCCCATCAGACCGTCATCGTTCTGGACTTCGGCGGCCAGTACAATCAGCTGATCGCCCGCCGGGTCCGGGAGTGCAATGTGTACTGCGAGGTCATGCCCTGCACCACGCCCCTTTCCCAACTGAAAGCCATGGACCCCATCGGCATCATCTTCACCGGCGGCCCCAACAGTGTGTATCTGGATTCCTCCCCCCACGTGGACCCGGAGATCTTCACCTGGGGAGTGCCCATCCTGGGCATCTGCTATGGCTGCCAGCTCATGGCCCACACCCTGGGCGGCCAGGTCACCGAGGCCCAGGACGATTCCGCTCGGGAATACGGCAAGACCCAGACCTACTACGACACCACCTCTCCCCTCTTCAAGGGCCTGCCTCAGGAGGGTATCTCCTGGATGAGCCACGGGGACTACATGGCCAAGGTGCCTGACGGCTTCGCTCTCACCGCCCACAGCGACAGCTGCCCCAATGTGGCCATTGCGGACGAGGCCCGGGGCTTCTATGGGGTCCAGTTCCACCCCGAGGTCAACCACACCCAGCACGGCATCGACATGATCCACAACTTCCTCTATGAGGTGTGCCGCGCCAAGGGCGACTGGACTATGGAGGACTACTGCCGGACCGCCATTGCTCAGATCCGGGAGAAGATCGGCGGCGGGAAAGTGCTGCTGGCCCTGTCCGGCGGAGTGGACTCCTCCGTAGCCGCGGCCCTGCTGGCCGAGGCGGTGGGCAGTCAGCTCACCTGCGTGTTTGTGGACCACGGCCTCATGCGGAAAAATGAGGGAGACGAGGTGGAGGCCGCCTTCTCCAAGTGGGACATCAACTTCGTCCGCGTGGACGCGGAGCAGCGCTTCCTCATCAAGCTGGCCGGGGTATCTGAGCCGGAACACAAGCGGAAGATCATCGGCGAGGAATTCATCCGGGTCTTTGAGGAGGAGGCCAAGAAGATCGGCCGGGTGGATTACCTGGTCCAAGGCACCATCTACCCAGACGTGATCGAGTCGGGAGCCGGAGATGCCGCCGTCATCAAGAGCCACCACAATGTAGGAGGGCTGCCCGACTACGTTGACTTCAAGGAGATCATCGAGCCCCTGCGTCTGCTGTTCAAGGATGAGGTCCGTCAGCTGGGTCGGGAGCTGAAGCTGCCGGAATATCTGGTGATGCGTCAGCCCTTCCCCGGTCCCGGCCTGGCCATCCGGGTCATCGGAGACTTGACCAAGGACAAGCTGGACCGCCTGCGGGACGCCGATGCCATTTACCGGGAGGAGATCGCCGCTGCCGGCCTGGGTGCCTCCATCAACCAGTATTTTGCCGTCCTCACCAACACCCGTTCGGTGGGTGTCATGGGTGACGGCCGGACCTATGACTATACCCTGGCCCTCCGTGCCGTCACCACCAGCGACTTCATGACCGCCGACTGGGCCCGAATCCCCTACGACGTACTGGACAGGATCTCTACCCGCATCGTCAATGAGGTCCAGGGCATCAACCGCATCGTCTACGACATCACAAGTAAACCCCCGGCCACCATCGAGTGGGAATGATTTCAGAGACCCGGAAAAGCCTGATATGACTGGGTTTTTGAAGGGTTAAGGCCCTTCGTGGCAACGATTTGGCAACACTTTTTCATTATTCATAAAAAGAGAGCTAACTGATTTTGATTAGTCAGTTAGCTCTCTTTTTCTTTTTGTTATTATTCTGTGCAACAAACAGTCTTTCCCATGGCCTACAGGTGAGAGGATCAAAAGAGGTCCTGGGGTGGCACCTTCACATAGTTCTGGGTCTTATCAAAATCCGGATAGTGGTAGCGCCACTTGTCATAGTCCTCTTTGGAGATTTCACCCGCCTCCAACATGGTAGCGGCCTGCTGCCAGGAACAGAGCATCTCATGCAGCCGAGCTGCGTCCTTGTTCTTCCGCACATCGACCTTCAAGCAGACTTCTCCATCCATCTCGCTGATCTTGAGCCCGTAGTTATCCTCTAGGGTAAACAGGGTGTGCATGAGTCCTACATAGGAGTCTATGTCCGGGACAGAGAGGGCATGGGGAGAGACATCCAGTACCTGGGCTAAGGCGGCGGTAAGGTCTGCCTTAGGGGTTCTTGCCCCTGTTTCATACTGTGCCAAGCGCACATCGGCAGACTTCTCCGGGAAGCCCAGCGCCATGCCGAGATATTTCTGTGTCATCCCCCGTAGGAGACGGAAAAAGTGAATCCGTTCGCCAATTGCCATATCATCAACTCCAATCGTTGGTTGTCTTTAGGAAAAGCATAGCAGAAATGCTTAGTAAAGTCAAGAGAATCCTAAACAATTTTATTTAATTTATTTTGCGTACTTCGATTGACACAAGCTATTATGCTTAGTATAATGACAATAGACTAAGCATAATAGCTTAGAATCAATAATTGAAAAAGAACTGCCGCAATCCCCCGGTTATACATCCGGGAAAAAAGTGGCGGACGGAAGTGAGGAGGCATTTATGGAGCACAATATCCAGCCGCAGCAGCCATCAACGAAGAAAGGAAGGTATTTTCAATGCAGGCACAAAACTTTATGCACGTGGAGGAAGTGGCCCAGGAGCTGGGCATCTCCAAGTCCCACGCCTACAAGGTGATCCACAAGCTCAACGCCGAACTCCGTGAGAAGGGCTATCTGACCATCTCCGGGCGGGTCAATCGGAACTTTTTCATGGAGCAGTTTTGCTATGGCAAGACGGGAAAGGAGGGCTAATCATGGCAGTCTATAAGGAAGAAAAGACCAACACCTGGCGGGCGGTCTACCGCTATACTGATTGGAACGGCGAGCGCAAGCAGACCCAGAAGCGGGGCTTCAAGACCAAACGGGAGGCACAGGCCTGGGAGCGGGAACAGCTCAACAAGACCAGCGCTGATCTGGATATGACCTTCAGGAGCTTCGTGGACCTCTACACGGCGGATATGAAAACCCGGCTCAAGGAGAACACCTGGGCTACCAAGGACCACATCATCCGTACTAAGCTGCTGCCCTATTTCGGCAGGTTGAAGATGTGCAACATCACCGCCCAGCAGATCATCACCTGGCAGAACGAGATGCTGAACCACAAGGACGAGAACGGCAAGCCCTACTCTCCGGTGTACCTGAAAACGGTCCACAACCAGCTCAGCGCCATCTTCAACCACGCGGTACGGTATTACAACCTCCGGGAGAATCCCTGCAAGAAGGCGGGTAGCATGGGCAAAAAGAAAAACCGGGAGATGATGTTCTGGACCAAGGAGCAGTACCTGAAATTTGCGGAGGTGATGATGGACAAGCCACTGTCTTTCTACGCCTTTGAGATGCTTTATTGGTGCGGTATCCGGGAGGGAGAGCTGCTGGCCCTGACCCCAGCGGATTTTGACTTTGAGAAGCGCACTGTGTCCATCAACAAGTCTTACCAGCGGCTGAACGGCCAGGATCTGATTACCACCCCCAAAACGGAAAAGAGTAACCGGGTCATTACCATGCCGCAGTTTCTGTCTGAGGAAATCCAGGATTACATCAAGATGCTCTACGGGATCGGGCCGGATGACCGAATGTTCACTGTCACCAAGAGCTATCTTCATCGGGAGATGGACCGGGGAGCCAAAGAAGCGGGAGTGCCGCGCATCAGAATCCACGATATCCGTCATAGCGCGGTGTCGCTTCTGATTGACATGGGATTCTCCGCCACAGCCATCGCGGACCGGGTGGGCCATGAGAGCATTGACATCACCTACAATTATGCGCACCTGTTTCCGTCCAAGCAGGCGGAAATGGCGGATAAATTAAACGTGGAAAGGGGCAATTAAAAATGTCAGCAAAGAATTTGGACAAGCACAACCGTTGGAGGAACAAGACCGTGGCTTTTCGGGTCTCCCCGGAAGAGGATACCCAGATCGAGACGGCGGTCAAACTCACCGGCCTGACCAAGCAGGACTATATCATCCGACGGCTGCTCTGCCGGGATGTGGTGGTCCAGGGCAACCCCAGGGTCTACAAGGCGCTGCGGGATCAGCTGGCCGCTGTGCTGGACGAGCTGCGCCGGATCGAGGCTGGGCAGGGCGTGAACGACGAGCTGCTGGACACCATCCAGATGATCGCTACCATTATGAACGGAATGCAGGAGGACTTTGCCTATGACCGATGAGAAAAAGAAAATGACCGCCCAGAACTCATCTGTTGGCGCAGATGATGGGCAGTCAATCTCTCAAAATTCCAAGTTCACTATACCAGACCCGGACGAAAAAAGCAATTCCCCGGAAAAAGATTTGGAGGAACTTTACCAGAAAATGCGCCGCATCAGCGACCCAGCTTACCTCCATACTGTGACCCTGGACGAACTGATGGACAATGTGTTTGATGGCAAGTCTGCGGTGATTGAAAACCTGCTCTAC
Organism: Lawsonibacter asaccharolyticus; assembly: GCA_003112755.1. NCBI lineage: Bacteria > Bacillati > Bacillota > Clostridia > Eubacteriales > Oscillospiraceae > Lawsonibacter > Lawsonibacter asaccharolyticus. Next base: position 2,889,312 of record BFBT01000001.1, on the reverse strand, counting down.
ACGGGAGCGTACATCCTTGCCGGTGCGCCCAAAATCGGCAAGTCCTTCCTGGTGGCGCAGATTGCCCACCATGTCAGTACCGGGCAGGACTTGTGGGGCTATAAAGTCCATCAGGGAACCGTCCTCTATCTTGCTCTGGAAGATGACGAGAGCCGGTTGCAGCGCCGGATGTTCCGTATGTTTGGCGTGGAGGGGACAAGCTCTCTTCACTTCGCCACCAACGCTAAGATGATCGGCGGTGGCCTGGATGAACAGCTGGAAAAGTTCGTTCGGGAACACAGTGATACCAAGCTGATTATCGTGGATACCCTACAAAAAGTCCGTGAGGCTGTGAGTGACAGTTACAGCTACTCCAGCGACTATGAGGTGATCGGCAAGCTGAAGCAATTTGCCGATCGGTATGGGGTCTGCGTCCTGATCGTCCACCATACCAGAAAGCAGCCTGCGGGAGACAGCTTTGAGATGATTTCTGGTACAACCGGCTTGCTGGGCTGTGCGGATGGGGCGCTCCTGATGCAGAAGGAAAAGCGGACAGATAGCAAGGCTACCCTGGAGGTGGTAGGCAGAGACCAGCCGGATCAGCGGCTGTATCTGAGCAAGGACCAGGAGAACCTGGTTTGGGGGCTTGACCATACGGAGAATGAGCTTTGGAAGCAGCCTCCAGACCCGGTGCTGGAAGCCGTAGCAAAAATGGTATCTGACGAGAACCGCGAGTGGGAAGGCAGCCCTACAGAGCTTTCCGAAGCCCTCCAGTTGAATATGGCAGTGAACCGCCTTACCAAGCATTTGAATGTGAATGCCAGCCGCCTGCTGGAAGAACATCGGGTGAAGTATGAAAACAAAACCAAACATACCGGAAGGCGTATCAGGCTGACTTATATGGTAGAAGCACCTATGGTTGAAGTAATTAAGTAAAGCGCGACGCTTGCAACGGTCGCGACGGTGTTTTGAGGGGTACTCCCAGCACCGTTGCGACCGTCGCCACCGTTGCGGAAAAGAAAATATGAGGTGGTGTTTTGCCACCCCATTGTTCAAGAGGGTGCCCCATTTTAGGGCACCCCAAGATCACCATAGGATGTCGCGTTTCACGACACCAGATGCGCCAAAACAGGATACAGTGTGCGGAGTAAAAGCGAACGATGGGAAAACATTTTGCCCACGCATCTAGCGAGAGCTACTGTGTTTCACGGTAGACCTCAGGCGGTAAGGGTGGAACGATTTGTTCCATGGCATCTTAAAGGGGACGGCGCTTCGGCGTACCCTTTCAAAGTGTTCGCAGAACGCGCAGCCACAGAATGAAATTCTGTGTTCAAAAGGGGCTTGGGGGCGCTGCCCTCAACAAGCAGACAGCAGGAAATGTGAGTGTGTATAAACACTCGCATTGCTTGCCGGATTTGTGTGTGGCTATCCACACGCATTGCTTGCCTGTAACTAAAACAACCGAAACGCCCCTTGTGCCGTTGCGGCAAACTAACCGAAATTTGAGGGTTGGGAGATAACGACTATGAGAAAGATTTTCTCCTGTAAGTTTAACCTGGACACCGCCTGTGTGGAGCTGCGTCTGGATGACGGAACGCTGCTCTCCATCGACTGCACCGCCGTGGAGAACGAGGTAGCAAACAGTATGTATCAGCGGTCGGAGCTGGACTGGCTGATCTACAACGATCCGCTAGCCTATGCTGAGCTGATTTTGAATGGTGACCCGGAACAATATTTAAAGGCTGTGGCAGCAAAATCTTTGTTTGATTAAAACTAAGAAAGGTTATCTGTTGTACCGAAATGGTCTCATGATATCGTGAGTATGTCTTGAGTTATTGTGTAGTTTGTGGTATAATAACTCATCCGAATATGATGGGAGAAATTAAGATGCCAGTCTCGTATGACAAGCTTTGGAAAACCCTTATTGATAAAAAGATGAAACGCTCGGACTTAAAGGATGCTGCTGGTATTAGTTTTAATGTCTTAGCAAAGATGGGAAAAGATGAATTTGTATCAATGGAAAGCCTATACAAAATTTGTGTAGCGTTAGACTGCGGTATTGATGAAATTATGGAGTTTACAAATAATGAGCATGCTTGACTTTGCAATTATGGCGACAACAGAATATATTGGCCACATGCCAAAAAGTCAGCGCAAGAAATATGGTCAGTTCTTTACGAGCAAAGAGACTGCCATTTTTATGGCTGGGCTGTTTGAAATCCCTATTGGGTGTGAGGCGCTTTCTATTCTCGATCCTGGCGCCGGTTCTGGAATTCTTTCAATTGCACTATTGGAACGCTTGCAAGCTTTCTCGACAATAAAAGAGATTAGATTGGTTTGTTATGAGAATGACCCAAATGTAATGGAGCTATTGCGAGCCAATCTGGAGGTAGCGTGTAGTCAATCTCGACAGAAAATATCCTATGAAATCGTTTCTGATAACTACATTTTAAGCCAAGCAACTGACTATAATCTGATGTTAGGGGCGAATTTAGAGCCTGAAAAATTTGATTTTGTAATCGGAAATCCTCCATACATGAAAATAGCAAAGGATGCTCCAGAAGCCCTAGCCATGCAAGATGTATGTTATGGCGCTCCCAATCTCTATTTTCTTTTTGCTTCTATGAGTATGTTTAATTTGATAGATGGTGGAGAATTGGTTTATATTATCCCGCGCTCCTGGACTTCGGGTGCTTATTTTAAGAGATTCCGTCAGAAGTTTCTAAGTGAAGGTGTTTTGGAGCATATCCACTTATTTGTTAGTCGCGATAAAGTCTTTGAAAAAGAGAGTGTACTACAGGAAACTATCATTATTAAACTGAGAAAAACGCGCTCAAAGCCAAAAACTGTTACCATTACTACGACCCAAAGTAATGCAGACTTTTCCCAAAGAACCATTTTTGAGGCACCCTATTCTGCCGTTGTCAACGGATCAGATTCCTATGTCTATCTGGTAACAAATGCTGATGAAGTAGAGACACTTAATAGTTTGAACAAGTGGGAAAATACCTTGCCAAGCATCGGCCTAAAAATGAAAACCGGACTTACAGTTGACTTCCGAAACAGAGAAGCACTGAGAGATGCAGCTGAAGAACAGGCTGTTCCATTGTTCTATTCTCAGCACATACAAAATGGCAAAGTGGTTTTTCCTGTAGGGAAGGAACACGAGTACTTGGTTACTGAGCAGCGGGGGCTATTACAACCAAATAAGAACTATCTTTTTGTCAAACGATTCACAGCAAAAGAAGAACATAGGCGGCTTCAATGTGGTGTTTACTTGGCAAAAAAGCATCCTGAGTATTCCCAGATCAGCACACAAAACAAGATAAATTTTATCGATGGGATGCGTGATCTTTCGGAGTGTGTTGTGTACGGGCTTTATGTCTTGTTTAATTCCACCTTGTATGACTGCTATTATAGGATCTTGAATGGTTCAACGCAGGTCAATTCGACTGAGGTGAACTCTATGCCGGTTCCATCCATGGATGTCATTGAGGCCATGGGGAAAGAGCTGATTGCTGCACACGATATGTCGGAACCGGTTTGTGACAGAATTTTGAGGGGTTATGTATGAGTAGAATAGATGAAGCAAAAGAGATCTTAAATGCCTTGCAAGTACCGGCAAAGCAGCAAAATGCCATGTGCTGTTGTGTTTTGCTTGCCATGGCGGGACTTGTTGAGGAAACTCCGTGGCAAGATGCGACGAACGAATGGATTCGTATTCACGATGTAATTGCTTTTTCGAATAACAATTATGGGACTACTTATGCGGAAAATAGTCGTGAAACCTTCAGAAAACAGGCTATGCACCATTTCAGAAATGCGGCTTTCATCGAGGATAATGGTAAGGCCACCAACAGCCCAAATTACCGCTATCGGTTGACAGATGAAATGCTGAAGTTGGTACAGAGTTTTGGTACAGATCGGTGGGAAACCAAGCTTACTTCTTTTCAAACTAATCACGACACGCTTGTTCAGTTATATGCTTCTAAGCGTGTCAGACGCAAAATGCCTGTGAAAATCAACGGTAAAGATTTCACTTTTTCTCCAGGAGATCATAATCAACTACAAAAAGCAATTATCGAGGAATTTGCACCGCGCTTTGCTCCAAATTCGGAATGCCTCTATGTCGGCGATACCATTGAAAAGGATTTGGTAAAGAACGAGGACAAGCTTAGTGAACTGGGATTTACTATTACATTACATGATAAGATGCCAGATGTGGTCCTCTACTCAGAGGAGAAGAACTGGCTGTATTTTATAGAGTCGGTAACATCTGTTGGGCCGATGGAGCCGAAACGCATCAAAGAGATCGAAGAAATGACCACCGGCGTAACCGCGGGGAAAATCTATGTTACAGCTTTTCTGGATTTTAAGACATTCAAGAAGTTTTCTGAGACACTTGCTTGGGAAACGGAAGTTTGGATTGCAGATATGCCGGATCACATGATTCATTTGAATGGTGATAAGTTTTTAGGGCCGAGATAGTTCTATAGATATGTATGGAGGCATGCCTATGTTCGGAAATCTAATATATTATAATAAAAAAAAGGTGGATCAGTATTCAACGCTCATCCTTGGACATGCAGCTGACTGGGAAAGTGCTGAAAAAGTTGACAACGATAATAAAGCATCTAATTATTTGTTGGAATGTGCCAAATTTGAAGAGATTTTGCAGCAGAGAGATGATTATTTTGATTTTGCAGGTGACAGTCAAAGCACCTCAATAAAAGATGTTAGAATTTCTTCAATCATCCGCGTTACGGGCGAAATTTATGTCCCAGAGCAGTTTGATATGATACATTTAATTGATGAATACAAACCATATATTTTGAATGGGATAGAATGTAATGGGACTGCGGAAAGAGGATTGCTCAATGCGGTCTTTTCTAACTCTAAGATGCGAATCCCCATTTTCTGTGAGTTGGGTAGCGAATGTGATTATTGGCTGGGAATTGGAAAAGTTTCGCCCGATAATTTGCTAATTGATTATAATGATTTAGAGGATTATGAAGGAAAAGAACTCACTATATTAGCAAAATTAGAATCCCGAAAGTATTACAAGGATACGCCACTCCCTGTGTTTGACATATATAAAGATTTCCTTGGACTTAATCGAGCTTTGAGAAAGCAAATAACATCAACAAAAAAGCAAGAATTTGAGAGTATTGATATTGAGGAAAATAATGCATATGGAGACTTAATTATATGGAAACAGATAATTCAATATGCTAAAGAGAGATCTGTGGGAATCGTTTATGTGACACACGACCAGAAAGAAGATTGGTGGAATATCGTCAAAGGTAAGACGATTGGTCCAAGAATAGAACTTAGACGAGAATTCACATCGGAAACAGGGCAAGAATTTCATATGTATTCCATGAACAGCTTCATAAATACATATAACAAAATGAATGAGGTACCAATTGATAAAAGTGCCATAGCTGAAGTAATAGGTCTTGAAAATGCTGATAAAAAAAGAGAAAGCAGGAAGAAAAGGTTAGAATTATCTTTATCCGAGCGGATCGCCCGAGTAGAAGAAACGCTTGAAAAAATTCAGAACAGAATATCACGGCGTCAAAAAATTGTCTCTGATATTGAAAACAAATATCAGAGACAAGGAGTTGAACTTCCAGAAAATATTCAATATCAATATGATAATACTAAAGCAAAACTATCAGAATTAGAAAGTGCTTATTTAGAAAAAACACAAGAGTTAGAAATGCTGAAACGCTCTCTAGCTTCTGATGAAGAAAAGTTGTAGAATGCGTGGCAACACTATGGCAACAAAAAATCAGATAGCCGTCACTATCTGAATAATGGAAATAATGTCAATACTCTGAGCCAAATCCCATAAGCAAATCTGTTTAGAAAACTTCTGGCAGGAGCGAGTGGGAATGACGCTCGAAACGGCGAAAACCCGCATGAATACAGGCTTTTTTGCCCGTCCATACTGCTCTTGATACTGGATTGATACTATTTGTGTCCGCCCGGTATTCTCAAGAGAAAAATCCCAAAAGGACAAGCAAAACCGCCCTGCTGAACGACAAATTCAGCAGGGCGGTTTTTTTGCTTGTCTTATTTATTTTTCCGCCAAGGGATATAATATTCGCTTTCCAGGCCATCGTCGCAGGTATGGGGCCAGTTGAGTTTCCATTCAAAATACTCTTCCCTGGTGATCTCCCCGGCGTGTAACTCCTGCTGACGAAAAAGCCATTCCCGCATGAACTCGTCCACAAGGCCATACTGGAAGTACATACCCACGGGAGGGTGTGCGGGCCAGTCATCGCTATCATTGTACCGTACAGCGGTATCATCAGCGGCCCCTGCTCTGCCCGGATTGCGGACAAGTTGGAACAGGCGGATAGCGCCAGGGCTGTCCTCGTCCAGCCAGAAGAATGTCCGCATGAAGTCCTCGGCAGAGCCGGGGGCGATGGTGTAGAAGTTCTGGCGGTCTACCCGCAGCGCCTCGGCCATCTTGTCCAGCAGTTCCCGTTTCGGAACACGGTAATTCGTCTCATACTGGGCGATCCGGTTGTCCGCTCCCTTTTCCTCAAAGCCGATAGCAAGCCCCAATTCCTTTTGTGTCATGCCTCGAAAGGTGCGGATTTTCTTTATCTTGTCTCCGACTGTCATAATATCCCACCGCCTTTGCCAATAGTATAGCGCAAAAAAGCGAAAGATGCAAGATAATCTTTAACAAAAATGCGAAATAAATTCTTGACATTAACACTTATGTTAATGTATAATGAAGATGGTGACATTAACATATTTGCGAAACTAAAATAAGGAGGTGCTGACCATGGAAAAGGAGCTGTTTGTGAGAGCAGAGGAGGTCGCCAGGGAGCTGGGCATTTCCAAGCCCTACGCCTACAAGCTGGTGCGGGAGATGAACGAGGAGCTGAAGAAAAAAGGCTTTCTCACCATTCCCGGACGGGTAAGCAGGCGCTACTTCGAGGAAAAATTCTATGGGCTGCGGGACAGACAATAAGGAGGGAACCACAATGCCGGCATACAAAGACAAGGCAAAGGGCACATGGTATGCGTCCTTTTACTACGAGGACTGGACGGGCAAGAAAGTAAAGAAAATGAAACGGGGCTTTCCCACCAAGCGGGAGGCTCTGGAGTGGGAGCGGACATTCCTGCAACAACAGACCGCCGACCTGGAAATGACCTTTGAAAACTTCGTGGCTGTCTATGTGGCGGACATGAAAGGCCGTATCAAGGAAAACACCTGGGGGACGAAAGAGCATATCCTCTACAAGAAGTTGGTGCCGTACTTCGGCAAGCGGAAGATGTGCGACATTCACTCCAAGGAGGTCATCGCCTGGCAGAATGAAATGCTGGGTTACCGGGACAAGAACGGCAAGCCCTACTCTCCGGTGTACTTAAAAACGCTGCACAATCAGTTGAGCGCCGTGTTCAACCATGCGGTACGGCACTACAATCTAAAGGTCAATCCCGCTGCCCAGGCGGGCAATATGGGAAAGCCAAAGGGACGGGAAATGCTGTTCTGGACAAAGGCGGAGTATCTGAAATTCGCCGAGGCCATGATGGACAAGCCCCTTTCCTATTACGCCTTTGAAATGCTCTACTGGTGCGGCGTCCGGGAGGGGGAGCTGCTGGCCCTCACTCCTGGCGACTTCGACTTTGAGAAACAGACCGTCACCATCTCCAAGTCCTACCAGCGGATTAAGGGCAAGGATGTGATTACCGACCCCAAGACCCCTAAGAGCAACCGGGTCATTCAAATGCCCGCTTTCCTCTGTGAAGAAATGCGAGACTATATCAAGAGCCTGTATGGGGTGAAGCCCACCGACCGCATTTTCACGGTGACAAAATCCTACCTCCACCGGGAGATGGACAGGGGTGCGAAAGAGGCCGGGGTAAAGCGGATCAGAATACACGACCTGAGGCACTCCCACATTTCGCTGCTCATTGACATGGGCTTTACGGCCCTGGCAATCGCTGACCGGGTGGGACATGAAAGCATTGATATTACCTACCGCTACGCCCACCTGTTCCCCACCCGGCAGGCGGAGATGGCGGACAAACTGGACATGGAGCGAAAGGGGGCCTAAATCATGTCAGTGAAAAATCTTGACCGACACAACCGCTGGAGAAACAAAACTGTGGCTTTCCGGGTGTCCCCGGATGAGGACAGGGAAATTGAAACCGCTGTGCGGCTCTCCGGCCTTACCAAACAGGACTACATCACCCGACGGCTGCTGTGCCGGGATGTGGTGGTACAGGGCAACCCCAGGGTGTATAAGGCCCTGCGGAACGAGCTGGCCGCCGTTCTGGAAGAACTGGAGCGTATCGAGGCCGGGAATGGCGTGGATGGGGAGTTGCTGGACACCATCCGGCTGATCGCCGCCATCATGGACGGCATGAGGGAGGATTGATAGATGGATAGATTGCAAGAGAAAACGACTGCCCCATATCCGCCTGTTGGCGCAGACGGGGGACAGTCGCTCTCACAAAAACCTAACCAAAGTATAGCAGAGGGCGTGACAGAACACAAGCCCCCGGAAAGAGATTTGGAGGAAATCCTGCGGCAGATAAGCCGGGTCAATGACCCGGCCTATCTGCCTACCGTGTCTATGAATGACCTCTACGAACAGGTGTACCCCGGCAGACCTCCTGTGGTAGACGGTCTGCTCTATGCGGGGACATATCTCTTTGTGGGCGCTCCCAAGGTGGGCAAGTCCTTTCTCATGGCCCAGCTTGCCTATCATGTGAGTATGGGCCTTTCCCTGTGGGGGTATGAGGTGCGCCAGGGGACAGTCCTCTATCTGGCCCTGGAGGACAACCACCGTCGCTTACAGGAGCGGTTGTACCGGATGTTTGGAGTAGAGAGTACCGGAAACCTGTTCTTTGCCATCGGAGCTAAGCAGCTCGGCGGTGGCCTGGAGGAGCAGCTAAAGGGCTTTGTCCGGGAACACACGGACACCCGGCTTATTATCATCGACACCCTGCAAAAAATCCGGGAGGCCGGGGCAGAGAAGTACAGCTATGCCAACGACTATGAGGTAATCACCAAACTGAAACGGTTTGCCGATATAAGCGGGGTTTGCCTCCTGGTTGTACATCACACCCGCAAGCAGCAGGCCGATGATAAGTTTGATATGATCTCCGGCACCAACGGCTTATTGGGTGCGGCAGACGGGGCCTTTCTGCTCCAAAAGGAGCGGCGGGCAGACAACGCCGCCACCCTGGACATTTCTGGGCGGGATCAGCAAGACCAGCGCCTCTACCTCAAGCGGGACGAGGAACGGCTTGTGTGGGAGCTGGAGCGGCGGGAAACGGAGCTGCGGCAGGAGCCGCCTGACCCGGTGTTGGAGGCTGTTGCCGCCCTGGTAACGGCGGAACGGCCAGAGTGGAGAGGGACGGCCACGGAACTTGTCGCCGCCCTGGGGCTGGATATGAAACCCAATGCCCTGGCTATGCGGCTGAATGTCCGGGCGTGGCGGCTGTCCTATGAGTACCACATCCACTATGAAAGCGCCCGAACCCATGCCGGGCGGAGTATCAAGCTCACGTTGGAGGAACCCCAGGCGTGACGACCGTGACAGCTGTGACAGCTTTTCGGAGTGCGGAGGCGGTGTGTAAAACATCGTCACGGTCGTCACGGCTGTCACGGGGAGCGGGGGCGAAAGTCAAGGGGGGCATACCTGCGGGTGGAGATTGCCGCAAGTCAATACAACCCGTACCCCTTGACTTTCGGCCCACGGAAAACACTTGCCGGGCGGTGGAAAGGCCCCTGGCCTTTCCACCCTGCCCAACGGCGAGTGACAAAGTTTAGGCGGGGTGCAGGGTGCCCTTTTCAAAGGGCGGCCCTGCTGGGGGAGGCAACCGCAGTTGCCGGGGGCAAAGCCCCCACACCACCCCGTAGGGCGCAAATGCGCTTTTGATGGCCGTCAGGCTGTCAAAAGTGCTTTTGCGTTACTTTCGCAGAAAGTAACAAAGGCTCGCCGCTTGCGCGGCGGAAAAGGGAGGAGGGATTGATTTGAAAAGGACAATCAGCGCCATGGTGGGCCAAGGATCGGTGAACCATAACAGTAGAAAATTCCACGCCAAGAACACTGACCCGGAACGCTCCCACTTGAATATAACCTACTGCCAGGAGAATATCAAGGCGGTGTACCATGAACTCTTTGACGAGGCTCTGGAACGGTACAACGCTAAACAAACCAGGGCCGACAGAAGGATAGAGGATTACTATGAGAAGATCCGCTCCGGCAAGCAGGAAAAGCCGTTCCATGAAATCATCCTGCAAGTGGGCAATCGAGATGATATGAGCGCCGACAGCGAGGAGGGACAGCTTGCGGCAGCGGTTTTGGACGAGTACATGAAGGGCTTTCAAGAGCGCAACCCCCAACTCCGGGTGTTCTCTGCCCACCTCCACATGGACGAGGCTACGCCCCATCTGCACATTGACTTTGTACCATTCACCACCGGGAGCAAGCGAGGGCTGGACACGAGGGTATCTTTGAAACAGGCGTTAGCGGCCCAGGGTTTCCAGGGCGGCACCAGAGGGGACACAGAGTGGAGCCAGTGGGTGCGCTCGGAAAAGGAGCAGCTTTCCCTGGTCATGGAGCGCCACGGGATTGAGTGGGAGGACAAAGGCACCCACGACAAGCACTTGTCTGTGCTGGACTACAAGAAAGAGCAGCGGGCAAAGGAGATCGCCGTTCTGGAGACGGTCAAGGCGGAGAAAGAAAACCAGGTGGAGAGCCAGGAACGGCGGCTCAAAGAACTTGCCCCGGCGGTGAAAAATATGGAGCGGTTGGCAGCGGATTTCTCCGCCAATCCGGAGGAGATTTTGCCGGAGCCGGGAACGCTGGAAACAGGCCGGGCCTACCGAGAGAAAAAGGCAAAGCCCCTGCTGGCCCAAATCGTCAAGGTGCTGCGCTCCCTGTATCTGGCCTATGTGGAGCTGCGGGGGAAATTTGAGCGTCTGCAAGGGGACTATGGCCGGGTGAGGGAGAGCAACATCCGCCTGTCTGATCGATTGCAGGAGGTCAAGTTGGAAAACAAGGCCATGCGGCAAGTCTCCGCTGACTATGAGCGGGTCAAAAGGGCCTTTGGCCCAGAACAAGTGGACAGAATATTAGAGGCAGCTTACCAGCAGGAACATGCCGAAAAGGAACGGAAACGGGCCGCAAAGTCAAAAATTCGGATAGACGCACGATAATCACCAAAACCGGAGGGTATTCCAGTGAATACCCTCCGATTTTATTTGTGGAATCGGTAAAATGATTTCTTGTTTTTTAGAGCGTACTATGATATACTGCTATTATCCTGATTTGAGGAGTCTATCAAATATGCGGCAAGGTATTCTTAAATAAAATTTGATAATGGGCGCAAAAATGATTGCCCCTTGCAGGGGCTTGGTTTTTGTACCCAATTTTAAGAATACTTTTGCCTTTTTAGTAAATATCGTGACGGACCGCGGCTTATGTAAGTCGTGTATGTTTCTGTGTGTCCGAAGTCATGATCCCCAGCGGTAAAAGTATTAGCCGCTGGGGATTTTTGCGCCCATTCGGGCCTTGTATGGAGGATAGACATGAACATTATCAATATCGGGATTCTTGCCCATGTAGACGCTGGAAAGACGACCTTGACGGAGAGTCTGCTATATGCCAGTGGAGCCATTTCAGAACCAGGGAGCGTCGAAAAAGGGACAACGAGGACGGACACCTTGTTTTTGGAGCGGCAGCGTGGGATTACCATTCAAGCGGCAGTCACTTCCTTCCAGTGGCACAGATGTAAAGTTAACATTGTGGATACGCCCGGCCACATGGATTTTTTGGCGGAGGTGTACCGCTCTTTGGCTGTTTTAGATGGGGCCATCTTGGTGATCTCCGCGAAAGATGGCGTGCAGGCCCAGACCCGTATTCTGTTCCATGCCCTGCGGAAAATGAACATTCCCACCGTTATCTTTATCAACAAGATCGACCAGGCTGGCGTTGATTTGCAGAGCGTGGTTCAGTCTGTTCGGGATAAGCTCTCCGCCGATATTATCATCAAGCAGACGGTGTCGCTGTCCCCGGAAATAGTCCTGGAGGAAAATACCGACATAGAAGCATGGGATGCGGTCATCGAAAATAACGATGCATTATTGGAAAAGTATATCGCAGGAGAACCAATCAGCCAGGAAAAACTTGCGCGGGAGGAACAGCGGCGGGTTCAAGAAGCCTCCCTGTTTCCGGTCTATCATGGCAGCGCCAAAAAGGGCCTTGGCATTCAACCGTTGATGGATGCGGTGACAGGACTGTTCCAACCGATTGGGGAACAGGGGAGCGCCACCCTATGCGGCAGCGTTTTCAAGGTTGAGTACACCGATTGCGGCCAGCGGCGTGTCTATCTGCGGCTATACAGCGGAACGCTGCGCCTGCGGGATACGGTGGCCCTGGCCGGGAGAGAAAAGCTGAAAATCACAGAGATGCGTATTCCATCCAAAGGGGAAATTGTTCGGACAGACACCGCTTATCCGGGCGAAATTGTTATCCTTCCCAGCGACAGCGTGAGGTTAAACGATGTATTAGGGGATCAAACCCGGCTCCCTCGTAAAAGGTGGCGCGAGGCCCCCCTCCCCATGCTGCGGACGACGATTGCGCCGAAAACGGCAGCGCAAAGAGAACGGCTGCTGGACGCTCTTACGCAACTTGCGGATACTGACCCGCTTTTGCGCTGCGAAGTGGATTCCATCACCCATGAGATCATTCTTTCTTTTTTGGGCCGGGTGCAGTTGGAGGTCGTTTCCGCTTTGCTGTCGGAAAAATACAAGATTGAAACAGTGGTAAAGGAACCCACCGTCATTTATATGGAGCGGCCGCTCAAAGCAGCCAGCCACACCATCCATATCGAGGTGCCGCCCAACCCGTTTTGGGCATCTATCGGACTGTCTGTTACACCACTCCCGCTTGGCTCCGGCGTACAATACGAGAGCCGGGTTTCGCTGGGATACTTGAACCAGAGTTTTCAAAACGCTGTCAGGGATGGTATCCGTTACGGGCTGGAGCAGGGCTTGTTCGGCTGGAACGTAACGGACTGTAAGATTTGCTTTGAATACGGGCTTTATTACAGTCCAGTCAGCACGCCGGCGGACTTCCGCTCATTGGCCCCGATTGTATTGGAACAGGCATTGAAGGAATCGGGGACGCAGCTGCTGGAACCTTATCTCTCCTTCACCCTCTATGCGCCCCAGGAATACCTTTCCAGGGCTTATCATGATGCACCGAAATACTGTGCCACCATCGAAACGGCCCAGGTAAAAAAGGATGAAGTTGTCTTTACTGGCGAGATTCCCGCCCGCTGTATACAGGCATACCGTACTGATCTGGCCTTTTACACCAACGGGCAGAGCGTATGCCTTACAGAGCTAAAAGGGTATCAGGCCGCTGTCGGCCAGCCGGTCATCCAGCCCCGCCGTCCAAACAACCGCCTGGACAAGGTGCGCCATATGTTTCAGAAGGTAATGTAAAGATACATAATCGTCAAGACGGCAACAATCAGAAGTTATGGAGGGTAACAATGGAATATCGTAAGGAAGATTTAATGGAAGCAAAAAAGCAAATTTTGGGAGTGGGAGAGAACATGGGAACAGAGGAAAGTAAAAAAATCTGGGAGGAGAACGCACAATTTTGGGATAATGCAATGGGTGACGAATCTAATGAATTTCACAGAGAGGTAGTGCGTCCCAAAGTAACGGAACTTCTATCTCCTAATCCTGCGGATTATATTTTGGATATTGCGTGTGGCAATGGAAATTATTCTTCGTATCTTGCACAAAGAGGCGCTTCGGTTGTCGCTTTTGATTACAGCAAAAAAATGATAGAATTGGCTAAAAGACGGCAATCACAATATGCAAAACAAATTGAATTTTGTGTGGCGGATGCGACCAATAGAAAAAGTATATTAGAATTAAAAAGAAATCGAGCCTTTACGAAAGCAGTTTCTAATATGGCAATTATGGATATTACGGATATTGAACCACTTCTTATGGCTGTTTATGAACTGTTGCAGGAAAGCGGAATTTTTGTCTTTGCAACGCAACACCCTTGTTTTGTCACGTTGACTGAAAAATATATGACACCGCACAGTTACTATGATATAGCGATTGAAGGGCAACCGAAAGAGCAGATTTATTATCATCGTTCCATACAAGATATTTTTAACCTTTGTTTTAGAGCTGGATTTGTCATTGATGGATTTTATGAAGAATGTTTCAAAACCAACAAAGAAATTCCTATGGTAATGATAGTAAGGCTTAAGAAGGTAAAACGTGATACCTTACAATAAATTCAAGTTTGTCGGGTAAATAGCAAAGCCAGCCGAGCCAGCGGGCGGTCAAGATGAACGGGCTTCGCCCACCGTTGACAGCCCCGCCCGGTTTCGCAGTTAGGCAGTCAAGGAGCGACAGCAAGGAGTGCTGCCGCCCCGCACTATTATTCAGAGAGGGGGAATTTCCATGACAGACCAGAAAGCCTATCAAGAATATATCCAGCGCAGGTACAACGCCTCTTGCAAGGCTGTTATCCGCTGTGCCTGACAGCGTCCGTCCGTGCCGGAATTATGTAGAGCTCCACATAATTCTGTTGTATTTCCCAGCCTTTTGTGATACTATTTTGATACTAATAAACTTTACAGCCGAAAATAGCAGGTGGAATATTAACATATTTGCGAAAGTTTTTCCTGCGAAATCACCTCAAATACACCCTACTATATCTGAATTTGCCGAGTGGGAATAAATCATGATAACCGCAAGTCTCTTTTGTCGGGACTTGCGGTCCTTTTATGCTCCGCCGACTATGAGCGAGTCAAGCGGGTCTTTAGCCCGGAACATCTGGAAGCGGCGTGGGAGGCCGGCAAGCAACTTAGGCGTTCCGTTAATTGGGAAGGGAACGGTAAAAGAGTATACTTACAAGTAAAGTTGTGATATACTTCATATAATTTTTTCTTTTTCTACTTTTCCCCTTACTATTCATACTTCTAACGCCCAAAGCCGCCCCCTCCGCCCTGTTCGGGCGGAGGGGGCGGCTTTGGAGCCCATTGGCCCATGTCCGGCCTGGAATGGGACGCTCAGCACAATAGGGCGCGCCTGGCCTCCTCCTCCAATATCCCGGCAAAGACGTCCAGATAGCGGGGGTGATACATCCGCCGGTTGGTCACCAGCTTCAGTTCGTTACGCACGTCCAGATCCGGGACATACAGCCGCCGAAGAATGGGCTCCGGACCCTCCAAAAGGTGCCGGACGTCCCGCAGGTGCATAGCCGGGCAGAAGCAGGCCCCCAGGCCCTGGGCCGCCAGCCGGAGCTGGAGGTCATAGTCCCCCGCCGTGATTTGAAATGCGGTGGCGAGCCCGTGCTGCCGGAAAAAGTCTGTGATCCGGGCCTGAGTCTTGCTGATGGTCGGGCTGAAGATCAACGGTAAGCGCGATAGCTGCGTCTCGTCAATGGTATCCCCCGCGCCCCCTTGAGGGAAGCAGCGGTCCAGCAGGGCCCCGGCAATCACGAGATAGACTGTCTCCGAGCCCACCGGCGTGAAGCAGAAGTGGGGACGCTCCTCCGGATCTACACCCAGGAACAGGTGCAGCGTCCCCTGCCCCAGCTTGTCTTCCAGAACGGCCGTGTCCCCGTGGACCACCTCCAGGCGCACGTGGGGGAACTCCCGGCAGAATCTGGCCGCCGCCGGGGGGACCAGGATGCGCGCCCGCGCGATGTGCATCCCCAGGCGGATGGTCCCCTCTGTATCCTCCCTCAGGTCCCGGAGCCGGTCTTCCAGGCTCTCCTCCAGCAGCCGCACCTGCCGGTAGGTGGCCAGCACGGCCTCCCCTGCTGGGGTCAGGGCAAATCTGGGCCGCCGCTCAAACAGGAGCCCGTACTGCTTTTCCAGACGCCGGATATGGTTGCTCATATCCTGCTGGCTCACCATGACCCGCTCCGCAGCCCGGCTGATGCTCTCCTCTTCCGCCACGGCCAGAAAGTATTCCAGACTGATATTCACCGCTCTCCCTCCCTAAATACAACTTTTTTGTTTATAAAATAAATATAAAATGTGTTTGCGGTTTTGTCAATCCGCTGGTACACTGCTAGATGAAAACAGCCGCACAGGAAAGGAGCGCTGAACATGCCAGAGGAGAAGATGCACTTTAAGGATTACCGAAGCGGGATGCTGACCAACGGGATTGAGCGGGCGGCTCACCGGGCGCTGCTGTACAGCACCGGTCTGGACCGGGAGGACCTGGGCAAACCCATGATCGCAGTGGTCAACTCTTTCACTGAGATGGTACCAGGCCACTTCCACCTGCGGGAGCTGGCGGACTTCGTTAAGCAGGGGATCATCGAGGCGGGGGGCATCCCCCGGGAGTTCAGCACCATCGCCATCTGCGACGGCATCTGCCAGGGGCACAAAGGGATGAGCTATCCCCTGCCCAGCCGGGAACTCATCGCCGACTCCGCCGAGTACATGATCGAGGCCCATCAGTTCGACGGCATGGTGATGCTCCCCGGCTGCGACAAGATCGTCCCCGGCATGCTGATGGTCGCCATGAGGCTGAACATCCCTGCCATCGTCATCCCGGGCGGGCCCATGCTCCCTGGAAAGTACAAGGACATGGAGGCGATCACTCTCACCGACATGCGGGAGCTGATTGGCCGCACCCAGACCGGCAGGCTCACCGAAGACGAGTTGATGAAGATCGAGGAGGCCGCCCTGCCCGGCGTTGGCACCTGCTCCATGCTGGGCACAGCCAATACCATGAGCTGTCTGGCCGAGGCCCTGGGCATGAGCCTGCCCGGCTGCGGCCTGGCCCACGCGGTGAGCGCGAAAAAACGGCGCATCGCCAAGCAGTCGGGCCGTCGGATCGTGGCCATGGTGAAGGAGGACCTGACGCCCCGTAAGATCATGACCCGGGAGGCCCTGCGCAACGCCATCAGAGTAAGCATGGCCATGGGAGCATCCACCAACAGCACCTTACATCTGCCCGCCATCGCCCATGAGGCGGGCATCCACATCACCCTGGATGACTTTGATGAGCTGAGCCGGGAGATCCCCTATCTCTGCAATATCAAGCCCTCCGGGCAGTACCCCCTCAGTGTACTGGAGGAGCAGGGCGGGGTCCCTGCGGTGATGAAGGCCCTGGAGCGTAAGCTGGACCTGGAGCAGATGACGGTCAGTGGAAAGACGGTGGGCGAAAATCTCGCCGGGGTTGAGCTGGTGGAAAACGATGTCATCTTCTCCCTGGACCACCCCAAGAAGCCAGAGGGCGGCCTGGCTATTCTTCACGGCAATCTGGCCCCCAAGGGCGCAGTGGTGAAACAGGCGGGGGTCAAGCCCAGCATGCACTACTTTGAGGGGCAGGCCCGGGTCTTCACCTCCATGGAGGAGGCCAGCTGGGCGGTGTCCAACGACAAGATCCAAAAGGGGGACGTGCTGGTCATCCGGTACGAGGGGCCCAAGGGTGGTCCTGGGATGCGGGAGATGCACATGACATGCTCCCTTATCGTAGGCCGTGGGATGGACGAGGACTGTGCCCTGGTCACCGACGGGCGCTTCTCCGGCTCCACCCGGGGGCCCTGTATCGGCCACGTGTCCCCGGAGGCTGCCGCCGGCGGCCCCATCGCCGCAGTGGAAGAGGGTGACAGAATCATCATCGATATCCCCAACCGCACCCTGACCCTCTGTGTCCCGGAGGAGGAGATCCAGCGCCGCCTGGAACGGGTCCGGCACATCCACAAGCCGGCTACCCCGGCGCTGGAGCGCTACGCGGCCCTGGTCACCAGTGCCGATCAGGGCGCGGTGCTCCAGCTGCCCCGGGAGCGGTGACGGCTACAGCTGTTTCGGTGTAAGCATCCGTGTTTGAACATATTCTGCCTGATATGATTTGGAGCGTGATATGGTATGAAGCTGCCTGAGCGCATCACCGTTTGCGAGGTAGGGCTGCGGGACTGCGCGCTGAGGGGCTCATGGGCCACCCGGGAGACAGCTACGTGCTGCGGGCGGGAAAGAACAAGGACATCCTGCTGGACATTCCCACCAGGCAGGGGGGCAATCCCACCCTGAGATAACGAGACGGCGGCCCTCTCCCCTGCGCAGGCCCGCATACAAAAGAATGACCACGAGAGTCGAGACAAGACCTCCCTGCTGGAGCTGCTGTTCCGCAGGGAGGTCTTCTGCTGCTTCCGTCCCGCTTTGCCCGCAGCTTCGGCAGCCGGGACAAAAAATTTTGTTCCAAAGTGAAAGGAATCGGCTTCCTTCTGCACATATAGGGTGTAAGGCCTTTCAAGGAGAGACATATATGTTTTCAAACGAAGCATTTGCCCGAACCGCGGAGCGGTACATGGACACCATCTATCGCGTGGCCTATGGCTGGCTGAAAAATCCGGATGACGCAAATGATGTGACGCAGGATGTACTGATCGAGCTGTACAAGACAGAAAAGGCGTTTGAATCGGACGCCCACCTCAAAAACTGGCTCATCCGCGCCACCGTCAATCGCTGTAAGATGCTCTTCCGCTCACCGTGGCGCAGGCTGGAGAACATCGATGACTACACCGAGATGCTGGGATTTGAGCATGAGCGGGACCAGGAGCTGTTCAAAAGCGTCATGTCCCTGGACAAGAAATACCGTGTACCGCTGCTGCTCTTTTACTATGAGGGGTACTCCACAGCGGAAGTGGCATCCATGCTCCGTATCCCGGAAAAAACGGTCAGCACCAGGCTGTTCCGGGCAAGGGCAAAACTCAAAACGATTTTGGAGGAGGAATCACCATGACAGAGCAGGAACGGTTTCAGAGGGCATTTGCCCCACTGCATGCCCCCTCCGACACACTGACGGAGGTAATGAAAATGACAGAGCAGACGCATAGAAAGAGCGGCCGCAGGACCGCAGTCATCGCCCTCGCGGCCGCACTCCTGCTGGCTACGGGAAGTGCGGCTTATGCGGCCGACCTGGGGAGCATCCAGCGCAGGGTGCAGCTTTGGCTCCACGGCGATCAGACAGACGCAGTCATGACAGTAGAGCCGGGGCACTATACGCTGGAGTACACAGATGAAAACGGCGAGACACAGCAGCGCGGCGGAGGCGGTGTGGCCTTTGAGCCGGACGGCACCGAACGGCCGCTCACCCCGGAGGAGCTGATGGAGCATCTCAACGCGCCGGAGGTCTCCTATGAGGATGACGGCTCGGTGTGGATCTACTATTACGGAGAGAAGCTGGACATCACCCATCAGTTCGACGATGACGGCGTTTGTTATGTACAGCTCACCAACGGGGAGGAGACTGTCTACCTGACTGTCAAGTATCAAAACGGCTATGCGATGAGTTCGCAGAAATACCTCTCTCCCCATGAGTTCAACTGACAGGAGCAGCATTGAGCAGCCCCGCATGACGTGCCATGCGGGGCTGCCTTCTTTCCGCCCTCCTGCCCCGGAGGGCCTCTATTCTATCCCCAAAGGCTGCTCCTTTGCCCTCTGCCGGCCGCAGCAGAAGTCGCACTCCGGCTCGTGGTCGTCGATGATCCCCGCCGCCTGGAGGTAGGAGTAGATGATAACGGAGCCCACGAATCTCATCCCCCTTCCCTTCAGGTCCCGGGAAACTGCGTCGGATAGGGGCGACGATGCCCGGAGGAGCCCGTCCCGGTGGACCACCTGCTCCCCCCGGGTGAAGTGCCAGAGATAGTTGGAAAAGCTGCCGAACTCCTCCTGGATCGTTAAAAAGATCCTGGCGTTGTTCACCGCCGCAGCGATCTTCCGCCGGTTGCGGACGATGGAGGGGTCGGCAGCCAGGGCGTCCATCTTCTCCTGGGTGTAGGCGGCCACTTTGCGGCAGTCGAAACCGTCAAAGGCTGTCCGAAAGCTCTCCCGCTTGTTCAGGATACACTCCCAGGACAGCCCCGCCTGAAAGGATTCCAGCACCAGCAGCTCAAAGAGATAGCCGTCATCATAGTGGGGCCTCCCCCACTCCTCGTCGTGGTAGCGGATATAGCGGGGGTTTTTCAAGTTGACCCACCTGCATCGCCTTCTCTCCATGGGCCCCTCCCTTACGGCGCGGTGCTGTTGTCGGGGACGAAGAAGCGGTCCGTCTCCACCCCCTCGTGGTCCAAAAGCCAGAGCTTCTTGTCGATTCCCCCGGCGTATCCGGTAAGGCTGCCGTCCGCCCCCACCACCCGGTGGCAGGGGATGAGGATAGAGATGGGGTTGTGGCCCACCGCGCCCCCGACCGCCTGGGCTGACATGCTGGCCCGGCCCAGTCGGGCAGCCACGGTCCGGGCCAGTGCGCCATAGGTGGTCACGCTCCCATAGGGGATGCGGCACAGCTCCTCCCAGACTGTCCTCCGAAATTCCCCGCCGCCGGGGTCCAGCTTCAGCTCACCGGAATCCGGCCGCTCCCCCGCAAAGTAGCGGGACAGCCAATCCCCGGCCTGGAGCAGCACGGGGTGGCCCTCCATGGGCTCCGCCGGCTCCTTCAGGGAACCCAGAAAGTATTTCTGTCCCTCCAGCCAGAGGCCGGCCAGTGCGTCCCCCCTGGCCGCCAGGAGCAGAGCCCCCAGAGGGGACTGATAGTGGGTGGTATAGACCATCGCTGCACCGCCTTTCCAAGTCTTCCAGAGCGATCCCAGGGAGTTCCCCATGATCCGCCCGTTTTTTACAGGTCATCCTATTATACCACAGGATCACAAAAATGACGGCCATTTTCTGCCCTAGGCAGGATTTTTCTCTGTCTGTCCCCGGCAGGCGTCGCCTACGCCCGAAGCATTATCTTCTCCGCCGAGGCGGAGAGCGAGGCTATGGCCCAGCTGCCCAGTAAGGAAATTGCCGCGCTCGCGCGGGTCACTGCGCCGGTTGCCCCGCATATGAAGCAGGGATTTGAGGACATCCCGTTGGGAGAGAAATGGCCATCAACACCGCCAATATCATAGGAGCGCTTTACAGAGGGCTGCGTCCTGCCCCGCCCCCTGTTCCCCAGCGGGTTCATCTGCTGTGAGCCGCTCCCGGACAAGGTGGACTGTGTGGTGTTCTGCTCCAAGAACCGCCGGCCCATCCTCCCCTGTCTCCCCCCGGCAGTGCTAAATTTGTCAGCTTTGTGTATAGATTTTGTTAAGAAATTATTGTAAAATACAACTGTTGATAGATACAACAATAAAAAGGGAGGCAGGGACCATGCAGGACCGGAGCGAGATTTTCCGCCGCATCAAGCAGCAGTATTTTCGAGAGCAGCTGGCGCCTCTGGGATTCCAGCCTATGGACGGCATGATACTCTACCTTCTGTGGGGCGGAAACTGCCTGCGTCAGGAGGACATCGCGGCCCAGACCGCCCTGGATAAGGGGGCAGTAGCCCGGAGTGTGGCCCGTCTGGAGGAGCGTGGCTTAGTGGAGCGCTGGGTGAGTGACCAGTGCCGGCGTGAGAAGCAGGTCTCCCTTACCCCGGCTGGGGAGGAGCGCGCTGGGGCCGTCCAGAAGATCCTGGAGAGCTGGAACGACATCTGCTGCCGGGGGTTCTCCTCCGAGGAACGGACACTGTATAACAGCTTTTTGTCCCGGATCATCGAAAATGTCATGCAATACAAAAGAGGAGAGGAAGGGGACGATGGTTAAAAATCTGACAGAGGGCAAGCCTCTCAACCTGCTGTTTTTCTTTGCCCTGCCTATGGTGGCGGGCAATCTGTTCCAGCAGCTGTACAACATGGTGGACACCGCTGTAGTGGGCAAGTTCGTGGGGGAGGACGCGGTGGCAGCGGTAGGCTCCTCCTTCCCCATCGTGTTTTTGTCGGTGGCGGTGGCCTCCGGGCTGTCTATGGGCTGTAACGTGGTGGTCTCCCAGCTGTTCGGGGCCAGGCGCATCCACGAGATGAAGACCACCATCTCCACCGCTATCATCTCCCTGAGCGTGCTGGGCCTCATCATCATGGCCCTGGGGACGGTGTTCGCCGGCCCTCTGCTCCAGCTGCTGGGCACCGACCCGGACATTATGGATGACTCCCGGCTGTACCTGCGGATCTACTTTGGAGGAGCGGTGTTCCTGTTTTTGTACAACACCCTCAACGGCATCTACAACGCCCAGGGGGACAGCAAAACGCCGCTGATCTTTCTCATGATCTCCAGCCTGACCAACATCGTGCTGGACCTGCTCTTCGTTATCCAGTTCAACATGGGGGTGGCGGGGGTGGCCTGGGCCACCCTGATCGCTCAGGGAATGTGTGCCATCGCCTCCCTGGTGGTGATGTTCCAGCGGATGAAGAAGCTGCCCTGTGAGCCGGAGCGGGCCAACATGAAGATCCCCCTGTTCCACATGACGGCGGTAAAGCGCATCGCCCAGATCGGCCTGCCCTCCATGCTCCAGCAGTCCCTGGTCTCCCTGTCCATGATGATGATGCAGGGACTGGTCAACTCCTTCGGCAAGGTGCTGGTCGCCGGCTACACCGCCGCCACCAAGATCGACACCCTGGCCATGCTGCCCAACATGAACTTCTCCAACGCCATGTCCAGCTATACCGCCCAGAACATCGGCGCTGGCAAGTACGACCGGGTGAAGGAGGGCCTGAAGGCCTGCCTGTTCATGGTTGTGGTCTTCTCCCTGGTCATCACGGTGATCATCTTCCTGTTCGGCAGCCAGCTGCTCTCCCTGTTCCTGGACCCGGGAGACACCTCCGGCGCCATGGGCTACGGGC